>NZ_CP045369.1:300000-512500 GCF_009363535.1 Microbulbifer sp. THAF38
ATCACAGCTAGCAAAGCTGGATAGTGTTAAAGCTAGACAGATTCGCCCGGTTGTCGGTGAAGAACTGAATAACTGTGCCACTAAGCTGGGTGCAGAAGACCCCCTAAGAACAGAGGCACTGGTCGATGAATTTAGGGCGCTTCTCCCGGGTTACCAGCCACTCAAAGAATTTAAGCTGGATTTTTGTGGTCACCTGGTGCCAGGTAGTGGCGGCAGAGGGGCGCGCTACAGCTGCCGTGATCGCCTTGCAGATGGTACCAAGGGACCGGCAATGGTGGTTGTCAGAGGGGTGAGTGGTCGACCCCTGGCTGTTAGTAAGTATGAAGTCAGCAATCGCGACCTGGGTCACTACTGCAGTGCAACCAAGCAGTGTGGAGCTTTAGATATCGCTGCAGGCGATTTGCCAGTTAATAACCTAACTCTTCAAGACGCAGAAGCCTATCTCAGCTGGTTATCCGAGGAGACCGGATACCATTATCGTCTTCCCACTGAGCAGGAATGGTTTGCCGCAGCCAGTGCCAATGGCCAGGAAGAGGTAGCAGATCGCAATTGCCACTTAAAGTACGGCGGTATCGAGAAAGGTGTAGAGTTGGTGCCCGCGCAGGACGGCTCGATAAACAGGTTTGGCCTGGTAAATGCTGTGGGTAATGTCCAGGAGTGGGCCAGAGGAACCGATGGGGAGTTACTCGCACTCGGCGGTAATCGACAAGACCCTATGAGCCGCTGTCTCGCTACAACCAAAAGGCTTCATGCAGGCCTCGCGGATGAATTAACTGGCTTTCGCATCGTCAGGGATGTGAACTAATAAGAAATACGTTGTTCCCTTCCCTTTAAGGACTGGGGGCGACTTTATAAAAATGAGTATTTTGGGGGAGTTATGCTTGGGCTTGGAAAAAGTAAGCTGGCACTGTTTGTGGGGGCAGGTTTTCTGTTATCGAATTTGCCAGTTTATGCTCAAGATGAAGGTTCCAGCTTCCGCAGTCGCGTAAGGCAGGCCTTCGATCAGGATACACCCACCGTCAATGAGGCGGATGTTACCAAGGATTTCCTGCAGCGCACCTACGAAGCCGAAGATCCAAATCTCAATACCGAGATCCCCGAGATATCCCAGCGTAATCAAGGCCCTAGAATTACGGTTAAGAAATTTAGATTCCATCGGTTGGAGGAGTATCCGGACTTTGGTATCGAACGTGAAGTTATCGAGGATATGGCAGAGAAGCTTCGCGTTAAATATATGAAAGAGGATAAAATCCTTGCCAGCGGTTATACCGTAGATAACCTCGAGGAGTTGGCAATTTTATTGGGCAATATGAAAGCCCAATTTAGTCCAGGTGGCTTGGGTCCGGCAGAACTCAAAAAACTTGTCAGTGTCATCGAGAAGCAGAATAAAGAGCGCGGATTAAGTTATGCCGACCTTGAAGAGATTGCTGCGGAGCTGACTAATTTCTATCGCCGCCGGGGACTTTTTCTCGCTCAGGTACAAATACCTGCTCAAGATGTTGAAGATGGTGTAGTAACGTTTACCGTACAAGAGGGCCTATTGGGTCAAGTCGTCGCCGAAGATAATGATAAATACGCTCTGGAACAACTGGCTAAGCCTTTTGAAGAACAAAAAGGCAAGCTGGTTAACCACGATAATATTGAAGAGGGGCTTTACCTTCTCAATGATCTACCTGGTTTAAATGTCACCGGATATTTTAGTGCCGGTGAAAACCCTGGTGAAACCAAGCTGAACCTAAAAGTACGCGATGCTAGCGGTTGGAAAACATCCTTTAGAATGGATAACCACGGATCAGCGTATACCGGAGATCAGAGATTTTATACAACGGTAGACTGGTTAAATCCTTTGGGTATAGGGGATGCTCTGACCATAGGCTACTTGAAATCAACCAATGTTACAGATTTTGATTCCGATTTTGGTTCTGATCTTGGACAGCTAAGATATAGTCTTCCTCTATTTGGGCCACGCACTAGGCTTCAGCTTTCTGCAGATTACAACGATTTTGTTTTGCGCGATGTTGAAGACCCAGATAATCCTGTGAATGTGCTGGATATTCATGGTGACAATACCAGCTACGCGCTCACCGTGGATCATAAATTCAGGCGCTCCAGAGATTTCAACTTAACAGGCTCATTTGGCCTTACTGAGAAAAAGTCGAATCTGCGGGCAATTACTAAATTTGATGAGCCTGGTGACCATGTATACGGCGGCGAATTGGGCTTCTATATGGACCACCTATCCAGTGGTTCTATTTCAATGCTTAATATATTGAGCAGTAGTATCCAATACGGTGAGCATCAAAGAGAGCTGGAAGATAAGCTGGAGGCAAAGCGTGGTGATCATTTTGCCAAGGTTGCTTTAAATAGTAGTTCACTACTGTTTTTACCTATGCCGTTTACCGACGACCAATCCCGCTTAATCATTAAAAGCCGTGCACAACACAGTGATTATCCCCTCCCGGCCTTTGAGCAGATGTCCTTGGGTGGTGCCAATGGTGTTAGAGCGTTTGATGTGCGAGATTTTTCCGCCGATAGCGCTGGACTTTTATCCGCTGAGTGGTATCCCAGCTTCCCCGAAGTCGTTAATCCCATCCTATTTGGTCAACGCCTCAATGATATGGTGCAGGTCGCACTATTTGCCGATGTGGGTTACGGCATTGTTAATAACTACAAAGAAGGGAAAGAAGATGACTGGGCGAGGCTTGCCGGAGGTGGCCTCCTGTTTAAGTTCAGTTGGAATGAATTCTTCTCCAGTAAAGTATCAGTGGGTTGGCCTATTGAAAAAGCCTCCTCAATAGAAGGTACTGGTGAAGATATAGATCAACCAATGGTCTATGCAGACTTTTCTATTTTTTATAACTAATAATTCAGAATTCATCGATAGCTGAAGCTGACCTGACCGCTCTATGCAAGGTACCGGTATGAAAGCCAAAAAAAATACTCTTGAACTGAAAAAACTGACTTCTGCAATCAAGGTATCCCGCTTAGCGTATGCTGGCATGTTTGCCGGGCTGTTAAGTCCCCTGGCTCACGCGGGTCCGGAAGGCGGTGTGGTAACCGGTGGTAGTGGCACAATAGATGTAAATGGCACTACCACTACAATCGATCAAAATACCGATTTGCTTTCTATCGACTGGGATTCCTTCAATTTAAGCGCTGAAGAATTGGTTAAGTTCCTTCAGCCAAATACCTCCTCGGTCGTACTCAACCGAATATTGGATCAGAGTGCCAGTACAATTCATGGTTCTATTGAGGCCAATGGCCACGTTATTCTGGTAAACCCACGCGGAGTGCTCTTTACCGAGAGTGCCACCATCAACGTCGGCGCTATTACCGCTTCCGGACTCGATATGAGTCCGGAGGATTTTATGAATGGCAACTTCACCTTTAAAGGGGAAGACGGTTCTGCTGGTTTTGTAGTTAACAGAGGTGTAATCAACGCCGCCAGTGCCGTATTGGTGGGCAAACAGGTTACTAACGCTTCATCGGGCCTGATCAGTGCAGAGCTGGTCAGCCTGGCTGCCGCAGATGAAGCAATACTTACCTTCGATGCCGATGGCATGATTGGTGTACAAGTCACTAAAGAGGTAATGGAAAACGACCTTGGTGTCGATAGCGCCGTTTTAAATGAGGGTAATATCGATGGTGCCCAGGTTCTCCTGGAAGCGAGCGTATCCGGTGACTTATTTACTGCTGCAGTAAATAACGAGGGCACGATTAAAGCCCAGGGAATCGATACCAGCGGAGGCAAAATCCGTTTATTTGGTTCCGGCTCCAGTGTAATCAATAGCGGCGAATTACAAGCCACAGGTACCACTGGTGGACAGGTGGTACTCGAAGGGGATACCGCAGAACATAGCGGTAAAATTGATGTCCGCGGCACCGCTGGGCGTGGCGGCGAGGCTATGGTTCTCGGCGATGAAGTTCTTGTCAGTGGTGCTATTGATGCGCGCGGTACTGTCGCGGGTGGTGAGGTCCTAATCGGTGGGGATTATCAAGGGAAAAATTCTCAGGTTCGCAATGCCGAAAAAACCACGGTTACTAAAGACGCCCATATTAATGCGAGTGGTATAGGGGAAGGCGATGGCGGTGAGGTTATTGTTTGGGCGGATCACACCACCGATTTTGCAGGAACTATTTTAGCCGAGTCTGGTGAGCAAGGTGGAGACGGTGGTTTTGTAGAAACCTCTGGTAAGGTTAATTTAAATCTTGGTGAAGATAGCTTGTTTGTTTCCACTCTAGGCTCAGTAGATGGCCAAGATGGGGAATGGTTGCTAGATCCCGGTTGGTTTTATATCGCTGCTGATGATGACTGTTCCAGTAACTGCATGACAACTGGAACCTTAGAGGGTTTGCTGGGAAATAATCACATAACGATTAGAGTCACAGCAGATTCTGCCAGCCAGCAGATAGGTAATAATTCATCAACGGACATCAATACGACTGGTTCAGATGCGGATCCATATAGCGAAGGTATTTGGATAGGAGACAGTATTGATTGGGGTAGCAGCTCTAAGAAACTAACTCTAATATCTGATAATAATGTTTATATTGATGAAGGGGTGAATCTTTACTCCAGTGAAGGAGTGAACGGAGGTAAGTTTTTTGTAGAGGCTGGCGGAGACTTTATTAATAAAGGCTCTATAGAAATGAAGCGTGTCGGTTTTGATATTGATGGATCATTTCAAAATTTTGGTTCAATTGAAGTTAATGGGCAAAGTACTAACGCTGATTTATATTTGAAGGTAGGGCTAGGGGGGGGAGGCTCTGATAATCGTCTAGGTACAATTACATATACTAACGCTGACAAGAGCCAGGATTTTGTTGTTACGGGTGGGGCTGGTATTGATAAGTTTTACTTTTTAGATGATGGTAATGATTCAATAACTGTTACAGGTGATAAGGCTTTTACTTTATCTAAATATGCATCCGATAACTCAAATTTTATATTTTCTGATATTGAGTCAATTGATACTGCTGGCGGTGAAGATACTGTAACTAGCACAGTTAATTCTGCCGAATGGACTCTAACCTCTCTGGATAATCAGGTTAACCATAGTGGAATTAACTTTTTAAATGCTGAAGTATTTAGTGGTGGTGCCACAACCCTTAAGGGTTATGTAAACGAAAGCGGTTCCGATAGTGGCGATAGCTATAAACTCGGCAGTAGTGGTGATATTACGGTAGATAATATGACTTTTTCTGGCATAAAAAAGGTGGTTGCCGCAGCGAGTGTGGACACTATTTTAGGCCAGGCCGATGCTGTCGATACTTTTGACATCCATTTAAGCGATGATGGTCTAAATACACTCGAAGTAGAGGTCGATGGTATAATCTTTACCGGGATTGAAAATATTACTGATGCAGGAACAGATTCCGATCCTAAAGATATTCTGTCCAGTCAACTTACTACTGATAGTTGGCTTCTGACTGCCACCAATAACCAGGTAGTACATGGTGGTATCATCATTACCGGTATCGAAAATATCAGTGGTGGCAAGGGAGTACTACAGGGTGCGTCCAATAGCAATGATAGCTACCAAATTGTAAAAAATGCTGATACCACAACGGCGATTCAAGTTGATGAGATGATCTTCAATGGGCTTACCCGAGTGGAAGCCGGAGCACATGCTGGTGTTAATACAACCGATATTCTGCTCGGTACCGACGGGGCCGATACGTTTGGTTTCCTTAGTGGTGAATTACATACTTACGGTATCAGCTTCACCGGCATTGAAGAAGTTAATGCTGGAGGCACAAGTAATGATGGAATTTCTGATCTACTGAATACAGAAACTGATGTAGATCTTACCGGAAATCAAGAAGAGCTGCGTAATGCCAATATCCTGTTCAAAGATATTGAACAGGTCGACTTTATTAACAACTCGAACGGCAAGATTGTCGGATCTGCTGTAGAAGACAGCTTTATCATTGCCAGTACCGCCGACAAAATCACAGCGAATAATATTGAATTTACTGGCTTCAATAAAACGATTGATACCGGCGAAGGCACCGATACTGTTAGCACACTTGTAGCAGACAGTACATGGAGTCTCTCTAACACAGATAGAAAAGCCACAAGCAGCGGAATCACCTTCACCAATATAGAAAAAGTCACCGCTTCAGATAATCAGGGCACACTGGAAAGTAAGAACGACGACAATGAATTTGCCCTGACCAATGATGGACGTATTGATGCTGATCGTATTCGCTTTACTGGATTTACCACAATTGAGGGTAACGGTACTGCCTCATTAGATGCCAGTGCCATTAGTGGTAATCTTCTTTTGCAAGATAGCAAAAAGGTAAAAGCAGATTTTACCGATGGTAACATTATCGATATTACGATCTCCGGTATTAATGAAGCGGTAGCGAGTAAGCTGCTGGGTACGGATATCGCTTATACAGTAAAAGATGCCAACAAAGTTTTCGCCAAAGCAATCACCTTCTCCGGTGTTGATCGTATTGAGGATGATGGCCCTAACGGCGCAGCCACCTCTGAAGTCAGTGACCAACAATGGCAGTTAGTATCCGCTGATAATGAAGTTGAGCACTCAGGCATTACCTTTGCAGGAATGCATAGTCTGACGGGTGGTAATAACACCCTGGCTGGTGCTGCTGATAAAGGAGACAGCTATGAGCTTTCCCTGACAGGCGATATCACCGTTGACTCCATGATCTTTAAAGGTATTCGCACAGTAAATGCGAATACTAATTATATGGATACGGTAGATGCAACCGGTGCAGTTACTCTTCAAGGTAATAATGCCTTTGGTGTAACCATCGACCCTAATGGCAGCAGTTATGATATTAACTTCAGTGGTATTGATGCGGTTACTAATACAGGAACCCTAACCGGCACCACGGGTGCAGATACCTTCACCGTAGAGGGTGATAAAAAGCTGAGCAGCAAAGGTATCCAGTTCTCGAATGTGAGCTCTGTATTAGCCGGCAACGATACTAATATTGCCGACACTGTAAATGCAAAGATTGGAGAAACGGTTGCACTCACCGGACTTGCAAAAGAACTCATTACCAGCAACATCGTATTTAAAGAGATTGAGGTAGCGGGTAGGGGTGGTGAAAACCTTGTCGGGTCAGACTTAGCCGATACGATCGAGATTACCGGAGACAGGGCCTTTAAAGCCAATGAAATAGCCTTTACCGGTATTGCAAGCCTAAACACGGGTGCGGGTACAGACAGTATTATTGACAGTACTGGGCAAACCGGCAGCCGGTGGATCTTGGGGGCCGGGAATAAAGAAATCACAGGTTACAACATTGCTTTCAGTGATGTAGAAACTATCCAGGCAGATATTGGTGAGCTGGTTGGCAGAAATGACCAAGATGAAACCTTTACGCTTTCTGCTTACACAGACAATGGACAGCAAAAGACCAAGATCGATACTAAAGGCATGGCCTTTACCGGCATTGGCATTTTAAGCGCTGGGGACTCAAACTCTTTTACAGACAAGATTGAAAGCAGTGTTAACAATAGTAATTGGGCGCTCACAGCAATTGATAATCAGGTAGAGCATGCCGGTGTCACCATTAATGATGCCGATATATTGAGTGGCGGCAAAGGAATACTGCAGGGTGCTTCCAATAGCAATGATAGCTACCAAATTGTAAAAAATGCTGATACCACAACGGCGATTCAAGTTGATGAGATGATCTTCAATGGGCTTACCCGAGTGGAAGCCGGAGCACATGCTGGTGTTAATACAACCGATATTCTGCTCGGTACCGACGGGGCCGATACGTTTGGTTTCCTTAGTGGTGAATTACATACTTACGGTATCAGCTTCACCGGCATTGAAGAAGTTAATGCTGGAGGCACAAGTAATGATGGAATTTCTGATCTACTGAATACAGAAACTGATGTAGATCTTACCGGAAATCAAGAAGAGCTGCGTAATGCCAATATCCTGTTCAAAGATATTGAACAGGTCGACTTTATTAACAACTCGAACGGCAAGATTGTCGGATCTGCTGTAGAAGACAGCTTTATCATTGCCAGTACCGCCGACAAAATCACAGCGAATAATATTGAATTTACTGGCTTCAATAAAACGATTGATACCGGCGAAGGCACCGATACTGTTAGCACACTTGTAGCAGACAGTACATGGAGTCTCTCTAACACAGATAGAAAAGCCACAAGCAGCGGAATCACCTTCACCAATATAGAAAAAGTCACCGCTTCAGATAATCAGGGCACACTGGAAAGTAAGAACGACGACAATGAATTTGCCCTGACCAATGATGGACGTATTGATGCTGATCGTATTCGCTTTACTGGATTTACCACAATTGAGGGTAACGGTACTGCCTCATTAGATGCCAGTGCCATTAGTGGTAATCTTCTTTTGCAAGATAGCAAAAAGGTAAAAGCAGATTTTACCGATGGTAACATTATCGATATTACGATCTCCGGTATTAATGAAGCGGTAGCGAGTAAGCTGCTGGGTACGGATATCGCTTATACAGTAAAAGATGCCAACAAAGTTTTCGCCAAAGCAATCACCTTCTCCGGTGTTGATCGTATTGAGGATGATGGCCCTAACGGCGCAGCCACCTCTGAAGTCAGTGACCAACAATGGCAGTTAGTATCCGCTGATAATGAAGTTGAGCACTCAGGCATTACCTTTGCAGGAATGCATAGTCTGACGGGTGGTAATAACACCCTGGCTGGTGCTGCTGATAAAGGAGACAGCTATGAGCTTTCCCTGACAGGCGATATCACCGTTGACTCCATGATCTTTAAAGGTATTCGCACAGTAAATGCGAATACTAATTATATGGATACGGTAGATGCAACCGGTGCAGTTACTCTTCAAGGTAATAATGCCTTTGGTGTAACCATCGACCCTAATGGCAGCAGTTATGATATTAACTTCAGTGGTATTGATGCGGTTACTAATACAGGAACCCTAACCGGCACCACGGGTGCAGATACCTTCACCGTAGAGGGTGATAAAAAGCTGAGCAGCAAAGGTATCCAGTTCTCGAATGTGAGCTCTGTATTAGCCGGCAACGATACTAATATTGCCGACACTGTAAATGCAAAGATTGGAGAAACGGTTGCACTCACCGGACTTGCAAAAGAACTCATTACCAGCAACATCGTATTTAAAGAGATTGAGGTAGCGGGTAGGGGTGGTGAAAACCTTGTCGGGTCAGACTTAGCCGATACGATCGAGATTACCGGAGACAGGGCCTTTAAAGCCAATGAAATAGCCTTTACCGGTATTGCAAGCCTAAACACGGGTGCGGGTACAGACAGTATTATTGACAGTACTGGGCAAACCGGCAGCCGGTGGATCTTGGGGGCCGGGAATAAAGAAATCACAGGTTACAACATTGCTTTCAGTGATGTAGAAACTATCCAGGCAGATATTGGTGAGCTGGTTGGCAGAAATGACCAAGATGAAACCTTTACGCTTTCTGCTTACACAGACAATGGACAGCAAAAGACCAAGATCGATACTAAAGGCATGGCCTTTACCGGCATTGGCATTTTAAGCGCTGGGGACTCAAACTCTTTTACAGACAAGATTGAAAGCAGTGTTAACAATAGTAATTGGGCGCTCACAGCAATTGATAATCAGGTAGAGCATGCCGGTGTCACCATTAATGATGCCGATATATTGAGTGGCGGCAAAGGAATACTGCAGGGTGCTTCCAATAGCAATGATAGCTACCAAATTGTAAAAAATGCTGATACCACAACGGCGATTCAAGTTGATGAGATGATCTTCAATGGGCTTACCCGAGTGGAAGCCGGAGCACATGCTGGTGTTAATACAACCGATATTCTGCTCGGTACCGACGGGGCCGATACGTTTGGTTTCCTTAGTGGTGAATTACATACTTACGGTATCAGCTTCACCGGCATTGAAGAAGTTAATGCTGGAGGCACAAGTAATGATGGAATTTCTGATCTACTGAATACAGAAACTGATGTAGATCTTACCGGAAATCAAGAAGAGCTGCGTAATGCCAATATCCTGTTCAAAGATATTGAACAGGTCGACTTTATTAACAACTCGAACGGCAAGATTGTCGGATCTGCTGTAGAAGACAGCTTTATCATTGCCAGTACCGCCGACAAAATCACAGCGAATAATATTGAATTTACTGGCTTCAATAAAACGATTGATACCGGCGAAGGCACCGATACTGTTAGCACACTTGTAGCAGACAGTACATGGAGTCTCTCTAACACAGATAGAAAAGCCACAAGCAGCGGAATCACCTTCACCAATATAGAAAAAGTCACCGCTTCAGATAATCAGGGCACACTGGAAAGTAAGAACGACGACAATGAATTTGCCCTGACCAATGATGGACGTATTGATGCTGATCGTATTCGCTTTACTGGATTTACCACAATTGAGGGTAACGGTACTGCCTCATTAGATGCCAGTGCCATTAGTGGTAATCTTCTTTTGCAAGATAGCAAAAAGGTAAAAGCAGATTTTACCGATGGTAACATTATCGATATTACGATCTCCGGTATTAATGAAGCGGTAGCGAGTAAGCTGCTGGGTACGGATATCGCTTATACAGTAAAAGATGCCAACAAAGTTTTCGCCAAAGCAATCACCTTCTCCGGTGTTGATCGTATTGAGGATGATGGCCCTAACGGCGCAGCCACCTCTGAAGTCAGTGACCAACAATGGCAGTTAGTATCCGCTGATAATGAAGTTGAGCACTCAGGCATTACCTTTGCAGGAATGCATAGTCTGACGGGTGGTAATAACACCCTGGCTGGTGCTGCTGATAAAGGAGACAGCTATGAGCTTTCCCTGACAGGCGATATCACCGTTGACTCCATGATCTTTAAAGGTATTCGCACAGTAAATGCGAATACTAATTATATGGATACGGTAGATGCAACCGGTGCAGTTACTCTTCAAGGTAATAATGCCTTTGGTGTAACCATCGACCCTAATGGCAGCAGTTATGATATTAACTTCAGTGGTATTGATGCGGTTACTAATACAGGAACCCTAACCGGCACCACGGGTGCAGATACCTTCACCGTAGAGGGTGATAAAAAGCTGAGCAGCAAAGGTATCCAGTTCTCGAATGTGAGCTCTGTATTAGCCGGCAACGATACTAATATTGCCGACACTGTAAATGCAAAGATTGGAGAAACGGTTGCACTCACCGGACTTGCAAAAGAACTCATTACCAGCAACATCGTATTTAAAGAGATTGAGGTAGCGGGTAGGGGTGGTGAAAACCTTGTCGGGTCAGACTTAGCCGATACGATCGAGATTACCGGAGACAGGGCCTTTAAAGCCAATGAAATAGCCTTTACCGGTATTGCAAGCCTAAACACGGGTGCGGGTACAGACAGTATTATTGACAGTACTGGGCAAACCGGCAGCCGGTGGATCTTGGGGGCCGGGAATAAAGAAATCACAGGTTACAACATTGCTTTCAGTGATGTAGAAACTATCCAGGCAGATATTGGTGAGCTGGTTGGCAGAAATGACCAAGATGAAACCTTTACGCTTTCTGCTTACACAGACAATGGACAGCAAAAGACCAAGATCGATACTAAAGGCATGGCCTTTACCGGCATTGGCATTTTAAGCGCTGGGGACTCAAACTCTTTTACAGACAAGATTGAAAGCAGTGTTAACAATAGTAATTGGGCGCTCACAGCAATTGATAATCAGGTAGAGCATGCCGGTGTCACCATTAATGATGCCGATATATTGAGTGGCGGCAAAGGAATACTGCAGGGTGCTTCCAATAGCAATGATAGCTACCAAATTGTAAAAAATGCTGATACCACAACGGCGATTCAAGTTGATGAGATGATCTTCAATGGGCTTACCCGAGTGGAAGCCGGAGCACATGCTGGTGTTAATACAACCGATATTCTGCTCGGTACCGACGGGGCCGATACGTTTGGTTTCCTTAGTGGTGAATTACATACTTACGGTATCAGCTTCACCGGCATTGAAGAAGTTAATGCTGGAGGCACAAGTAATGATGGAATTTCTGATCTACTGAATACAGAAACTGATGTAGATCTTACCGGAAATCAAGAAGAGCTGCGTAATGCCAATATCCTGTTCAAAGATATTGAACAGGTCGACTTTATTAACAACTCGAACGGCAAGATTGTCGGATCTGCTGTAGAAGACAGCTTTATCATTGCCAGTACCGCCGACAAAATCACAGCGAATAATATTGAATTTACTGGCTTCAATAAAACGATTGATACCGGCGAAGGCACCGATACTGTTAGCACACTTGTAGCAGACAGTACATGGAGTCTCTCTAACACAGATAGAAAAGCCACAAGCAGCGGAATCACCTTCACCAATATAGAAAAAGTCACCGCTTCAGATAATCAGGGCACACTGGAAAGTAAGAACGACGACAATGAATTTGCCCTGACCAATGATGGACGTATTGATGCTGATCGTATTCGCTTTACTGGATTTACCACAATTGAGGGTAACGGTACTGCCTCATTAGATGCCAGTGCCATTAGTGGTAATCTTCTTTTGCAAGATAGCAAAAAGGTAAAAGCAGATTTTACCGATGGTAACATTATCGATATTACGATCTCCGGTATTAATGAAGCGGTAGCGAGTAAGCTGCTGGGTACGGATATCGCTTATACAGTAAAAGATGCCAACAAAGTTTTCGCCAAAGCAATCACCTTCTCCGGTGTTGATCGTATTGAGGATGATGGCCCTAACGGCGCAGCCACCTCTGAAGTCAGTGACCAACAATGGCAGTTAGTATCCGCTGATAATGAAGTTGAGCACTCAGGCATTACCTTTGCAGGAATGCATAGTCTGACGGGTGGTAATAACACCCTGGCTGGTGCTGCTGATAAAGGAGACAGCTATGAGCTTTCCCTGACAGGCGATATCACCGTTGACTCCATGATCTTTAAAGGTATTCGCACAGTAAATGCGAATACTAATTATATGGATACGGTAGATGCAACCGGTGCAGTTACTCTTCAAGGTAATAATGCCTTTGGTGTAACCATCGACCCTAATGGCAGCAGTTATGATATTAACTTCAGTGGTATTGATGCGGTTACTAATACAGGAACCCTAACCGGCACCACGGGTGCAGATACCTTCACCGTAGAGGGTGATAAAAAGCTGAGCAGCAAAGGTATCCAGTTCTCGAATGTGAGCTCTGTATTAGCCGGCAACGATACTAATATTGCCGACACTGTAAATGCAAAGATTGGAGAAACGGTTGCACTCACCGGACTTGCAAAAGAACTCATTACCAGCAACATCGTATTTAAAGAGATTGAGGTAGCGGGTAGGGGTGGTGAAAACCTTGTCGGGTCAGACTTAGCCGATACGATCGAGATTACCGGAGACAGGGCCTTTAAAGCCAATGAAATAGCCTTTACCGGTATTGCAAGCCTAAACACGGGTGCGGGTACAGACAGTATTATTGACAGTACTGGGCAAACCGGCAGCCGGTGGATCTTGGGGGCCGGGAATAAAGAAATCACAGGTTACAACATTGCTTTCAGTGATGTAGAAACTATCCAGGCAGATATTGGTGAGCTGGTTGGCAGAAATGACCAAGATGAAACCTTTACGCTTTCTGCTTACACAGACAATGGACAGCAAAAGACCAAGATCGATACTAAAGGCATGGCCTTTACCGGCATTGGCATTTTAAGCGCTGGGGACTCAAACTCTTTTACAGACAAGATTGAAAGCAGTGTTAACAATAGTAATTGGGCGCTCACAGCAATTGATAATCAGGTAGAGCATGCCGGTGTCACCATTAATGATGCCGATATATTGAGTGGCGGCAAAGGAATACTGCAGGGTGCTTCCAATAGCAATGATAGCTACCAAATTGTAAAAAATGCTGATACCACAACGGCGATTCAAGTTGATGAGATGATCTTCAATGGGCTTACCCGAGTGGAAGCCGGAGCACATGCTGGTGTTAATACAACCGATATTCTGCTCGGTACCGACGGGGCCGATACGTTTGGTTTCCTTAGTGGTGAATTACATACTTACGGTATCAGCTTCACCGGCATTGAAGAAGTTAATGCTGGAGGCACAAGTAATGATGGAATTTCTGATCTACTGAATACAGAAACTGATGTAGATCTTACCGGAAATCAAGAAGAGCTGCGTAATGCCAATATCCTGTTCAAAGATATTGAACAGGTCGACTTTATTAACAACTCGAACGGCAAGATTGTCGGATCTGCTGTAGAAGACAGCTTTATCATTGCCAGTACCGCCGACAAAATCACAGCGAATAATATTGAATTTACTGGCTTCAATAAAACGATTGATACCGGCGAAGGCACCGATACTGTTAGCACACTTGTAGCAGACAGTACATGGAGTCTCTCTAACACAGATAGAAAAGCCACAAGCAGCGGAATCACCTTCACCAATATAGAAAAAGTCACCGCTTCAGATAATCAGGGCACACTGGAAAGTAAGAACGACGACAATGAATTTGCCCTGACCAATGATGGACGTATTGATGCTGATCGTATTCGCTTTACTGGATTTACCACAATTGAGGGTAACGGTACTGCCTCATTAGATGCCAGTGCCATTAGTGGTAATCTTCTTTTGCAAGATAGCAAAAAGGTAAAAGCAGATTTTACCGATGGTAACATTATCGATATTACGATCTCCGGTATTAATGAAGCGGTAGCGAGTAAGCTGCTGGGTACGGATATCGCTTATACAGTAAAAGATGCCAACAAAGTTTTCGCCAAAGCAATCACCTTCTCCGGTGTTGATCGTATTGAGGATGATGGCCCTAACGGCGCAGCCACCTCTGAAGTCAGTGACCAACAATGGCAGTTAGTATCCGCTGATAATGAAGTTGAGCACTCAGGCATTACCTTTGCAGGAATGCATAGTCTGACGGGTGGTAATAACACCCTGGCTGGTGCTGCTGATAAAGGAGACAGCTATGAGCTTTCCCTGACAGGCGATATCACCGTTGACTCCATGATCTTTAAAGGTATTCGCACAGTAAATGCGAATACTAATTATATGGATACGGTAGATGCAACCGGTGCAGTTACTCTTCAAGGTAATAATGCCTTTGGTGTAACCATCGACCCTAATGGCAGCAGTTATGATATTAACTTCAGTGGTATTGATGCGGTTACTAATACAGGAACCCTAACCGGCACCACGGGTGCAGATACCTTCACCGTAGAGGGTGATAAAAAGCTGAGCAGCAAAGGTATCCAGTTCTCGAATGTGAGCTCTGTATTAGCCGGCAACGATACTAATATTGCCGACACTGTAAATGCAAAGATTGGAGAAACGGTTGCACTCACCGGACTTGCAAAAGAACTCATTACCAGCAACATCGTATTTAAAGAGATTGAGGTAGCGGGTAGGGGTGGTGAAAACCTTGTCGGGTCAGACTTAGCCGATACGATCGAGATTACCGGAGACAGGGCCTTTAAAGCCAATGAAATAGCCTTTACCGGTATTGCAAGCCTAAACACGGGTGCGGGTACAGACAGTATTATTGACAGTACTGGGCAAACCGGCAGCCGGTGGATCTTGGGGGCCGGGAATAAAGAAATCACAGGTTACAACATTGCTTTCAGTGATGTAGAAACTATCCAGGCAGATATTGGTGAGCTGGTTGGCAGAAATGACCAAGATGAAACCTTTACGCTTTCTGCTTACACAGACAATGGACAGCAAAAGACCAAGATCGATACTAAAGGCATGGCCTTTACCGGCATTGGCATTTTAAGCGCTGGGGACTCAAACTCTTTTACAGACAA
The DNA here is from genome assembly GCF_009363535.1 of Microbulbifer sp. THAF38. Lineage (NCBI taxonomy): Bacteria > Pseudomonadati > Pseudomonadota > Gammaproteobacteria > Cellvibrionales > Microbulbiferaceae > Microbulbifer > Microbulbifer sp. THAF38. The sequence continues at coordinate 315,803 of NZ_CP045369.1, forward strand.
GATTGAAAGCAGTGTTAACAATAGTAATTGGGCGCTCACAGCAATTGATAATCAGGTAGAGCATGCCGGTGTCACCATTAATGATGCCGATATATTGAGTGGCGGCAAAGGAATACTGCAGGGTGCTTCCAATAGCAATGATAGCTACCAAATTGTAAAAAATGCTGATACCACAACGGCGATTCAAGTTGATGAGATGATCTTCAATGGGCTTACCCGAGTGGAAGCCGGAGCACATGCTGGTGTTAATACAACCGATATTCTGCTCGGTACCGACGGGGCCGATACGTTTGGTTTCCTTAGTGGTGAATTACATACTTACGGTATCAGCTTCACCGGCATTGAAGAAGTTAATGCTGGAGGCACAAGTAATGATGGAATTTCTGATCTACTGAATACAGAAACTGATGTAGATCTTACCGGAAATCAAGAAGAGCTGCGTAATGCCAATATCCTGTTCAAAGATATTGAACAGGTCGACTTTATTAACAACTCGAACGGCAAGATTGTCGGATCTGCTGTAGAAGACAGCTTTATCATTGCCAGTACCGCCGACAAAATCACAGCGAATAATATTGAATTTACTGGCTTCAATAAAACGATTGATACCGGCGAAGGCACCGATACTGTTAGCACACTTGTAGCAGACAGTACATGGAGTCTCTCTAACACAGATAGAAAAGCCACAAGCAGCGGAATCACCTTCACCAATATAGAAAAAGTCACCGCTTCAGATAATCAGGGCACACTGGAAAGTAAGAACGACGACAATGAATTTGCCCTGACCAATGATGGACGTATTGATGCTGATCGTATTCGCTTTACTGGATTTACCACAATTGAGGGTAACGGTACTGCCTCATTAGATGCCAGTGCCATTAGTGGTAATCTTCTTTTGCAAGATAGCAAAAAGGTAAAAGCAGATTTTACCGATGGTAACATTATCGATATTACGATCTCCGGTATTAATGAAGCGGTAGCGAGTAAGCTGCTGGGTACGGATATCGCTTATACAGTAAAAGATGCCAACAAAGTTTTCGCCAAAGCAATCACCTTCTCCGGTGTTGATCGTATTGAGGATGATGGCCCTAACGGCGCAGCCACCTCTGAAGTCAGTGACCAACAATGGCAGTTAGTATCCGCTGATAATGAAGTTGAGCACTCAGGCATTACCTTTGCAGGAATGCATAGTCTGACGGGTGGTAATAACACCCTGGCTGGTGCTGCTGATAAAGGAGACAGCTATGAGCTTTCCCTGACAGGCGATATCACCGTTGACTCCATGATCTTTAAAGGTATTCGCACAGTAAATGCGAATACTAATTATATGGATACGGTAGATGCAACCGGTGCAGTTACTCTTCAAGGTAATAATGCCTTTGGTGTAACCATCGACCCTAATGGCAGCAGTTATGATATTAACTTCAGTGGTATTGATGCGGTTACTAATACAGGAACCCTAACCGGCACCACGGGTGCAGATACCTTCACCGTAGAGGGTGATAAAAAGCTGAGCAGCAAAGGTATCCAGTTCTCGAATGTGAGCTCTGTATTAGCCGGCAACGATACTAATATTGCCGACACTGTAAATGCAAAGATTGGAGAAACGGTTGCACTCACCGGACTTGCAAAAGAACTCATTACCAGCAACATCGTATTTAAAGAGATTGAGGTAGCGGGTAGGGGTGGTGAAAACCTTGTCGGGTCAGACTTAGCCGATACGATCGAGATTACCGGAGACAGGGCCTTTAAAGCCAATGAAATAGCCTTTACCGGTATCTCAAGTCTCAATACCGGTGAGGGGACTGATACAGTTAGCACCAGTGTAGCTAATAGCTCATGGAGTCTCTCGAATACGGATAAAAAGGCCACAAGCAGCGGAATCACCTTCACCAATATAGAAAAAGTCACCGCTTCAGATAATCAGGGCACACTGGAAAGTAAGAACGACGACAATGAATTTGCCCTGACCAGTGATGGACGTATTGATGCTGATCGTATTCGCTTTACTGGATTTACCACAATTGAGGGTAACGGTACTGCCTCATTAGATGCCAGTGCCATTATTGGTAATCTTCTTTTACTAGATGACAACAAGGTAAAAGCAGATTTTACCGATGGTAACATTATCGATATTACGATCTCCGGTATTAATGAAGCGGTAGCGAGTAAGCTGCTGGGTACGGATATCGCTTATACAGTAAAAGATGCCAACAAAGTTTTCGCCAAAGCAATCACCTTCTCCGGTGTTGATCGTATTGAGGATGATGGCCCTAACGGCGCAGCCACCTCTGAAGTCAGTGACCAACAATGGCAGTTAGTATCCGCTGATAATGAAGTTGAGCACTCAGGCATTACCTTTGCAGGAATGCATAGTCTGACGGGTGGTAATAACACCCTGGCTGGTGCTGCTGATAAAGGAGACAGCTATGAGCTTTCCCTGACAGGCGATATCACCGTTGACTCCATGATCTTTAAAGGTATTCGCACAGTAAATGCGAATACTAATTATATGGATACGGTAGATGCAACCGGTGCAGTTACTCTTCAAGGTAATAATGCCTTTGGTGTAACCATCGACCCTAATGGCAGCAGTTATGATATTAACTTCAGTGGTATTGATGCGGTTACTAATACAGGAACCCTAACCGGCACCACGGGTGCAGATACCTTCACCGTAGAGGGTGATAAAAAGCTGAGCAGCAAAGGTATCCAGTTCTCGAATGTGAGCTCTGTATTAGCCGGCAACGATACTAATATTGCCGACACTGTAAATGCAAAGATTGGAGAAACGGTTGCACTCACCGGACTTGCAAAAGAACTCATTACCAGCAACATCGTATTTAAAGAGATTGAGGTAGCGGGTAGGGGTGGTGAAAACCTTGTCGGGTCAGACTTAGCCGATACGATCGAGATTACCGGAGACAGGGCCTTTAAAGCCAATGAAATAGCCTTTACCGGTATCTCAAGTCTCAATACCGGTGAGGGGACTGATACAGTTAGCACCAGTGTAGCTAATAGCTCATGGAGTCTCTCGAATACGGGTAAAAAGGCCACAAGCAGCGGAATCACCTTCACCAATATAGAAAAAGTCACCGCTTCAGATAATCAGGGCACACTGGAAAGTAAGAACGACGACAATGAATTTGCCCTGACCAATGATGGACGTATTGATGCTGATAGTATTCGCTTTACTGGATTTACCACAATTGAGGGTAACGGTACTGCCTCATTAGATGCCAGTGCCATTAGTGGTAATCTTCTTTTGCAAGATAGCAAAAAGGTAAAAGCAGATTTTACTGATGACAATATTATCGATATTACGATCTCCGGTATTAATGAAGCGGTAGCGAGTAAGCTGCTGGGTACGGATATCGCTTATACAGTAAAAGATGCCAACAAAGTTTTCGCCAAAGCAATCACCTTCTCCGGTGTTGATCGTATTGAGGATGATGGCTCTAACGGCGCAGCCACCTCTGAAGTCAGTGACCAACAATGGCAGTTAGTATCCGCTGATAATGAAGTTGAGCACTCAGGCATTACCTTTGCAGGAATGCATAGCCTGACAGGTGGTAATAACACCCTCGCTGGTGCTGCTGATAAAGGAGACAGTTATCAGCTTTCTCTGACAGGCGATATCACCGTTGACTCCATGATCTTTAAAGGTATTCACACAGTAAATGCGAATACTGCTAGTAGTAGTTATACGGATACAGTCGGTGCAACTGGTGCAGTTACTCTTCAAGGTAATAATGCCTTTGGCGTAACCATCGACCCTAATGGCAGCAGCTATGATATCAACTTCAGTGGTATTGATGCGGTTACTAATACAGGAATTCTGACCGGTACTGCTGGCGAAGATGCCTTCACTGTTGAGGGCGATAAGAAGCTGCGCAGCAAAGGCATTCAGTTCACAGATATTACTGCTGTGTTGGCTGGCGAAGGCACCGATGCTGTTAGCACACTTGTAGCAGACAGTACCTGGAGCCTCTCTAATACAAATAAAGAAGCCACAAGCAGCGGAATTACCTTCACCAATATAGAAAAGGTCACCGCTTCAGATAATCAGGGCACATTGGAAAGTAAGAACGATGACAATGAATTTGCCCTGACCAATGATGGACGTATTGATGCTGATAGTATTAGCTTTACTGGATTTACCACAATTGAGGGTAACGGTGCTGCGTCATTAAATGCCAGTACTATTAGTGGCAATCTTCTTTTGCTAGATGACAACAAGGTAAAAGCAGATTTTACTGATGACAATATTATCGATATTACGATCTCCGGTATTAATAAAGCGGTAGCGAGTAAGCTGCTGGGTACGGATATCGCTTATACAGTAAAAGATGCCAACAAAGTTTTCGCCAAATTAATCACCTTCTCCGGTGTTGATCGTATTGAGGATGATGGCCCTAACGGCGCAGCCACCTCTGAAGTCAGTGACCAACAATGGCAGTTAGTATCCGCTGATAATGAAGTTGAGCACTCAGGCATTACCTTTGCAGGAATGCATAGTCTGACGGGTGGTAATAACACCCTGGCTGGTGCTGCTGATAAAGGAGACAGCTATGAGCTTTCCCTGACAGGCGATATCACCGTTGACTCCATGATCTTTAAAGGTATTCGCACAGTAAATGCGAATACTAATTATATGGATACGGTAGATGCAACCGGTGCAGTTACTCTTCAAGGTAATAATGCCTTTGGTGTAACCATCGACCCTAATGGCAGCAGTTATGATATTAACTTCAGTGGTATTGATGCGGTTACTAATACAGGAACCCTAACCGGCACCACGGGTGCAGATACCTTCACCGTAGAGAGTGATAAAAAGCTGAGCAGCAAAGGTATCCAGTTCTCGAATGTGAGCTCTGTATTAGCCGGCAACGATACTAATATTGCCGACACTGTAAATGCAAAGATTGGAGAAACGGTTGCACTCACCGGACTTGCAAAAGAACTCATTACCAGCAACATCGTATTTAAAGAGATTGAGGTAGCGGGTACTGGTGGTGAAAACCTTGTCGGTTCAGACTTAGCCGATACGATCGAGATTACCGGAGATAGGGCCTTTAAAGCCAATGAAATAGCCTTTACCAAAATCTCAAGTCTCAATACCGGTGGGGGTACCGACAGTATTATTGACGGTACTGGGCAAACCGGTAGCCAGTGGACTTTGGGGGCAGGAAATGAAGAAATCACAGGCTACAACATTGCTTTCAGTGATGTAGAAGCTATCCAGGCAGATGTTGGTGAGTTGGTTGGCAGAAATGACCAAGATGAAACCTTTACGCTTTCTGCTTACACAGACAATGGACAGGAAAAGACCAAAATCAATACTAAAGGCATGGCCTTTACCGGTATTGGTATTTTAAGCGCTGGGGATTCCAACTCTTTTACAGACACGATTAACAGTAGTGTTAATAATAGTAACTGGGCGCTCACAGCAAGTGATAATCAGGTAGAGCATGCTGATGTCATCATCAACGATGCTGATATATTCCGTGGTGGCAAGGGAGTACTACAGGGTGCGTCCAATAGCAATGATAGCTACCAAATTGTAAAAAATGCTGATACCACAACGGCGATTCAAGTTGATGAGATGATCTTCAATGGGCTTACCCGGGTGGAAGCTGGAACTTATGCTGGAACAGATATTCTGCTCGGTACCAATGATTCAGAAATATTTACTTTTAATAGTAATGCTGAGCTATTGGTTAATGGCTTAACGTTTAGTGGTTTTGAGACTGTCAATGCCTTGGGTGGCAATGATTACGTAAATGCCGAAAACTACTCCTATGGCCTGGAGTTGACATCTAATGCTGGAGAATTACGGCTTTATTCTCAGGGATTACTTTTCCAAGACATTCAAGAAGCCTACACAACAACTCTCTATGGCACCGATAATGTTGATGCTTTCAGCATTATTGAAAACGGTACTGACAACCTTGTTGTTGCCTCAGCGATCGATTTTGCTGGGGTGACGCTTGTCGATGCACTAGGAGGACAAGACACTTTATCCGTGGGTGAGGCAAATCTAGAGAATGGGAAAATTAACGGTATCCAATTCGTTAATCTCAGTGACATTATTTCCAGTAGTATTTTTATTGGGGCGTCCCAAGAAGGAGATTTTTATGTTTTAGGAGATGGATTGGTTTCATCTGATGCTGATTCGCAAAATCCTGGATATGAATTTAATTTCAGCGGTGTAACAAGTGTTAAAACAAATGGATATGCAAGAACTGTAACTGGTTTAGCTGGCCATAATTGGATAATTAATAACGCTAATACTGCGACGAATAATGGCATAACATTTTTTGATGTTTCTTACTTAATTGCAAGTAACGCAGGGTTAGAAGGGTACTCAAATTTAGGCTGGGCGTTGACAACTAATGATAATGAAGTAAGCCATGCAGGGATTATTATAAAAAATGCGAATTTAATTAGTGGAGGCGCCAGCACGCTGACAGGTGGAGACTTCGCTGACACCTACATCTTCCTCGACGGCGGCAACCAAGGTCAGTTGGTGAAGGTGGACGATATGCAGTTCGCCGGCCTTAGCACGGTCGCCGCCGCCGGTGGTGATGACATCGTGATTGGCCAGACGGGCAAAGGCTGGGCCCTGACCGGCAATGCGGATGAAGTAGAGCACGGCACGATCACCATCCAGAACGCCGAGTTCATCAGCGGCGGCACCAGCACGCTGACAGGTGGAGACTTCGCTGACACCTACACCTTCCTCGACGGCGGCAACCAAGGTCAGTTGGTGAAAGTGGACGATATGCAGTTCGCCGGCCTCCGCACGGTCGCCGCCGCCGGTGGTGATGACATCGTGATTGGCCAGGCAGGCAAAGGCTGGGCCCTGACCGGCAATGCGGATGAAGTAAAGCACGGCACGATCACCATCCAGAACGCCGAGTTCATCAGCGGCGGCACCAGCACGCTGACAGGTGGAGACTTCGCTGACACCTACACCTTCCTCGACGGCGGCAACCAAGGTCAGTTGGTGAAGGTGGACGATATGCAGTTCGCCGGCCTCAGCACGGTCGCCGCCGCCGGTGGTGATGACATCGTGATTGGCCAGACGGGCAAAGGCTGGGCCCTGACCGGCAATGCAGATGAAGTAAAGCACGGCACGATCACCATCCAGAACGCCGAGTTCATCAGCGGCGGCACCAGCACGCTGACAGGTGGAGACTTCGCTGACACCTACACCTTCCTCGACGGCGGCAACCAAGGTCAGTTGGTGAAGGTGGACGATATGCAGTTCGCCGGCCTCAGCACGGTCGCCGCCGCCGGTGGTGATGACATCGTGATTGGCCAGACGGGCAAAGGCTGGGCCCTGACCGGCAATGCAGATGAAGTAAAGCACGGCACGATCACCATCCAGAACGCCGAGTTCATCAGCGGCGGCACCAGCACGCTGACGGGTGGAGACTTCGCTGACACCTACACCTTCCTCGACGGCGGCAACCAAGGTCAGTTGGTGAAGGTGGACGATATGCAGTTCGCCGGCCTCAGCACGGTCGCCGCCGCCGGTGGTGATGACATCGTGATTGGCCAGACGGGCAAAGGCTGGGCCCTGACCGGCAATGCAGATGAAGTAAAGCACGGCACGATCACCATCCAGAACGCCGAGTTCATCAGCGGCGGCACCAGCACGCTGACAGGTGGAGACTTCGCTGACACCTACACCTTCCTCGACGGCGGCAACCAAGGTCAGTTGGTGAAGGTGGACGATATGCAGTTCGCCGGCCTCAGCACGGTCGCCGCCGCCGGTGGTGATGACATCGTGATTGGCCAGACGGGCAAAGGCTGGGCCCTGACCGGCAATGCAGATGAAGTAAAGCACGGCACGATCACCATCCAGAACGCCGAGTTCATCAGCGGCGGCACCAGCACGCTGACGGGTGGAGACTTCGCTGACACCTACACCTTCCTCGACGGCGGCAACCAAGGCCAGTTGGTGAAGGTGGACAACATGCAGTTCGCCGGCCTCAGCACGGTCGCCGCCGCCGGTGGTGACGACACCGTGATCGGCCAGGCGGGACAGGGCTGGGCCCTGACCGGCACTGCGGATGAAGTGGTCCACGGCGCGATCACCATCCAGAACGCCGAGTTCATCAGCGGCGGCAGCAGCACGCTGACAGGTGGAGACTTCGCTGACACCTACACCTTCCTCGACGGCGGCAACCAAGGCCAGTTGGTGAAGGTGGACAACATGCAGTTCGCCGGCCTCAGCACGGTCGCCGCCGCCGGTGGTGACGACACCGTGATTGGCCAGGCGGGCAAAGGCTGGGCCCTGACCGGCACTGCGGATGAAGTGGTCCACGGCGCGATCACCATCCAGAACGCCGAGTTCATCAGCGGCGGCAGCAGCACGCTGACAGGTGGAGACTTCGCTGACACCTACACCTTCCTCGACGGCGGCAGCCAAGGCCAGTTGGTGAAGGTGGACAACATGCAGTTCGCCGGCCTCAGCACGGTCGCCGCCGCCGGTGGTGACGACACCGTGATTGGCCAGGCGGGCCAGGGCTGGGCCCTGACCGGCACTGCGGATGAAGTGGTCCACGGCGCGATCACCATCCAGAACGCCGAGTTCATCAGCGGCGGCAGCAGCAGGCTGACAGGTGGAGGATTTACGGACACTTTCACCTTAAGTAAGTCCGGAGCGGATGCCATAGTGCAAGTCGATAACATGATATTTGTGGAGCTTGATTCTGTGGACGCAGGCGACGGCTCAGACACTATTGTGGCTACAAGTGATATAGCTGGAGAAACCTGGGTATTGGGATTAGGCAGCGGTGCTCTTGCTGTTGCAGGTGTGAGCTTTGAGGGCGTTGAGCAGGTTGATGCGGATAATGTGACGCTGGACGCATCAACAAATAATCAGGCAGACACTTTCGAGCTGGCCGAAACTGGGAAATCGCTCAAAACGCGGGGTATTGAGTTCTCGTCTGTTGCCAGCGTTTCTGCGGGAAGTGGTAACGATGATAGCGATACGATTCAGAGCGATGCGGGAAGTTGGCAGTTAGCTGGTACTGGGAATGCCCTTGAGGTGAATGGTGTTCAATTTAGCGGTATTGATAGCGTAGCGACTAATAATGCTCAGTTATACGGTACTGATGGGGATGATGCCATAGCGCTAACTGAGTCTGGAATAGCCACTGCGGGAATAGCATTTACAGGCATCACTAAAGTCAGCAGTGCGGGAGGGACTGATCACTTAGTAGGTACCTCTGGCAAGGATACATTTGTTCTGGCTTCCAATGGTGATATTACCGCTGCGGGTATTCTCTTTAGCGGGCTTGAAAGCGTGGATACTGGTGAGGGTGAGGACACAGTTAATGCAGCCGGTAGTGGCGCTAGTTGGACATCTTCCAGTAGTGGCAGCTCCCTAGAAAACGGGGGAGCCCAGGCCAGGGTAAATGGCCTTACAGTTCTGTTTGATAACCTTGAGATGGTCCAGGGTGTAGGTACATATATTGGCCAGGACATCGGCAGTAACTATGTCTTCGATAGCCTCAACAGCATGACAGTTGCCGGAGTCACTTTTGCGGATCTGGAGAGCCTGAGTGCGGGTAGTGGAAACGATACTATCCAGGGGGCCAGTATCGATGCGGTTTGGGATATCAACGATGTACAGAGTACCGTAAGCGGTGATAACAGAAAGCTTGTGTTTAGCGGTATTGAAGCGATAAATGCGGGTAGTGGCCAGGATACTTTTAATTTAAATGGCGGTGAGCTTGCTTCAATAGATACCGGTGCTGGTAATGACACGGTCATACTCTCTGCAACCACTATCGATAGTATTTCCCTGGGCGAGGGGGATGACTACGTGGAAGTGAATGAGAATAGCTCTGACACAGTAGCACTCTCTGGTGGCAGCGGAAGTGATTCCTTCCAGTACAACCTTGCTGGTGATACCTGGCAGGTGAAATCCTCGGGTAACAAAGTAGGCAACTTTAGCTTCTCTGACTTTGAGTTCCTTGATAACACTTCCAGTAATCTCACTTTGGAAACAGACTTTGCTTTTGATTTTGAAAATGGCGGTGTTAATTCCGGCAGCTTCAACAAAAGCGGCGTAGGTTTGCGATTTGCGGGCAGTGGCATGCGTCTCGGTTACGATGGCAACGGCGATATTAACGTGCTCAGCAGTGCTACAGGTACTATTGGCGGTAGCCTCAAGGCCAAGCGTGCAGATTTGGTGGTTAGCGGTGATGTGAATATCGAATCTGATGTCGATGTCCTTGCTATCTCCACTTCCGGGCCGGATGTGAATATTACCGTTCTGGCGAAGGATGATTTATTGATTGATGAAATCAATGCGGGTCGAGGTAATGTCCAGCTGGCCAGTGCGGGCTTTGGCGCTCTCACCGCAGAGTCTTACGGTGACACTCATATCACAGCAGGTAATATCACTCTGGGTACCGATACTCAGCTCTGGACTGTTATCGGTAGCGAGCTGGTACCGCTGCGTATGGATGCGCTTACTAATGTGGAAATCGTTTCTGTTTCTTATTACGAGCCGGAATTTATTGGGCAGGTACCAAACTTCACCAGTAAAGGTGATGAACTACAGTCTATTGCTGGTGCCCAGGCTTCTCAGGGACTGCGCTCTGCGATCCAAAATGGTGTCGAGGATTTCACCCAGGTCGACCCAGCTATTTTCAGCGCCGTGAAGCCCTACAGCAGTGGGGTGGATGCTTTGAACTCCCCGGAAATGCGCCTCAGGTCTGGTGAATTACAGCCTGCGGCAGCTCTTTCCGGAACTGACGAGGAGGAAGATTCGGAATTCGATGCGAGGCTAGAGGAAAGTCAGGATGTTACTGCCGACTTTCGTGAGCAGGAGACCTTGGCTTCCAATAACGCAGGAGGCTGATAACCTCCAAAATGATCCAAACTGCTGAACCGGCCCATCTGGGCCGGTTTTTTTATAGATGTTTGCGTCGGAAAAATCGTGAGGAATTTTTTGTGTGGGATTTTTGTAGAGCCACAACGAAAAAAGGCCGACTCTTTCGAGTCAGCCTTTTTAGAATTGGTGCCCAGGAGAGGACTTGAACCTCCACGACCGTTAGGTCACTAGCACCTGAAGCTAGCGCGTCTACCAATTCCGCCACCTGGGCAAATCAACGTGTGCTCCGTTGAGGACGCGAACTATAGAGATCCGCAGAGGGGGTGTCAACGGTTTCTTTGCGTTTTTTTCAACATTCTCGCCGGAGGTCTGGAAATGTGTTGAAATCGCTTATAATGCGTTCAACAGCGGCGAAACATTGAACAAAAAACTCTCTACCCCCGCCGCCAGTCTATGACCGGATAACCTCCGGAAGCCGCCTTAATAGGCGGTTATCTCAACAACGGATGCTGTTTTGACACACAAAAATACTTCAGAGCCCCTCAACGCTGATCCCCATGCCCAGCGCGAGGCGGAAAAATATGAAAAGCCTATTCCCAGCCGAGAGTACCTGCTGCAACTGCTGGAACAGCAGGCGGAGCCTGTGCCCTGGGAGTTTGTCGCCGACCTGCTGGAACTAGAAGATGAGGATCGGCGTGAAGGGGTGCGCCGGCGCCTTATCGCTATGTCCCGCGATGGCCAGATCGCCAGTAATCGCGCTGGTGATTTTGGCGTGCTGGATAAGATGAGCCTGGTTCGCGGTCGAGTGATTGGCCACCGCGACGGTTTTGGTTTCGTTGTACCTACGGATGGCGGCAGTGATCTGTTTTTATCCCATCGACAAATGCGCAAGGTATTTGATGGTGATGAGGTGCTGGTACGGGAGACCCCCGGAGGCTTTCGCGGCAAGCGCGAAGGTGCTGTGGTACGGGTAATTAAGCACAATACCGAGCAGTTGGCTGGGCGCTTGTACAGAGAAAATGGCATCTGTTTTGTACGGCCAGATAACCCCCGCGTGAACCTCGATGTGATGGTCGCGGCGGAAGATGCCGCCGGTGCCGAACACGGCCAATATGTGGTGGTAAAAATTGTTACCCAACCTGGGCGCGACCGCGTACCCCAGGGGGAAGTGCTGGAGGTGCTTGGCGATCACCTGGCACCGGGTATGGAAATCGATGTCGCGATTCGCAATTATGGCATCCCTCATGTTTGGCCCTCAGCCCTACAGGCGGAGGTGGATGCCATTGCCGATGAAGTACTGGAAGAGGATAAAAAAGCGCGGGTAGATTTGCGCCAACTACCCCTGGTCACCATCGATGGTGAGGATGCCCGCGACTTTGATGATGCGGTCTATTGTGAGCTGTTGCCCGACAATAGCTGGAAGCTGTTGGTGGCCATTGCCGATGTGTCCCACTATGTACGCCCCGGTTCGGTTCTCGATGAAGAGGCCCACAGTCGCGGCAACTCGGTTTACTTTCCCGATTTTGTCGTGCCCATGCTGCCGGAAAAACTGTCCAATGGGCTCTGTTCATTAAATCCAGAAGTGGACCGGCTGTGTATGGTGTGCGAGATGCACATTGATCGTCGCGGTGAAATTGCCGATTACCGTTTCTTTGAAGGCTTGATGCGCAGTCATGCACGCCTGACTTATACCCAGGTAGGGCAGGTTTTAGAGGAGCGCGACATTCGCGACAGCGGCCTGCGCAAACAGTACGCGGCTCTGGTCCCCCACCTGGATAATCTGCACGACTTGTATTTGGCGCTACGCAGTGCCCGCGATCGGCGCGGGGCGATCGATTTCGAAACGACAGAAACCCGCATTTTATTTGACAGTGAGCGCAAGATTGAACGCATCGTGCCGGTCACCCGTAACGATGCGCACAAGCTGATTGAAGAGTGCATGCTGGCGGCCAATGTCTGCGCGGCCAGCCTGATGGAACTGTCGGAATTGCCGGCACTCTACCGTGTGCACGATGCGCCCAAAGAGGAAAAACTCAGTAACTTACGCGAATATCTTGGTGAATTGGGGTTGCGCCTGCCCGGTGGCTCGGAGCCCCAGCCCGCGGATTTCCAGGCGTTATTGGAGCAGGTAGAAGGGCGTGCCGATGCCCATATCATTCAGGTAATGTTGCTGCGCTCTATGAACCAGGCGGTATATCAGCCGGAAAATCGCGGTCATTTTGGTTTGGATTATCGCGCCTATGCGCATTTTACCTCACCAATTCGCCGCTATCCCGACTTGTTACTGCACCGCGCCTTGCGCTGGTTGATTCGCAATGGCAGTGCCAATGAGCCCGCAGTGGTGCAGAAGATTTATACCGTACCTGGCGCCAGGTCTATCGATCGCGAGCAGATACTGCCCTACGATATGCCGGCGATGCTGCAGCTAGGCGAGCAGTGTTCCATGACCGAGCGCCGTGCCGACGATGCCACCCGCGACGTAGTCAGCTGGCTCAAGTGTGAATACCTGCAGGACCATGTGGGTGAGGTCTACTCCGGTGTGATCAGTGCGGTGACAGGGTTCGGTCTATTTGTTGAACTCAACGACCTCTTCGTTGAGGGGTTGATTCATGTGACTGCGTTACCTAAAGACTACTACCGCTTTGAGCAGGCGCATCAGCGTTTGATCGGCGAACGCAGCGGCAAGCGTTACCACCTCGGTGACTCGGTTACCGTTCAGGTGGCGCGGGTAGACCTTGAAGAACGCAAGGTCGATTTTATTCTTGAGGAATTAGTACCGCGTCAGAAAGCTTCCCGTGCTAAGAAAGAGACGACCAAGGTCAGTGCTCGTGCCATGGAAATGGCGGTGGAGCATCAATTGGAGCGGGAGCGACTGGGCAAAGAGAAAAAAGAGAAAAAGGAAAGTAGCCGAAAGTCGACTGTCAGCCCATGGGGAAAACGTGCAGAAACGACAGCGGAGGTAGCACCAATCCGCAAACGCAAGGTCGGCTCCAAAGAGGCGGTACCTGTAGAGGAATCTGCAGAGGATAAACCCCTTACTGCCGAGAAAAGATCGAGCGAAGAAGCCGACAAACAAAAAAGTGATGAGCCAAAAAAGCGCCGAGGTAGCAAGCGCACCGCACCGCGCAAAGGCGGTAAACGCCCTGCAGTAGCTGCGCGCAAGGCTGCACAGAAAGCGGAAAAGGCCAAAACACGCAGTGGCAAAGTTAAAAAGAAGAAGAAAGTTTCTTCTACCAGTAAAAAGAAAAAGTGATCGAGGCATAAGTTGAGCCAAGAATTGGTATACGGCCTGCACGCAGTGCAGGCACTATTAAAGGGGTCCCCGCAAAATGTGCAGGAATTACTGTTATTGCGTGGGCGCAAAGACCAGCGCCTACAAAAAATTATTCAGCAGGCGGAAAAAAATGATATTGCCCTGCGCTTTGTCGACCGCCGCACCCTGGATGACAAGGTGGAAGAGGGAGCCAATCATCAGGGTGTTATCGCACTTTGTGCAGAGAAAACCCAGGTCCTGGACGAGAAATTCCTGTTGGGGATGCTTGAGCAACTCGATCAAAAAGGTGAGGCGCCTTTCCTGTTGGTGCTGGATGGTGTGACCGACCCGCACAATCTGGGGGCTTGTTTGCGCTCAGCAGAAGCCGCCGGTGTGCACGCGGTAATTGCGCCAAAGGATAAGTCTGCGGGCCTGACTCCCACTGCCCGCAAGGTGGCCTGTGGTGCGGCCGAAGTTTTACCCTTCGTTACTGTGACCAATCTCGCGCGAACCCTGCAGCAGTTGCAGCAGGCCGGCGTATGGATATTCGGCGCGGCGGGCGAGGCCACCCAGGATGTCTATCAATCTCAACTGACAGGCCCGTTGGCGCTGGTCATGGGGGCCGAGGGCAGTGGCCTGCGTCGATTAACGCGGGAGCACTGCGATCATTTAATTAAAATTCCCATGGCCGGTGAAGTCAGTAGCCTGAATGTCTCTGTCGCCACCGGCGTCTGTCTGTTTGAAGCGGTGCGTCAACGCAGCGCCTGATTATTTTATTTTTTTTACTGCCTATCCCGACGCTAACCAAATAGCGGGATAGGCAGTGTTTCGGCGTAGCGCTTCACACGCAAATTCCTTTCTTCGCTCTCTCTCCGCTAATCACTGCTAGATTTTTTCAACTATCACACTGTGATTTCAGTGTGCAGTTTTCCTTTTCACACCGCGGGTAACATGCTTGCGGAGGATTTTCCTTAAATATCCGGGAGTAGCGGTTTGTACGCCTGGCCAAAAAAATTATTGCGACGTCGATCGAGCAGTGCGCATTTCGCAGAGTTAGTTCACCCTCATATTCGTCAACTTTACCGCATGGCTTTTCGCTGGACAGGGAGCCGTGAGGAGGCCGAAGACCTGGTGCAGGATGTATTGGCCAGTCTGCTGGCGCGTTCTGTGGTGCTGGAAAATATTCAGCGCTTGGGTCCCTGGTTAATCAAGGTGCTTTATCACCGCTATGTAGATCTCTATCGCAGGCGCCGGAGTTCCCCAGTGGATGAAGATGTCGATTGGGAAACGGTAATTTGCAGCACCTCTGAAGAGGGAATCAGTTCCCAGGTGGGAATGCAGCGCGCCTTATTGCAGGCTCTGTCGAAACTCGATGCCGGTTGGCGCGATACGGTATTACTCCACGATGTCGAGGGCTATTCCCTACTGGAGGTGGCGGATATTTTGGACATCAGTGTGGGCACAGTGAAATCGCGCCTACACCGCGCACATAAAAAATTAAAAAAAATGCTCAGTGAGGGAACCTATAGCGAGAGCCATCCGTGTTAATAATCAGAGGACAAGCCAATGCTGAAATATGACTCTGAAGAATTTTCCAGTGATGAAAAGCTGCGCAGTCAACTCCGATCCCTGCCGATTGAGGAGCCTGGCGAGGATTTAGAAGAGCGCATATTGAAGTCTGTAGTCGCCGAGCAGGGAATCAGTAAATCCTACTCTCCGCTGAAATTGTACGTCAATGAATACCAGCGGGTCGGGCAGCTGGCAGTGGCCGCAGGCTTCTTAGTCGTCGTGACGCTGGTATTGATACTGGCCATCTCAAAAGATGCGCCTCTGGAAGCTTCGCCGGTTTACACGGAATTAGAAGTTGGACCAGTTGTTAGCCGGCCAGTACATCTTGTACTGCACAGTAGTCGCCAGATGCCGGGTGCACTAATCAGAGTCACTTTACCGGAAAATATGCGAATGGATGGTTATGCGAGCAGTCAGGTATTGCAGTGGCAAGCGGATATTGCCGCAGGGAGTAACCGCTTATCGCTGCCGGTACAAATTCTCGGCAAAAAAGGCGCCGGGGAAATATTGATTGAGGTGGAGTATGGCGGGGTGAGCAAGCGTCTGCGCCAGCGCTTAACGCACTTGTAAATCCTGCTGCTCAATGGAATTCGATAGCTTCTTTTGTCACAACCTAGAGGTAACCAAGCGATGTGGAAGAAAGGATTAATAGCAGCAGGTGTCGCTGCAGCCGTCATGTATACCAGCCCCTTAATGGCACAGGAGGCAGCGGAAGACCTGGATGTCACTCTCACCGTGGTTGAGGAGGGGCAGGATGCGCAAGATGTGGTGAACAATATAGAGTTGCCGCCGGATCTGCAGGAAGTTGCCGAGGAGACCATCGCTGCGGTGATGGAAGCCGTGGCGGCTTCTGGGCAAGGTGCCGAGCACAGTGAGGAAATTGAGGCGAGAATGCGGGAGGCCATCGCGCGCCAGCATGAAGTTATTACCAGTGCGCGACTCTCAGCGGAAGCTGCCAGGGAGGAGGCTCTGCGCACAGCCGAGGCGGCCAGGGAAAATATTGAAGAGGCCGTAAAAAGCGCAATGAATGGTGCAGACATTCAAGGTGTGATTGAACAAGTGATGCAGGACATCCTCAGTAGTTTGCCCGAAGACATTCGCGAGCAGATCACTATGGATCTCGATGGACTATTCGAACAGGTACAGGATGATCTACCCGATGGGCCGGATGCCTGATTAACGGTTGTAGTGAATCTTTTGACAGGGAACGTTTAGAGGTAATTCACAGTGCAAAATGGGCGGATCGGAATCGTGCTATTCACGCTACTGACATTGGTATCTTCGTTATCAGTGGCTGCGGGGTCCTTCAGTGAAGCTACGGAGGCTTTCAAACAGGGAAAATACCGTAAGGCCCTTAAGCACTTTGAAATTGAACGTGAGTCTGGCAACAACTCTGCGAAGCTCAGATACAACATTGGTGTTACCTTGATGAAGCTTGAGCGTTATTCGGAGGCTACGATTTATTTTCACGGTCTCTTGAATGACGCTCGCTGGCGGGATCTCGCTCGTTATAACTTGGCTGTTGCGGCGGAGCGGACCAATCGCGAATTGGTTGCGATCAAACACTACCGCATTGTGCGGGAGGGGGCGACCACGGAAAAATTGCGAGATATGGCCGCCCGCCGCCTGCGTTTACTCGCAGAAGATCATCGCGGTGAGCGTGAGAGACCCTGGTTGGCCACTGCCAGCTTAACGGTTGGTAATGATGACAACGCTTATGCGCTACAAAATGAATTGTTGGAAGAAGCTTCGATCGGGGCAGACAATTTTGCTGAGTTGTTTGCCTGGGGGCAATACCGCCTAAGAGGCACTCCGGAAAACGGGTGGCGGGTGCACGGTTATGGATTTGGTCGTAAATATAAAGACTATGAGAATCTCGATCTGGCCAGCGCCCGAGCTGCTTTTTCCCGTGATCGCCGTTGGTTTGGCTGGTCCACGGAGTTGGGGCTTGCTGTCGAGACGGTGACATTGGGAGGTGAGCCGGTTACACAGCAAGCGCGTCTTCTGGGTAAAATTTCAGGAAATTGGGGGCGCTCTATAATCGCTTTTTCCTATAGCCCCGGTTACTACTTCGGCGGTGATGAATATGCTTATCTGGATGGCTGGCGCCAGTTCTTTGACTTAAGTTGGCAGCGCTCACTTTTTTCAACCGAGGCGAAGTTATTTTATCGTTTCGATTACAACGATCGGGAAGGCCAGGTAAAAGCTGAAGGAGATTACTACAGCTATTCCCCTGCCCGTCACACCTTGGGGGGAACCCTGGTCTGGATACCCTCTCCGCGCTGGAATTTATCCACGGGGGTGGAGTATCGCAGTAGTCTTTATAACGAAAACAACCGTATTACCGATAGTGAAGGCAACGTGGACTCCTACTATAGGGAGTCTGATCGGCTGAGGTCCTGGTTGGGAGCGAAGTTTCGCGTTACTCCCAATTTCCACATTAATGGGAAATATCAGCTTATTGATAATGAGGAAAATCGGGATATCTACACTTACGACAAAAGTGAATACAGTTTAGGTATTGGTTATAGCTTCTGAGCCTTTCCTGTAATTGCTGGGGGGAGCCAAAACTGGCTCCCCCGAGTGCTGCCTACTATTTTGCAGTGAATATTGTATTTATACTCATTTCTGCAGTTGCCAATCCTTATTCATTCTATTCAGGATTGATGGCTAGGTTATTTAGATAGTGATAAGTTAGCTTGTGATCAAAAATGTCTGTCGGGTTTTGGTCTGACAGGAGATTAGTTACCCTGTTGCTAAAAAATGCATAACTCGATTGAAATAAAGCCGGTCCCCAGCTGAGTCTGCGAATGCCGGCCTTCCAGAGTTGTGCAGGCTTTTCCATGCCGGGTAAGAGCATTAAATTAAGTGGCATACTGATTTCTTTTGCTAGCTGTTGGGTATCTATTGGGGATATTAAGCCCGGTATAAATCCTCCGCTGGCACCGGCATTCTGGTAACGCGCTAGTCTTTGTATAACTTCCTTCAGAGCTTCTTTGCTGTTGTCCGCGTCGTTTAGGTAAACGTCGGTTCTCGCATTGATAAACAATGGCCGCGTCTTTCTCGCCGTTAAAGTGGAGCGGATAGCTAGAATTTTTTCTTCCAATAATTGTGGGCTTCCGCTGCCATCCTCGATATTGATACCGACTACACCCAGATCACACAAAGTCTCAACTAATTCGGCCACCCGCGCAGGGTCGGTGCTATAGCCATCCTCGATATCGATAGAAACCGGTACGTGCGAAACGCGCAAAATACGCTCAATAGCTCTTAGGTGCTCCAATATTGGCAAGTTACCGCCATCGGCATAGCCCAATGACCAGGCTACAGCGGCACTACTTGTGGCAATAGCGGGAGCGCCGGCCGCTTGAGCGAGTTGTGCACTGGCCGCATCCCAGATATTGGGAAGAATTAAGGGCCGGTCGCCCTGATGTAAAGCGTTGAATTGTTCGAAGTGGGTAATAGCCATCGAATTTCCCCTAGCGATGATTTTTTGGTTGATCCAGTGGAATGGAAATTACTTCGAATTTTTCCTTGGTTTTCGGCTTGGTTCCGGCCAGATTCGGAAGCGAACAACCGGAAGTGAGTAAAAAGAGCAGCGGTAGGGAGGGGGAGCACTGAAATAGCAAAGAGTGAAATATTAATGAAAAGAGCGGGTGTTGGGCGTTTGGGAATAGTTGATAGCTTGGCGCCAGTGCTCATCAACCAGCGCCAAGAGGTACATCTCCTTAGTGGGAGCCTGTCGGCTGCTGGGTCAGCCAACTGTCCACTTCGGCGATAATTGGACGTGGATTTTTGATCCAGCTCAGGTGGGGGTTGCCTTTCGGATAGGTGGCGGCCATCTCGCGGGTTTCGCCATCCACAATAGCTGCCAGCTTGCGTGCAGCCTTTACTGGTGCAAAGGGGTCGCCGGCCAGGGCGATATGCAGGGTGGGCTGGCCGCTGGGCTTGTGTTCCCCGAAGTGTTTTTCCGGGGCAAAGCGGCCGCTGAAAATAGAGCGGGCCCAGTCTTTCATTAACTTGCGCGCTTCGCGCCAACCAAAGCCCATTTTCGCGCCGGGAAAATAGCCGAGCAGACTTGAGGTAACACTCACAATTGAGGCAAAAAGCAAAATGGCATACCGGTGTAGCCCGCTCCAGCTGCGGTGGTCCACATGCCCGGAGGCGATGGTGACAACTCTGGCGTTGCCGGTCAGGCCGGCGCGTGCTGCCAGGGTGCTGGTTTGTCCGCCGATACTGTGGCCGAGGATCAGGGCCGGCCCACCGGGGAAGGATTCTTCCAGCAGTGCCAACAGTTGCGGGATAAAGGCAAATACCAGATCGTCATAGCCGTAGTCGGCACCGCGGTTGGGCCTCGGCAGGCTATCGCCGGTGCCCGGTAGCTCAGTGATAGCGGTGCTGTAACCGAGCCGCTGCAGCTCCTGCAACAAGAGCTGATAGCGATTGGCGGGAACGCCCATGGCGGGAATCACCAGGGCAAGGGGGCCTTCGCCGTTGCGAACGGTGTTGACGGGCACCTGGAAGGCGCCAAAAGTAAGGTTGTGGGTTTCTTGGGGCATGGTACTTCTCCCTACAGAGGGAGGCACTATATGCCAGCTCGCCGCCACAAACCCATGACCAGAACGCGCAGTTCAGTGGCTGAATCTACACAAAGACAGGGTTTCGCTGGGCTGAGGCCCAGTGTGGCAAGGGTGGTCTCTGAGGAGGCGGTTGGGTTAATTGCTCAACTTGCTCCCGAGTTGGAGAAGATACTGCCCTAGAGTAATTGGTTAACTTGCAACCAATCCCGCAACTGCCTAGAATACGCCGCCCGCAATGGGCTCGGTTTATCCGCACCCGTTGTACTCCTTGCCTTACCGGACTGTCCGGAAGGCTGATTAACCCGTAAGGAGCTAAAATGCGTCATTACGAAATTGTATTCCTGGTTCACCCGGACCAGAGCGAGCAGGTACCTGGCATGGTGGAGCGTTACACCGCTGCCATCAAGGACACTGGCGGTGAAGTACACCGTCTGGAAGACTGGGGCCGTCGCCGTCTGGCTTACCCGATCAACAAGATCCACAAAGCCCACTACATTCTGATGAATGTTGAGTGCACCGAAGAAGCTCTGGAAGAGCTGACCACCAACTTCCGTTACAACGATGCGGTTATCCGTAATCTGGTAATCCGTGAAGACGAGGCGATCACCGACGAGAGCCCGATCATGAAAGCGGAAAAAGAGAGCCGTGAGCGCAAGGCTGCCCGTGCAGAGCGCACCGAGCGTCGCGAGCGCGCTGAAGAAGAGCAATCTTCTTCTGACGACGCGGAAGTATCTTCCGATAACGCTGAAAGCGAAGAATAAGGGGATTATCAGATGGCACGTTTTTTCCGTCGTCGCAAGTTCTGCCGTTTCACCGCTGAAGGTGTTAAGCGTATCGACTACAAAGATCTCGATACCCTGAAAGCCTACATCTCTGAGACTGGCAAGATTGTTCCAAGCCGTATCACCGGTACCAAAGCCAAGTATCAGCGTCAGCTGGCCTCCGCGGTCAAGCGCGCGCGCTACCTGGCCCTGCTGCCGTACACGGACAGCCACGAAGCCTAAGCCGCAGTTTGCTTAGACTCATTAATAGAGAAGCTATCTAACTATGCGCGCCGTAGCTGAGTTTATTATGCGCGGGCGCGTGCGGGCGGTGATCCTCACCATGGTGGGGATACCGCTGATAAGCCCGGCAATCCTCGCTCTAGTGAGTTTGCGCCGCGGCAGCAGTGAAGGCCTGATGGTTTTGGCCTGGGCACTGTTGCCGATCGTTGTTATGGGCATGAGCGGCAATGTGCCACCACTAGTGACTGGCATTTCCGCCGGCCACTTCGCTGCAGTATTCTGCGGCGCCATGGCACTGCGCAGTAGCCGCTCATGGGTCGCTGCACTGTTCACAGTAACGGCGGCCTCGGCGGTGGGCATATTGCTCACTTCCGCCTTCGGCGGCGGCTTGTTGCAGGGCTTTATGCAGGCGCTCGAAAGAGCGGCGGAGCAGCCCAATACGGTTCCGATGGAAGAGCTGAAGCAGGTGTTCTCAGGCGAATTGCAGATCACTGGATATCTGAGCCTGATATCGGCAATGAGTGCCACACTGGCTTTGGTTCTGGGGCGCTACTGGCAGGCGCTGCTGTACAACCCCGGCGGTTTCCGCCAGGAGTTTCACCAGTTGCGTATGCCGGTATGGCTGGCGGCACTGAGTATGCTGCTGTGGGTGGTGAGCCTGGTGACACCGGGTTACGCCTTCTGGGGCGCGGTGATCGCCTTCCCCATGGTGGTTGCAGGCATCGCCCTGATTCACTGGCTGGTCGCCAGTCGCGGTTGGGGGATTGGTCCCCTAGTGGCGATGTACGTGATGCTGGTGATTGGTGGCCTACCCCTGGCTGGATTCCTGTGTGGTTTGGCTCTGGTAGATAGCTGGATAGATATTCGCGGGCGCTCCGCAAAGTAGGCGCGCTTCGCACAATACAGAAATTGAGGAAACCGAGATGGAAGTTATTCTGCTCGATAAAGTAGGCAAACTGGGCAACGTGGGTGATCGCGTTGAAGTTAAAGCCGGTTTCGGCCGCAACTTCCTGTTGCCGACTGGTAAGGCAATTCCGGCTACCGCAGCCAACGTTGCTGAGTTCGAAGCCAAGCGCGCTGAACTGGAAGCCGCAGCAGCTGCCAAAATGGCAGAAGCTGAGAGCCGCGCTACCAAGCTGGCCGACCTGGTTGTAACCATCGCTGCCAACGCTGGTGACGAAGGCAAACTGTTCGGTTCTATCGGCACTCGCGATATCGCCGACGCAATCACCGCTGGTGGTGTTGAAGTCGCCAAGGCTGAAGTGAAGCTGCCGGAAGGCGCTCTGCGCGAAGTGGGCGAGTACGAAGTAGACGTACAGCTGCACTCCGACGTGACTGCTGTAGTTAAAGTCGTTATCGAAGCCGAGTAAGGTTTTGCCGACAAGCAGTTGGTGCCACAGGCGCCAGCCGCGCTACAATCGGGCGCTGTACCCTACCGGGTCAGCGCCTGTTTTGTTTCTGGTATCCAGTAAAGCCCCATGATCGACGAATACGCTACCCCCGAAGAAGATATCCACAGTGAGGAGAGCTCACCGCTGCCGCATTCGGTAGAGGCGGAGCAGTCTGTGCTGGGGGGCCTGATGCTGGACCCGGGCCGCATCGATGCGGTTGCCGAACAGCTGAGTGAAGAAGACTTCTTTACCGCCAGCCACCGCAAGATCTTTGCGGTCATGCGCGAGCTGAGTGATGGCGAGCAGCCGCTGGATATCGTTACCCTCGCCGAAGGCCTCGCCAGTCGCGACCTCCTCGGTGAGGTGGGCGGCCCCGCCTATCTGGCAGAGCTGGCCGAGAATACCCCCTCCGCAGCGAATATCGTCGCCTATGCCAAGATCGTGCGCGAGCGCTCTATGCTGCGTCAGCTGATCGCCGCCGCCGGCGAGATCAGCCGCACCAGTTTTAATCCCGGTGGCCTGGCCTCTGCAGATCTGTTGCAAATGGCCGAGCGCCGTGTGGCAGAGATTGCCGAGGGGCGCGCCAAAGAGGGCGGTTTCGTCGGCGTGGATACCCTGCTGAAGAAAACCGTCGAGCGCATCGATGAACTGTTCAAAACTGAAGGCGATATCACCGGTATCAGTACCGGACTCACCGAACTGGACCAGCGCACTTCCGGCTGGCAACCGGGCGAGCTGGTAATCCTCGCCGCGCGTCCTTCCATGGGCAAAACCGCGCTGGCACTGAATTTTATTGAGAGCGCCATGCTCAGCCAGGAGCGCCCGACCCTGGTCTTCAGCATGGAGATGCCATCTGACAGCCTGGTAATGCGGATGCTTTCTTCTATCGGCCGCATCGACCAGGGCCGTATCCGCAACGGCAAGCTGCAGGAAGAAGATTGGCCCAAGCTCTCCAGCGCCGTGCAGAAAATGAAGGGCAAGGCTCTGTACATCGATGACACCCCGGCGCTCAGCCCCAGTGAAGTGCGCGCGCGTACCAAGCGCACGGTGCGGGATCATATCAACAAGCTGATGCGGGAGAATCCGCGTTTGAGCCGCGAGGATGCCGAGGCCAAGAGCCTACCGGCGATGATTATGGTGGACTACCTGCAGCTGATGCAGGTGAAGGGCTCTACCGAGGGCCGCACCCAGGAAATCTCCGAGATTTCGCGCTCTCTCAAGGCGCTGGCGAAAGAGTACGACTGCCCGGTAGTCGCCCTGTCGCAGCTTAACCGCGGTGTAGAGCAGCGCCCCAATAAGCGGCCGATGAACTCGGATCTGCGGGAATCCGGGGCGATTGAGCAGGATGCGGATGTGATTCTGTTTATCTACCGCGATGAGTACTACAACGAGGACAGCCCGGATAAGGGCTTGGCCGAGTTGATTATCGGCAAGCAGCGTAACGGTGAGATTGCTACCTGCCGCGCGGCATTTATCGGTAAATATACGCGCTTCGATAACCTGGCACCGGAATACTATCAGGGCGAGTAGGCTTCCCCGCCTCTGCACCTAAAACCTGTGCCGGCAAGCGTGGCTCACCGAACTCAAGGAGAGTGATACCTTGCTGACAGAGCAACAGATCCGCGCACTGGTGCTGGAGCGCCAGTTTATCCACAGCCCCTGGAGTGAGGGGCTCTCCGCCTTAATAGCGCATCTCGGCGCTCTGCAACTGGATGCCATTCAGCGCATTACCCGCGCGCACCACCATCAGCTGTACAACCGCTTGCCCCGCTACCGCGAGTCACACTTGGCAGAAGCGGAACAACGCCGCGAAGTTTTCGAATACTGGTCCCACGCCGCCGCTTACCTGTCGATGGAGCACTATCCCTATGCTCGGGTGCGTATGGATCGTATCCGTGCCGGGCAGCGCCACTGGTTTGAGAAAAATGCCAAGCTGTGCCGCTATGTGTTGGACCGGGTACGCGCCGAGGGGCCCTTGAAAGCCAGTGACTTTGTGCGCACCAAAAGCGGCTGGTGGGAGTGGTCTGAGGAAAAGAAAGCGCTGGAGCAGTTATTTCACGAGGGTGAGCTGATGGTCAGCCACCGCGAGGGTTTTCAAAAAGTCTTCGATCTCCCGGAGCGGGTATTGCCGGCAAATACCTCGACCAGCGCCGCTACCGAAATGGTGTATGGCCGACACCTGGTGCGCACTTTTCTCGGCTGTCAGGGCATTGGCCGCCCTGAGGAAATCGCCTATCTGCGCCGAGAAGACAAGCCCCTGATTCAACGGGCCATCGAAAATATGCTTGCCACTGGTGAGCTGACCCCTCATGGCAAGGAGTTGATGCTCACAGAGCAGCTGGAGCAGAGTCCGGCACGGCCAGGGCGCAAGGTGCGGCTGTTATCGCCTTTTGATCCGCTCATATTGCAGCGCAAGCGTCTGCGCCGCCTGTTTGGGTTCGATTACCAGCTGGAGTGCTATGTCCCTGCAGCCAAGCGCCGCTATGGCTACTTTTGTCTGCCGATTTTATGCGGTGATCGTTTTGCGGGGTTGGTGGACCTGAAGGCGGATCGGGAATCGGGAGTTCTGCGAATCGAGGCCCTGCACTGGCAGGAAAAGCCCGGTGTCTCGCTGGAGGCGAGCTTTCACCGGGCCTTGGGTCAGTTCGCCCGCTTTCACGGGCTGGAAAGCGCGGCGGCGCTTACAGCTTGACCACCACATAGACTTCCTGGCCATCGCGCTGGGTCGGCATAAAGTAGTTACCGCCATAGCGGTAGTATTGAATGCCATTGATCACTTCAGCCGCGTAGCCTTTGGGCAGCGTCTCCACCACCTGACCGGGCTGGAAACCTTCTGGGCCTGGATCTGGTGTCGCGGGGACCGTCGCCGGCGCAGGAGTTGCAGCGACAGGTGCTGGAACTGTAACCACTGGTGCGGGGGCAGGGACGACCGCCACCGGTGCGGGAGGTGCGACTACCACATAAGTACGGGTGGCTGGCACCCACTGGTAATAGGCATCGGCGTACTGGTAGTAGGTCACGCCACCCACTTGTACCGGCACGGCTCTGCTTGGCAGTGTTACTACTGAAGCGCCCAGTGGCGCACTAACCACTACATAACCCCTTGGGCCATGACGGTAGAAGTGTCCGCCGTGGTAGTAATAGGGGCGCCCACCGACGGCAACCCGCACATGATTGGTGGGTAGTACCGGGGCGACAAAGCCAATGGATATGCGGGTGCCGCCATGGTAGTGACCGTGGCGATGATGATGGCGGTGCTCTCCCCAGCGATCGTAGCCACGGGCGTCCGCAGATGGACTAAAGGCAAAAGCCGCCAGTGCAATAAAGGCACTGGCGCCAAGAACTAGATTCAGCTTATTCACAGTCTCTCCAGCGAAGTGATTACTCACATCGACATACTAACCCTTAATCTGACAGCAATGACAGGTTAATTGGTTAAGAATTGTCAAAGCGCTGAAGAGTGAAATCTCGCTCAGCGGTTGCGCTGGATAATGCCCATCAGCTTGTACATCAGCTGGGCCGCGGCGAAATCATAGGCGTGGAAGCCTTCGATGGGCGCGAATTCCAACACGTCGAAGCCGATAATCTGGCGTTGGCGCGCCACGGATTCAAACAGGTTGAGGGTTTGGTACCAGCCCAGACCGCCGGGTACCGGAGTGCCGGTAGAGGGGAACACAGAAGGGTCCATGCCATCCACATCCAGGGTGAAGAAGACCTTCTTGGGGAAGTTTTCCGGCAGCTGGAATTCCTGCACGTTGTTGGGTACCAGCTGGTGGGCGTCCAGATAGCCGACGTTGTAATCCTTGCGCGCCTGCATCTCTTCCTCACAGTAGGCGCGAATACCCAGCTGGAACAGGGGCACACCGGCCTCTACCACCAGGCGCATGACGCTGGCGTGGCTGTGCTTGTGACCTTCATAGCGATCACGCAGGTCCGCATGGGCGTCGATCTGCACCACACCGAAGTCGGTTTCACCGGCATCCAGCAGGCCTTTGATAATGCCCCAGGTTACCGAGTGCTCGCCGCCGATGCCCACGGGCATCTTACCCAGTGCCAGCACCTCTTTGGTGGCTGCGGCGATATTGTCCATTACCTGTTCCGCGGCGCCACCCATTTCAACCGGCGGGCGGGTGTAGATACCCAGCTCGCAGGGCGAGGAGAAGTTGTCGAACGTCTCTAGCTGCCAGGAGGCCTCTAAAATGGAGGCCGGGCCCTTGCCGGTGCCACCGCCGTAGGAGACGGTCTCCTCGTAGGGAATGGGGATAATGTGGAAAAAGGCATTTTCGGGCTTGGGTTGCTCGATTTCCGAGCCCAGGAAGATGGGGTAGTCGTTTTCTGGCTGCATCTGCATATCCTCTGATGGCAGGCTTTGGTACTGCCTGCCGATCACTATCTTGATTGGGGGGTACGCTCAGGAGAGGCGTCCCTTGAAGTCCTCGTAACCGAAGCTTTTGATCATCTTCAGGTCGTCGGTCTCCGAATTCCACAGGGCGATGGATGGCAGGGGAATACCGTTGAAGGTATTGGTTTTCACCATGGTGTAGTAGGCCATCTCCTCGAACACCAGGCGTTCTCCCACCCTGAGAGGGTTGTGGAAGCTGTACTCGCCGATGCTGTCGCCGGCCAGGCAGCTCTGCCCGCCCAGGCGGTAGGTGTGGGGCAGCTCTCCGGGGCGCGCGGCGCCGGTGATTTCCGGACGGTAGGGCATCTCCAGAACATCCGGCATATGGCAGGTGGCGGAGGCGTCGAGAATGGCCTGGTTCTGGCCGTTCCAGGCGGTATCCACCACTTCTGTCACCAGAATGCCAGCGAACAGGGAAATGGCCTCACCGGGTTCCAGGTAGACTTGCACATCGTATTTTTCGGAGAAGTTGCGCACGGCGGCAATCAGCTCATCCACCTGGTAATCGCGCCGGGTAATGTGGTGGCCGCCGCCGAAATTGATCCACTCCATTTGTGGGATCAGGTCGCCAAATTTCTCCTCCACGGCGACGATAGTGCGCTCCAGAGGTTTGAAGTCCTGTTCACACAGGGTGTGAAAGTGCAGACCGCTGATGCCCTCCAGAGACTCGTTCTCAAATAGTGAACGCACTATGCCCAGGCGCGAGCAGGGCGCGCAGGGATCGTAGAGATCGGTGTGGCCTTCGGAATGCTCTGGGTTAATACGCAGGCCAAAGCGCAGTTCGGGGCGCTGCTTCTGCATATCCAGGCACAGTTCTCGATAGCGCTTCCACTGGGAAAAGGAGTTGAAGATCACGTGGTGAGCGAACTGCAGTATTTCGCGCAGTTCTTCGTCTTTATAGCCGGCGCTGAATACGTGTACTTCCTTGCCCTGATCGCGGCCGCCGTATTCCTCAAAACCGAGCTTGGCCTCAAACAGGCCACTGGCACAGGTACCGGATAGGTACTCAGCGACGATAGGCCCGGTGCTGAACATGGAAAAGGCTTTAAGCGCCGCCAATACTTTGGCGCCACTGCGCTTCTGTACGTCGGCGAGGAGTGCCAGGTTGTCGCGCAAGGCGATTTCATCGACCACGAAACAGGGAGAGGGTACGCGGTAGGGGTCAAAGTGTCCGAAGTAGTCTACGCGGGGAGTGAGATCCATGGGGAGCTTATTATCCTGCTGCGCGGGATGGGCGCCGGGGCCCATCCCGAGGGGTGTGGAAAAGTGCGGAATTACCGGAAGGGTTTATCCAGCCAGGTTTCCTGCCAGGGCAGGCCGTATTTGTTCAGATCATCCATAAAGGGATCCGGGTCCATCTGTTCCATGTTCCATACGCCGGGCTTCATCCACTTGCCCTCCAGCATCATTTTGGCGCCGATCATCGCCGGTACACCGGTGGTGTAAGAGATGGCCTGGGACTGCACTTCTTGGTAGCAGTCCTGGTGATCACAGGTGTTGTAGACGTAGTAGATCTTCTCTTCGCCGTCTTTGGTGCCGCGGATAATGTTGCCGATACAGGTCTTGCCTTTGGTCAGCGGGCCCAGGCTGGCGGGGTCCGGCAGCATGGCCTTGAGGAACTGGATGGGCACAATTTCCTGGCCCTGGAACTGCACCGGCTCAATGCTGGTCATGCCGACGTTTTGCAGGACTTCCAGGTGCTTCAGATAGCTCTCGCCAAAGGTCATCCAGAAACGCGCGCGCTCAATTTCCGGAAAGTGCTTGGACAGGGACTCCAGCTCTTCGTGGTACAGCAGGTAGATGTCTTTATCGCCAATGCCTTCGGGGAAGTTGAATACGCGTTTCTCTTCCATCGGCTTGGTGGTTACCCACTGGCCATTTTCCCAGTAGCGACCGTTGGCGGTGATCTCGCGGATATTGATTTCCGGGTTGAAGTTGGTGGCGAACGGTAGGCCGTGGTCACCGGCATTACAGTCGAGGATATCCAGGGTGTGGATACGATCGAAGTGGTGCTTCTTTGCGTAGGCGGTAAATACGCTGGTCACGCCGGGGTCGAAACCGCTGCCCAGCAGTGCCATCAGACCCGCTTTCTCGAATTTTTCCTGATAGGCCCACTGCCACTTGTACTCGAACTTGGCCTCTTCCGGCGGCTCGTAGTTGGCGGTGTCCAGGTAATGTACGCCGGTCTCCAGGCAGGCATCCATGATGTGCAGGTCCTGGTAGGGCAGGGCCACATTGATGACCATGTCTGGCTTCACTTTTTCGATCAGCTTGACCAGCTCGGGAACATTGTCCGCATCGACTTCGGCGGTATCGATTTTGCGCGGCAGCATGTCCGCAATCTTGTCGCACTTGCTCTTGGTACGGCTGGCGAGGGTGATGTTTTCAAACACTTCCTCTACTTGGGCGCACTTGTGTGCGACCACTTGGCCGACGCCGCCGGCGCCGATGATCAGTACGTTGGCCATAAAGATCTCCTTAGTCTGCGGCATTGGCCGCCGCTATCTTCTCAAAGGCGCTGGCGCCTTATTTTTTAAACTTACTTTTCGAAGTAGGTGTAGCCGCTCATGCTGGCGGTGTAGGTGTGCAGTATCTGCTTGCGCTGGGCGGCGGTGATCAGCCCCTGTTTTACCGCGCGCTCAGCCAGGCGGCGGAAACGCTCGAACAGCGCTTTGGGTTGATATTCTACGTAACTCAGCACGTCGGAAATACTGTCGCCGTGAATTTCGCGGCTGAAGTCGATACTGCCGTCTTCCTGGATGCGTACACTCACTACGTTGGTGTCGCCGAACAGGTTGTGCAAGTCGCCCAAGGTTTCCTGGTAGGCGCCCACCAGGAAGGTGCCGAGGATATAGTCCTCGCCATCTTTCAGCTCGTGCAGGGGCAGGGTTTTCTGCTCCTTTTCGCGGCCGATAAAGCGGTCGATCTTGCCGTCGCAGTCGCAGGTGATGTCGGCGATGATGGCCGAGCGGGTCGGCGCCTCATCCAGGCGATGGATCGGCAGCAGCGGAAACACCTGATCGATGGCCCACATATCGGGGATCGACTGGAATACGCTCACATTGGCGTAGTAGATGTCCGACAGCACTTCCGGCAGGGCTTCAAGGTCTGCCGGTACTTCCTCCGCCTCATCCAGAAGCGCGCGAATTTCCTGGGCGCCCTGCAGGAACAGGTTCTCCGCATTGGCGCGCTCGCGCAGGCTCACCTGGCCGTGCAGATAGAGGGAGCGCACTTCGTCGCGATAGTAGAGGGCGTCGTTGTAGCTCTCCTGCAGGTTTTTGGGGGTGATATTGCGCACCGCGTCCTGCAGATTGAGCAGCATCTGGTGGTCACCTTCGCTGATCTTGGTGTGCTCCAGCTCTACTGGTTCGAAGCGGGTGGTGTCGAGTACATCGAACAGCAGCACCGAGGAGTAAGCTACGGTGGCGCGGCCGGATTCGGTGATGATGACCGGGTGCGCCACGTCCTCGCTGTCGAGGGTGCCCATAATGGCTTCCACCACATCCACGCAATACTCGTCCAGGGAGTAGTTCTTGGAGTGGGTGTAGTTGCTCTTGGTGCCGTCGTAGTCCACTGCCAGGCCGCCGCCCAGATCCAGATAGCCCATGGGTGCGCCTTCTTCCACCAGGTCGGCGTAGTAGCGGCAGGCTTCCAGCACGCCGGTGCGGATATCGCGAATATTCGGCACCTGCGAGCCCAGGTGGTAGTGCAGCAGCTTGAGGCAGTCGAGCATATCGTGGCTGCGCAGCTGGTCGACCATGGCGATCAGGTCGTTACTGCCCAGGCCAAAAATACTGCGGTCGCCACTGGTGGCATTCCAGTAGCCGCCCACTTTAGAGGCGAGTTTTACCCGCGCGCCGATATTGGGGCGCACCTGTTCGCGCTCCGCGCAGCGGATAATGGTCTCCACTTCCGAGGGCGTTTCCACCACGAAGAAAACCTGTACGCCCAGGCGCTGTGCCTGCAGGCCGAGGTTGATAAATTCCTCGTCCTTGTAGCCGTTGCACACAATCAGGGATTCGGTGTTATCCAGAATGGACAGCGCAGCAATCAGCTCGGCTTTACTGCCGGCTTCCAGGCCGTGGTTAAAGCGGCGGCCGGCACTGGCGATCTCTTCGATCACCTGGCACTGCTGGTTGACCTTGATGGGGAAAACACCGCGGAATACGTTGCCGTAGCCACAACCTTCGATGGCGCGGGCAAAGGATTCATTAATTCGGGCGATCTGGGCATCGAGCAGATTTTCGATGCGCAGCAATAGCGGCATACCGAGGCCGCGCTCGGTAGCGCCGCGGGCGATTTCCATTAAAGAGACACTGTGGGATTCGCCGTTGGGGCCCTCTGTGAGGACAGAGACTTCACCGTTTTCATTTAAATCGAAATAGCCGGCGCCCCAGTTGCGGATGCCGTAGAGCTCGGCCGAATCTTCGCAGGTCCAGTTTTTTACTTGTTGCTGTTTCATGGCGCCTTTCCGTTGATCTGTGGCGGGCGCGAATCTTGGGCCCAGCAGTGCCGGAAAGCAATAACTATAGATAAAAAAACGCTATTTTTTCCCGGCTAAAAACTAAATATTTATTCGGTTTTCGCAGATTTTAGTGCTTTTTGCAATGAAGGTTTTCAGTGCCGATTTTGGGGAGAATTAAAAAAGCGGTCCTGAGACCGCTGAAGCTAGGGGGGGATGGAAGAGGGGGGTAGGGTTAAAACAATCCGGGGTTGGGCACAACACGGTAGCCGCGTCGCAAATCATCCCACCGGTAGTAGGTGTCGTACGCTACGTAGTAGTTGTAGCCACCGAGAACCACCGTGAGCGCGGAAGCCGGCAAACTGTGTACTATGGCACCGTGGGGCGGGCGGGTTACCACGTAGCCGTGGGAAGCCGGGCGGTAAAAAATCCCATCGCTATAGTAGAAGCCGGCGGCGCCTATGCTGACACTGACAAAATTATGGGGCAGGTGGCGCCAGCGATAGCCGTAGCCATAGTGCGCTGGACGCCAGTGTGGGCGGTGCCCACGATGGCCGCGGCGATAGTGAGGCCTGTGTGTCGCACGGTGCTCATGTTTGTGCCCCTTGCGATGGCCGCGGCTGTAACCATCGGCATAGCCGTCTTTATAGGCATGGCGAACTTCGCGGCGATGTCTGCGTTCTTCTCTGCGCTGTTTACGTGCTTCCCTGCGCTGTTTACGCTCTTCTCGACGGTGTTCTCTCTCGTGCTTGCGACTGTGATGCTTATCGTGATGTCTGTCGTGGCCGCGCTCCATGTGACGTTGTTCGCGATGGGCTCTACCCTGTCCGTGGTGATCCTGCTCCATTGCCCGCTGATGTTCCCGGTGCACTTCAGATAAGGCCGGGGTTGCTAACAACAGCAGGCCCGCGGTGGCGATGGCAGTAGTGAGGTGTCTCATGGCAGCGCTCCCGAGCACGGATGGCTCTTTCGATGTCGTTAAAGTCTTTTGTGAATCTTGGCGGGCAGTTTGCCCTGGCGGGTATGAACACTTCCTGAACTCTGCGGGACAGCTTGAGTCGGGATAAAAGGGGGCTGTGATGGGGTGTTGGAGCTGACTGGCAATCCGGCTTGTGAGACTTGAATAAGGGGTTATAGCCTGCCGTAGTTGCCGAAGGAAAAACCTGAAGATAGCGGCACTTTCACTATGTTGAGACGCCCCGTCTCAGCGAGTATGATGCCGCGCTGATTCATAGTGAGCCGTATAGAGATGCAAGTCTTTCACCACGTAGCCAGCCTGCGCGAGGCATTGGCCAAAGCCCGTGCAGACGGCAAGACCGTGGGCTTCGTGCCCACCATGGGCAATCTGCACGATGCCCATATCGAACTGGTCAAGTTGGCCCAACAGCACTGTGACCTGGTAGTGGTGTCTATCTTCGTCAACCGTCTTCAGTTCGGTCTGAACGAAGACTGGGACAAGTACCCGCGCACTATGGAGCGGGATATGGCCAGGCTGCGTGAGGCCGAGTGCGATTTTCTATTCCACCCGGATGAGAATGAAATTTACCCCAACGGTATGGATCAGCAGACCCGTGTGGTTTGCCCGGCCATGACCGATGTGCTCTGTGGCGCTAGCCGCCCCGGTCACTTCGAGGGGGTTACAACGGTGGTATCCAAGTTGTTCAATATTGTGCAGCCTGATAAGGCCATCTTCGGTATCAAGGATTTCCAGCAGTTGGCAGTTATCCGCCGTATGGTGGAGGACTTGTGCATGCCGGTGGAGATCGTGGCCGCGCCGGTACATCGCGAAAACGATGGCCTGGCGATGAGTTCGCGCAACGGTTATATCACTGCCGATGAGCGCCCCAAGGTGGCGGTACTCAACCAGTCACTGAATTGGGTTAAAGATGAAATTGTGGCTGGGCGCCGGGATTTTGCCGAGCTGGAAAAAGAGGCGAGTCAGCGCATCGAAGAGACTGGTTTTCGCGTTGACTACTTCTCCATCTGCTACAGCAAGGATCTACAGCCGGCGGCCGATGACGATAAACAAATTACGATTCTGGGCGCGATGTACACCAGCGCGGCGCGCCTGATCGACAACGTATCCCTGGAACTCTGAGGGGCATCCAACCATGCAAATTGAAATGTTGAAGTGCAAACTGCATATGGCCGCGGTGACCCAGGCCGAACTCTGGTATGACGGCTCCTGCGCGATTGACCAAGACCTGGTGGAGCTGGCCGGTCTGCGCGAATTTGAAAAAATTGATATTTACAATGTGAGCAATGGCGAGCGTTTTCACACCTATGTGATCCTGGCCGAGCGCGGCTCCGGTATTATCTCCATGAACGGTGCCGCTGCCCGCCGTGTACAGGTCGGTGACCGTATTATTATCGCCTCCTATGCACAGATGACTGAGGCCGAGGCTGATAATCACAAGCCCAAGCTGGTCTACCTGGATGAAAATAATAAGGTGGAACGCAGCACCAATACCATTCCTGTGCAGCTCGCTGAAGCTTAATTTCCCGGCTACAGGGCTTATAGCCCTGTAGTATTCTGCCCACCTAATGAATTTTCATGCCTCTGCGTTTTCACTCTAATGCTAGAAAAGCTTTCAGTAGATTATTGATCCGAGAGTAATAACACTTCCTGCTGGAATCTTTTTTCCAGGTACGATTCATCTAGCGTGTAGTGCCACAAGCCCTGCTTTTGCCCATTATGAAATGCGATTTCTCCGATTCTGCCCGGGTTGTATTTGAGCGGTTGGGGGAGTTGGTATTGGGCGATGGGATCCTGATAGGCTTCTTCTAGAGAGATTATCTCCCACCCTCCTTGCCTTAAGCGTTGCACTAAATCCCCGATAAAAAGCGCGGAAATATCCATCTCGTGCAAGAGCAATATATGTTTGGGCGAGCGATCAAGATGCTTGATTGCCAGCTCGTCATAATAATTGATGCTCTGCATCAGCACATCCACATACATTTCAGCAAGCTTTTGTAGGTTAACGGGTTTATCTTCTTTTAAAGCCTTCTGGAATAGCTCTTCGATATACCAGTCGTAATTATTCAGCGTTATATAGGCATTTTGGTACTTATTTTCTTTTAGCAGATTTCTTAGACCGTCCCGTTTTTCGACGGTTTCCCCTTCACGCAGGTAGGGAAAGCGAAAGTAGGGCTTAAAGTTGTCAAATTGCTGAAGTAATTGGTGTGCCTGTAAAAACTCCTGCTGGTACGTGGATAGCTCTGTTTCAAGGAAGTTTGGGTGGCTGTGGGTGTGGTTTCCAATAATGTGCCCGGCTTCGTCGTAGAGTCGCATCCTTTCCAGTCCTTCCTGGTCCAGAAATTGTGTGGTCGAAAAGAACGCTACCTGGCCAATCTGATGTTTTTCCAGGTTCTCAATGAGTGTTTTGGCTCGGGTTGGCCCATCAAAATAACCGGCGGCTTCATGGAGAGCATCATCAAAAGTAATGGCCAGTTGTTTGGCATTAAGCGCGGGGCTGATAATCAGGCAGATGATCAAAAGCAATATTGAAAGTCGCATTGTTTCTGTCTCGAATAAGTTTATTTATGGATTTCTCGGTATGCCTGGGGAATCTGTCCCGTGATCCCGACTTTCTGACTTAATTCGTTTTTCATGCAAGCCGAAAAACTGTGTATTGTGAATTTCAATGATCCATGAACTTGTTATCCTATTGTGTCCATTTTAGGTGAAGGTGTATATGGCAAAAATATTGGTAAGCTCATGTCTTCTGGGATGTGCGGTGCGCTATAACGGTAGCGATGTTGAGGTTAATAGCCAAGATTTTAATTGGCTTGTGGATACCCAGGAGATTGTTCCCCTCTGTCCAGAGGTGTCGGCAGGTTTACCTATCCCCAGGGCGCCGGCAGAGATTTGCGGCGGTAGCGGAACTGAGGTTTTAGCGGGCACGGCCAGAGTTATAGGAAGCGACAGGGAGGATCTAACTGATCAATTTATATTGGGAGCGGATTTAGCCCTGCGCCTGTGTCGTGATCAGGATATCAAGTTCGCGGTACTTACAGAAAACAGCCCCTCCTGTGGCTCGAATTTTATTTACGATGGCAGTTTTTCTGGAGTGAAGAAAAAAGGGATTGGAATAGTGGCTGCCCGTTTAAGAGAGTCGGGAGTGTTGGTTTTTAGCCAGCATAGGGTTGGAAGGCTCAGAGACTTAGTTGAGATTTCACGCTCGATATAGTTTTCAACTTGTAAGTGCTTTTTTGGCTTGGGAGAAAAGGATTAGGTAATGAGTTATAAAGTTATTAATTTCAGAGAAAAGCTAGCAAAGTGCTCGGGCCATTGGTCTCCTAAGGTCGTCGCGGAGATGAATGATTACCAGTTCAAGCTGGTCAAGATACAAGGAGAGTTTACCTGGCATGATCATCCCGATACGGATGAGGTTTTTATCGTTGTCTCAGGACAAATGGAAATTGAGTTTCGGGATAACACGATCTGTTTGGGCCCTGGGGAGATGACTGTGGTGCCCAAAGGCGTGGAGCACAAGCCAAGGGCTGAGCAGGAGTGCGAGATTTTATTGGTCGAGCCCAGAGGTGTTGTGAATACTGGTGATGCCGGGGGTGAACTGACCGCGGATAATAATATCTGGATTTAATACCCGGTAAATTGCCCGGCGCTTATTCGATAATTTTTGTTGTTAATTAACCCTCTGGCATTTTGTTGTTTCAGCCGTCTCCGGTGAAAAAGGGATAGGCGAATGTTCTTGTACTGGTGTGAACTTTTCCTAGTTTTCAGCTCTGCCAGAGGTGGGGGGATTGTTTCACCTCGGCAATACTATAAAGTGAGCCAAATAAAGCCAAATAAAGCCTAATAAGCTCAGATTTCTCTAGGCCACCATGCCACGCTAATAATAAAGGAGAAGAAGATGTCAGAAGTGCATACCCGCCCCATACCCGCTGAGTTTGCCGCCAATGCCCTGATTGGCGCAGAAGATTACGAGAGAATGTATC
Source organism: Microbulbifer sp. THAF38 (assembly GCF_009363535.1). Taxonomy (NCBI): domain Bacteria; kingdom Pseudomonadati; phylum Pseudomonadota; class Gammaproteobacteria; order Cellvibrionales; family Microbulbiferaceae; genus Microbulbifer; species Microbulbifer sp. THAF38. The sequence goes on from NZ_CP045369.1 coordinate 352,281, forward strand.
ATCAGTCGGTGCAAAACCCGGAGGCCTTCTGGGCGCAACAGGCAAAGGATTTTCTGCAGTGGGAAAAACCCTTTACCCAAGTGCTGGAGGAGGATATGCACCGAGGGCATACGGCCTGGTTTGTCGATGGTCAGCTCAATGTCACGGTGAACTGTATCGATCGACACCTGGCTAGCCGCAGTGATCAAACAGCTATCTTATGGGAGGGGGACGACCCGGCGGATAGTGTGGCAATCACCTACCGCACCCTGTATGACAATGTATGTCGCCTGGGAAACCTGCTGAAATCCCGCGGGGTTAAAAAAGGGGATCGGGTTTGTATTTATATGCCTATGATTCCCGAGGCGGCCTACGCCATGCTGGCCTGCGCTCGCATTGGCGCGGTGCACTCGGTGGTGTTTGGCGGCTTCTCTCCGAGCTCACTGAAGGATCGCATACTCGATTCCGATTGCCGCCTGGTGATCACTGCCGATGAGGCAATTCGCGGTGGCAAGCACATCCCTCTCAAAGCCAATGTGGACAAGGCCTTGTCCGAGTGTCCCAACGTACACACGGCCATTGTGGTGAAACATATCGGTGCCCCGGTGGACTGGGATAGTAAGCGCGATATCTGGTATGCGGATTCCATTGCGGAAATGGATGGCGAATGTGAGCCGGAAATCGTCAACGCCGAGGACCCACTATTTATCCTCTATACCTCCGGTTCCACCGGCAAGCCCAAGGGTGTACTGCATACCACAGCAGGCTACCTGCTCATGGCCACCATGACCTTCAAGTATGTGTTCGATTACCGCGAGGGCGAGGTTTTCTGGTGTACCGCCGATGTCGGTTGGGTTACCGGACACAGTTATATCGTTTACGGCCCCCTGGCCGCAGGGGCTACCACGCTGATGTTTGAAGGTGTGCCGACTTATCCCGATGCCTCGCGTTTCTGGCAGGTTGTGGATAAACACCAGGTCAACAGCTTCTACACCGCACCCACGGCAATCCGCGCGTTAATGGGAGCCGGAGATGAGTTTGTCACAGGTACTGAGCGCAGCTCCCTGCGACTGTTGGGAACAGTGGGTGAGCCGATTAACCCGGAAGCCTGGGAGTGGTATTACAAGGTGGTTGGCGAGGAGCGCTGCCCGATCGTGGATACCTGGTGGCAGACAGAAACCGGCGCCCACATGATTACCCCGTTGCCCGGTGCAATGGCACTTAAACCGGGTTCCGCAACAAAACCCTTCTTTGGTGTGCAGCCGGTATTACTGGATAGTGATGGCAAAGAAATTGAGGGGCCGGGAGAAGGCTCGCTTGCGATTAAGCGGAGCTGGCCGTCGATGATTCGCGGAGTTTACGGTGACCAGCAGCGCATGATTGATACCTATTTCTCCACCTATCCCGGTTATTACTTTACTGGCGATGGTGCGCGTAGGGATGCTGATGGTTATTACTGGATTACCGGACGTATCGACGATGTACTGAATGTTTCTGGCCATCGCCTCGGCACCGCGGAGATTGAAAGCGCCCTGGTGTCGCACCCGGATACCGCGGAAGCTGCTGTGGTGGGTTATCCCCACGACATTAAGGGGCAGGGCATCTATGCGTTTGTCACTCTCAAAACAGGGCGCGAGCCCAGTGACACATTGCGGCAGGAGTTGATTGGACTCTGCGCCAACGAGATAGGACCTATCGCCAAACCCGATGTGATTCAGTGGGCGCCGGGCCTGCCTAAAACTCGCTCCGGAAAAATCATGCGGCGTATCCTGCGCAAGATAGCTTGTAACGATTTGGACAACCTCGGGGATACTTCCACTTTAGCGGACCCTGCGGTGGTTGACGACCTGCTGGCACATCGCGAAAATCGCTGACCTGAATTTAGCGCAGTAACTTTTTCCTCGATCGTGTGATTATCGAGGCCATAGAGAAGCCGGGCATTGCCCGGCTTTTTTACTGCTATTTGAATCTCAGCGTTGTTATTTCAGGTAAATAAACTGACTCAAGGAGAATGAGCTTGGAGCAGGTAAAGTATCTTTGTGAGCACTATCGCTTCGCCGCTGACCAGCGTCTCAAAGTGTTTAATTTCTTTGTGATTCTGACCATGTTTGTGGAGGGGGGAATTTTTACCGCGGTAGAGAAAAATTTTCACCCGCTGATACTGGCTTTGCTCGGCGGTTTTGTAATGATTCTGGTAACCGTTTTTTGGCTGATGGATATACGTAGCCGGGAGCTGCTCAGATTGGCGGTGCCTGCCCTGCAAAACCTGGAGCAGGAATTTCCCGAAGAGGCCCGCATTTTTTCCAACGATGCTATCCGCCGTGGAGAAATAGCACGTTACACTTTTGCCTACCGTGTACTGTTGATCGGCCAGCTAGCCTTTGGTTTTGGTGTGGCGACTTATGGATTGTATCACTGGTATATAGGCCCCTAACCGCGTAGCTTCTCGAATGGCAGCCCGGCAACAGGCTTTGCAGGGCTGTCATTCCCTCTAACTTTCTTTGTGTCTCCTCGCGCAGTAAATCCCGTCACGATTCTTCCTCTATCAAGGCCGAACGCTCTCCCCTGAGCTATCTTGCAAGTTGGCGGTGAAGCCACCAAGAGAGAGGAAAGACTTGCCCATGTTGGATCACATCAGAATACCGGTAGGGGATTTTGCCCGCTCCCGTGAATTTTATCGCCAAGCCCTGGCGTGTCTCGGATATGAACTGGTGATGGAGTTTGATCATTCGGCAGGATTTGGCTGGGCGGACAAGCCGGAGTTCTGGATTAGCGATGACGGTCCAAGCAATGCCCAGCTGCATATCGCCTTTCGCGCGGAAGAGCGTGAGGTGGTGAGAGATTTCTATCGAGCCGCGCTGGCGGCGGGCGGTACCGATAATGGCGTACCGGATATTTATGAAGAGTATCACCCAGATTACTACGCCGCCTATGTACTGGACCCCGATGGCAATAATCTAGAGGTGGTCTGTCACTTACCGGGTGATTTACAAGAATAATTCAATCCGCCGGCCCGCAGATAAATGTGAGAGAACACTATGGATGATATTGCCCGCGCTAAGTACCTACCTATTGCTCTGGTTGCTGTCGGCTTGATATTTATTTTTGCGATCTACCCGATGATGATGTGGGTGTGGCCTTCAGGTTGGGGCTGGTCACCACGTCAGCCTGAATATGAACAAATGATTATGGGGATCTACGCCACTTTGGGAGTCTTCCTGATTCGTGCGGCAAAAAATCCCGTGGCAAATGCCAGCTTAATTTGGTTTACCGTTTGGTCCAGCCTGGTGCATGCCACCATTATGCTGTTACAGGCACTTTATGATCACACCGAAAGAGCCAATTTGATGGGGGATATTCCAGCCCTTTATTTTGTGGCGCTATTGCTTTGGTATCTGATGCCAAAACATCAATTCAAAAAAAATGATAACGCCTGAGTATGAATGTCACTACTGGTGAAACTCATTAATCCGAACGATCATTAATCCCGACTATAACAGCGATAATAAGGTCTAATTTCCCGCTGATTACACACGTCTATAAGCTCTGCCCCTGTAATAGAAACAGTTGTAGGGGCGAACTTGCCGATGAAATATCTTCCTTTATTTGCATTAACTATTGGCCTGATAGGCGGCGCCAATGCCGAGACATTGACTCGCGATAATGGTGCACCGGTGGGCGATAATCAAAACGCGCAAACTGCAGGGGAAAATGGTGGGAATCTTCTGCAGGATGTGCATTTGATTCAGAAATTGCAGCGCTTCGCCCGTGAACGTATTCCCGAGCGGGTAGTGCATGCGCGCGGTACCGGTGTTCACGGCGAATTTATAGCCACTGAAGATATCAGTGATCTGACCCGTGCGGCGGTATTTGAGCCGGGCAGTAAGACGCCGGTCTTCGTGCGCTTTTCAACCGTAATTCACTCTAAGGGCTCGCCAGAAACTCTGCGCGACCCCCGTGGTTTTGCCACCAAATTTTATACTGATGAGGGCAATTGGGACCTGGTGGGCAACAACCTGCCGGTATTTTTTATTCGTGATGCCATTAAATTTCCGGATATGGTGCATTCCCTGAAACCCTCTCCGGTAACCAATCAACAGGACCCGAATCGCTTCTTCGATTTCTTTAGCCATGTCCCGGAAGCGACCCATATGCTGAGCTGGGTTTACTCCGATTACGGTACCCCGGCGAATCTGCGTCAGATGGATGGTTGGGGAGTGCACGCCTACAAGTTGATCAACGATAAGGGCGAAGTGCACTACGTGAAATTCCATTGGAAAACGCGTCAGGGTATTAAAAACCTGACTGCGGAGGAAGCGGCGAAAATCCAGTCGAAAGATTTCAGCCATGCGACGCGAGATATGTACGCGGCCATTGAGAAAGGCGATTACCCCCAGTGGGATTTATATATCAAGGCACTGAAACCTTCTCAGCTGGATGGCTTTAATTACAACCCACTCGACGCGACTAAAATGTGGCTGGATGTGGAGGAAACCAAAATTGGCACCATGACGCTCAACCGTGTGCCCACTAATTTCTTCCAGGAAACTGAGCAGTCCGCATTTGCTCCAGCCAATATTGTGCCCGGCATTGAACCGTCTGAAGACCGTCTGCTGCAGGGCCGTGTTTTCTCCTACTCCGATACGCAAATGTATCGCCTGGGTGCGAATCACCAGCAGCTGCCGATCAATCGCCCCCGCGCAGTAGTGAATAACTGGAACCAAGATGGAGCCGCTAATTACGGCCAGCAGACTTCCGATGTGAACTATCAGCCGAGCCGTATCGATGCGCGCAGCGAAGATCCCAAAGGTCTGTACAGCAGTAAGCCGCTCACTGGCAGTACCCAGCAAAAGGCGATTGAGAAGAAGCTGCCGTTTGCACAGGCCGGTGTTTTCTACCGCAGCTTGAGTTCGGAAGAGCGTCAGAACCTGATCGAAAACCTAGCCGGTGACTTGGGTAAGGTGCGCGATGACAACACCAAGCACATTATGCTGAGCTACTTCTACCAGGCCGATAAAGACTATGGCCAGCGCCTGACCAAAGCGGTTGGTGGCAACCTGAGGCGAGTGAAAAAACTGGCCCAGTAATATTGAACTGTAGGTGGAGGTGGGCGGCAGCTGCCGTCCACCCAACTGAATAATAGGTGAACTCATGAGATCAATGCTGTTTGCAATCGTCCTTCTCGCCCAAGGGCTCACCCTGATGGCTCAGGCTGGGGAACCGGAAAAAAACGACTCTGACTTTACCGAACTCTCCCAGTATTTTTTTGCCGCGGCCAGGGTGGGAGATACCGAGGTATTACGAGAATTTTCGCAGGCGGGTTTTCCCTTGGATATCCACAACCCAAAAGGTTATACGGCGCTGATGATTGCCACTTATCACGGCAATACGGAGGCGGTGAATTACCTGTTGCAAAAGGGGGCCAATGCTTGCGCCCAGGATCGCCGTGGCAACACCGCGTTGATGGCGGCTATTTTCCGCGGTGAATTTGCTCTGGCAAGGACCCTGTTAAAATCGGATTGTGACACGCAACAGGTCAATAAAGCCGGCCACACGGCGGAGGATTTCGCCAGGGTATTTGGCCGCGACCAGGTGGTTCAGCTCTTACAGCAACAGCGCTCAAGTGGCGGCTAATCCTTTCGACAGAGTAGTTGGCTCTGGTTAGAGCCAACTACTCTCCTTTTCTCTCCTGCTGTTTTTGCCGTCGCCGCTGCACCCGTAGTCTTATTCTGTGTTTGTCCCGGCCCCTGCGAGCGCGTTAGCATAGCCAACAGATATTCAGTTGGTACCCGCTATGACCCAGAACCATCATCCCTATGAAGCCCTCACGCCGGACGTGGTGATTGACTGTGTCGAGAGCACCGGGCTTATTTCTGATGCGCGTATTTTCCCTTTAAACAGCTATGAAAACCGGGTCTACCAGGTGGGTATTGAGGGCGCCGAGCCGCTGATTGCCAAGTTTTACCGACCCGGTCGCTGGACTGATGAACAAATTCTGGAGGAGCACCGCTTCACCCTGGAACTGGCCGAGGCGGAGATTCCAGTGGTGGCACCGCTGGTGTTCGATGAACGGACCCTGATGGAATCAGCGGGCTTTCGCTTTGCCCTGTTTCCCCGCCGCGGTGGTCGCCAGTTGGAGCTGGATAATTTTGATCACCTGGAACAGGTGGGCACTATGCTCGGGCGCATCCACGCTGTAGGTGGCGCCAAGCCCTTTCTCCATCGCCCGACCCTGACGCTGCAGCACTTCGCGATCGACAGTCGCGAATTTATTCTCGACGGTGATTTTTTACCGAGGGAAAACCGCGAGGCCTATGCCTCGGTCACCGGGCATATCATTGAGCAGATTGCGCCGCTGTTTGAGCGGGATTGGGAGCTGCTGCGCCTGCACGGTGATTGTCACAGTGGCAACTTCCTCTGGCGTGATGAGACGCCCTGGTTTGTGGATCTGGACGACTGTCTAATGGGGCCGGCCATTCAGGATATCTGGATGCTGATCTCCGGTAATCGCGCCGAGCAAACCGCCTACCTGGATGCGGTGATCGAAGGCTACGAAACCTTCTATAGTTTTGATCCCCAGCAGTTGCAGCTGGTGGAGCCATTGCGCTGTTTACGCCAGATGCATCACGCCGCCTGGCTGGCGCGCCGCTGGCAGGACCCGGCTTTTCCCCAGGCATTCCCCTGGTTTAATACCCCCCGCTATTGGGCGGAACATATACTGGCATTGCGCGAGCAGCAATCGGCACTATTGGAGCCACCTCTGACACTGGGAGCGGTTTGAAATGGAAAAATCCATCCTGAATGCCTCAAGCACCGAGGCAAATTCGGATTTATTGTGGGAGAGAATCCGCATCGAAGTGGCGCAGCAGGTCGAGCGCGAGCCGATTCTGGCCAGCTTCCTGCACGCCACTATTCTCAACCACAGTTCGCTGGAGGCGGCGCTCAGTTTTCATCTGGCCAATAAGCTGGACAACGCGGTGGCACCGGCACTGCTCATTCGCGAGGTAATCGATGAAGCATTGGCTGCGGACCCCAGCATCGGCCACGCTGCGCGCGCGGATCTGAATGCCACTTACCTGCGCGATTCCGCCTGCAACTCCATGCATGAGCCCTTCCTGTATTTCAAAGGGTTTCACGCCCTGCAGGTGCACCGGGTGGCGCACTGGTTGTGGCAGCAACAGCGCCGCTCGTTGGCCATGTTTTTACAGCACCGGGTCTCGGTAGTCTTCAGTGTGGATATTCACCCCGCGGCAAAAGTGGGGGAGGGCATTTTGCTGGATCACGCCACCGGCATTGTGATTGGTGAGACCGCGGTGGTGGAGGACAATGTTTCCATTATGCAGTCGGTAACCCTGGGGGGAACCGGTAAGGAGAGTGGCGACCGCCACCCCAAGATTCGCTGTGGGGTTTTGATCGGTGCCGGCAGCAAGGTGTTGGGTAATATCGAAGTGGGCGAGTGCGCTCAAGTGGCCTCCGGCAGTGTGGTGTTAAAGCCGGTGCCGGCAAAGACCCTGGTGGCCGGCGTACCGGCCAAAGTGGTGGGACCGGCGACCTGCGCCCAGCCGGCAATGTCTATGGATCAATGCGCGCTTTCGCAAGTGGAAAAGTAGTGACCGCGACCCCGCCGTGTGCGGGGTTTTTCGTTCTTTAGGGAGTTGGATAAACGGAACTATCCTTGTACCCATGAAATACAGTCTCAGCGCCAAAAACCTTGTCTGTCGCAATCTAGAGGCTCACGCCAGTTATTGCGCGGGCCTGCTCAACCCCAATCACACCAAAGAGATCACTGGCATTGTGCGCAGTGATACCGGCCTTTTGTCGGGCCGCCTCAACCAGGCGGTTTCCAATACGGTGATGCCGCCGCGCATACTGCAGCGCTTCGCGCTGGATTATTTCGCCGAGCGCCACAGCCCTTTTACTCTGTGGCACAGTGCCTCCAAGCCCCTCGATGACGAGGCACTGGCGCAGCTGGGCTTGCAGCGTAAGCAGTCATTGGTGGCTATGGCCGCAGAAATAGAGCGCCTGGCAGTGCAGGGTGCCGCGCAGACTGTGGATGATCTGGTGGTGTCTACGGTCAATAAAGAGGCGCTGTCCGATTATGCCAAAGTGCAGGCAGCGGAGTGCGGCAGTGCCTTGGAGGCTGCGGAGTTGCAAAAGTTTTATATGGCATTGGCGGAGATTCCCGAGCAACGGCGTGCACGGCTCAGGTTTTTTTTGGCGCGTCTAAAGGGTACCCCGGTGGCGGCGGGTTGCCTGTTTGCCTCCGCCGATGCCCTGGGCCTCTACGATCTGGTGACTCTGCAGGAGTACCGGGGGCGTGGAATTGGCCGGGCACTATTTCACCACCTGCTGGAGCAGGCCCAGGCCAGCCATCACCGCAGCCTGGTGGCACTGGTGCCGGCGGAGCGCCAGCAGTTGCCACTGGATTGTGGCTTCTTTGCAGTGGGTGAGGTGGCGCGCTATGTCTACACGCCTTGAGCGGGGCTGACTTACAAATTGCCCCAACGATTCAGGAATCAAGCGCGCTCAATAGGAAAGGCGATCACCTCTTCAATCGTTTTATAGCCTCCGGCCAACATCAATAAACGATCTATTCCCAGTGCCACACCGGCGCACTCCGGCATACCCATCCGAAGTGCCTCCACCAATCGCTCCTCATAGGGATAGAGGTTGAGGCCGTGTTTTTGGCGGTAGGTGTGATCTGCCTGGAAGCGGCGCAGCTGCTCCGCGCTATCGGTCAGTTCCCAATAACCGTTGGCCAGCTCCAGTCCGCCTACATAGGCTTCGAAGCGTCGTGCCACCGGAGTACCGCTGTCGTCGGGCAGTACCTTGGCGAGCGCCGCCTGGTCCGCGGGAAAATCGTACAGCAGCGTAATCCCTTCACCCATGGTGGGTTCCAAGCGGTGGCTCATCAATAAGTCCAAACACTCGCTGCGATCAGCGGGGCTAAAAGCCAGGTCTATCTCTTTTTCGACACAACGAAGTAAGTCACTGTCGCTGGCGCTGTGAGGATCGAGCTGTAATTCGCGCTGGAACAAATCCCTATAGCTGAGTGACTGCACCTGCTGGATCTTCAGTATTCCGCTGAGTAGGTCAGCCACCTCTTTCATCAGGCGGCGATCATCCCAGCTGCAGCGGTACCACTCCAGCATGGTGAATTCCGGGTTGTGGCGGCTACCCGCTTCGCCCTGGCGGAATGCCTTACCCAGGTAGTAGCAGTCACCGAGACCCGCGGCTAACAGGCGCTTGAGACCAAACTCCGGGCTGGTGGCCAGGTAGGCGCTGTCACCGCCGCACTGTACAGGGATAGATTCGATATGCGGGTCGCTAGTGGCGCGGCGGGAAAGCACCGGCACTTCGGTTTCCAACACCTGGCGCTGGGTGAAGAACTGGCGGATTTCAGCCAGTAAAGCGGCGCGATGGCGCAGGGCTTCAATGGTGGCGCTAGGGCGCCAGAGATCAGTGGTCATGGGATGGGCTCAGGCTGTGGGCGGCCGGCGGCCGCCCACTTGAGGAGGGTAATCAGTCTTCTTTGGCGCGGCCCAGGTATTCACCGGTGCGGGTGTCGACCTTGATGGTCTCGCCGATTTCCAGGAACAGGGGCACTTTTACTACGGCGCCGGTCACTAGGGTGGCGGGCTTGGTGCCGCCCTGGGCGGTGTCGCCACGCAGACCCGGGTCTGTGTCAGTGATTTCCAGGATCACATGGTTGGGCGGGGTAACTGCCAGAGGAGAACCGTTATACAGAGTTACGGTGCAGAGGTCTTGTTCTTTCAGCCACTTGGCGGCATCGCCGACCGCATCGGTACTGGCCTGGTGCTGCTCGAAAGTTTCAGGCTCCATAAAGTGGAAGAACTCACCGTCGTTGTAGAGATATTCCATCTCGCGGTCCATCACGTCTGCGCCTTCCAGGCTTTCGCCGGAGCGGAAGGTACGCTCCCATACGCGGCCGGTTTTCAGGTTGCGCAGTTTGACTCGGTTGAACGCCTGGCCCTTGCCAGGTTTGACGAACTCGTTTTCCACGATAGAGCAGGGATCGCCGTCGAGCATTACCTTGAGGCCGCCCTTGAATTCGTTGGTAGAGTAATTAGCCATAGCAATTAGAGCCCTTATAAGTCATGTATCTCTATGATATTTAACGAGTTTTTCCCGCGCATACAACCGGCCTTGGCCCGGCTCAACCCAGGGAATCCCGTGCGCTTCCGCTAAAACTGGTAGCTGCAAACGACTCGTTTGGCCGCGGCGCAGAGACTTTACCGGCGACCCTGAAATGTTGGGGCGGGATTATACAGGAGGGCGGCGCCCTGAACGACTCCACGCGGGTATTTGTACCGCTGTAACGAGCGGTTGCGAAGGGCCTGGCTGGGGCTGGGTGCGGTCAAGCAGCAGTTCGCGGGCATCGGGCCCGCGAACTGATAAAAGTGGCGGTGACTGTGTCTCAGCCCAGGGGGTTATCGATGGTGTTATCGATATCCCGCAGCAGACGCCTGGCGTAGTAGGCAAAGGTGGCCTGGCTGCGCTTTTCCTGCAAGATCCAGTCGTGGGCCTCGCGGCCGAGTTCCGGTTTGATGTCCTGAATGGTGCCGGAGGATTCCGCCAGCATTTGCAAATGCGCGGCGCGCTCGCATTGCAGGGCCATGGAGCAGGCCTCTTCTACGGAACGGCAGGCGATGATCAGGCCGTGATGGGCGAGCAGAATCGCGCGCTTGTCACCGATCGCCTCGGCAATGAGTTCGCCCTCATTGTTGCCCACTGGTACACCGGGCCATTCCTTGAGGAAGGCGATATCGTCGTACAACATGCAGGCGTCCATATGGGAAATCTTCAGCGGGCGCTCCAGCATGGACAGGGCGGAAATATGAATTGGGTGAGAATGCACGATGCATTTTACATCCGGGCGTGCGCGGTAAATCCAGGTGTGAAAGCGGTTGGCCGGGTTGGCCATACCCTCTCCGGATATGACTTCCAGATCTTCGTTAACTTCCAGCAGGTTGGACGCGGTAATTTCATCAAACCCCAGCCCCAGGCGCTGGGTGTAATAATTTCCGGGTGTTTCCGCGCGGGCGGTAATTTGCCCGGCCAGACCGGAATCGTGTCCGTGGGCAAAAAGAATGCGGCAGGTCAGTGCGAGTTTTTCCCGTAGAGACCAGTCGGGCACACCCAGGTGCTCTTTCATGGATTCGCTGGCGCGCTCAATCAGCTCGCCTTTGTTCATTGATAGTGTTTCAGCCATATTTGACTCCATGACTTACGAAAGGAAGTTTCAGCAGTTGACGCCGATAGGCAGAACTCCCGCATGAAATTCCCATTCCATTGTTTTAATTATTCGCGGCAACAAACGCAGCTACTTCACTGTTGCGTTCACGTCCCTGTGTTGTGCCCAGCCACAATAATAAATGACTGGGCACACACGGCTTAGGCGGAAACCGCTTGGGGCTGGCTCTGGCTCGAGGTGCGGTAGGCAGTTTCGATGGAGTCGAAGAACTGTTGGCGGGCTTGCACCAGACGGCGCCCCGCGTCGAGCATTACGTCGAGTTGGGAGGCATCTTTGCTGCCGATCTCAACCATAATATCGCGGATGGTTTCCGCGTGGCCGTCATCGCATTCGATGTGCAGCAGGAAGAAAGTTAATTGCTCGTCGGCCACACCGCAGGCGCGGAAGCCGGCTACGATATCGCTGTAGAGGTCCGGCACCAATGCTTCTGCGCCCAGGCAGAGTGCGCCCAGGCCAGAGCTGGCACGCAGGTCGCGGCAGTGCTGGAACATGGTGTCGATCAGGTGCTGGGTGCCGGGCAGAATTTCTGCATTTTCCAGGCTCAGACCAAAATGCTCGAGAGTCTCGCGGTAAATCTCGGCGTGGGGTTTGGGGCTGTCGGGTTCCAGACCCAGTTCTTCCATCAGGTTTTCAGCCAACTCATGCACTTCTTTATTGCTGGGGAGGTTGGCCATCATCGCACAGAGGTAACGCACGAAGTAGCTGCTGTAGATTCCCTGTTGCACCAGGAAAATTTTCAGCTCTTCCATGGTTATGGAGCCATCGCGGCAGCGCTTGAGGAACGGATGAGCGCGGGTCTGCTCAATCAATAAATCTTTATTGGCCTCAAGTAATTCGAGCTGCATTTCCATCGAATTTTTCCTTTTTTGTAATTCCATTTTTATTGGACGGGGGAGATGCCCGGACTTATTTTTTTATTGAAATTCGAGTGCACTGATTTCAAGAAAGACAAGGTTGTTATCGCTTTGTCTTTGGCTAAATTAACACCCTATTAACCCTGTTGTGAATGGGGGAATTGTGAAGATTTTCCTAAGGAAATTTGTACGGCCAGTAATATTTTTACCTTGACGGTTAAATTTTTATTATTGTTATTTTTATAATTTTGGAGTGAGCTTTTACTTATGGGCAAGTCGGAGTTACCACTTCGCTTTCAAGTCAAGCGGTGCGCCTTTTCGAATAAGTAAAGAGTTATTTTTATTGATTTGTGGGTTATGGGGTACTCGCTCAATCATCGAATTTTTTTCATTGTTTATGTGACAAAGTTGAATAATTGCCGAGTAGAAAATCCCTGACTGAAATCCCCTTTTGCACACCCAGACATTGCAAGGCAGGTCTAGGTCCCGGTTGCAACCGATATTAGTTGGCTTATAAACCATTCTGACTGTGTGGTTTTATTGGTTCTAACCCGGGATCAGTGCTCCGTGGTTTTCTTCTTTCAGGAGGCCGCTATCAGCCCGGGTGGACCGATTACCCGGAGTGTCTGTGCCTGGGTCTGCTTCTGGTACAATTGCTACTTCTCTAGTGTTGCTCCCCTCTGTGCGAATTCCTATGGCGAAATCCCCAGCCGTCGACAGCGAATTGATCGACATCCACGAAGCCCGCCGTTGGCAGGATGAACTCTCTGACCTGGTCACAGCCCCTGAAGAGTTGATCGAATTACTGCAGCTCGATCCTGAGCAATTGCCCTGGGCGCAACAGGCCAGCGACAAGTTCGCCCTGCGAGTACCGCGTCCGTTTATCCGTCGCATGCGTCTAGCCGATCCGAATGATCCACTCCTGTTGCAGGTATTGCCCGGAGCTGCAGAGCTGGAAGTGGTTGCGGGCTTTAGTGCCGATCCATTGCAGGAAGCTGAGGCGAATCCGCTTCCTGGAGTGGTGCATAAATATCACGGTCGTCTGCTGTTTATCACGGCGGGGCAGTGCGCGGTAAATTGTCGTTACTGTTTCCGCCGGGAATTTCCCTACGGTGATAATCACCTGAATCGCAAACAGTGGTCTGCAGCACTGGAATATGTGCGCGCGCGCAGCGAGTTGCGGGAGGTGATACTGAGCGGTGGCGACCCACTGGTGTTGAACGACCGCCAACTTGGCTGGCTTGCCGGAGAGCTGGCGCAGATCCCACACCTAAACAAATTACGCATCCACAGTCGTGTGCCCATAGTGGCGCCGAGCCGGATTACCGATGAGATGCTGTCCTGGTTCGCTCAATCGCGCCTGAAACCGGTACTGGTTTTGCACTGCAACCACGCCAATGAAATTGATGCGGAGGTGCGCGCGGGTCTGGCTAGGCTGCGCAATGCGGGGGTGATTCTGCTAAATCAAGCGGTACTGCTGCGCGGCGTTAACGATAAGTGCGAAACCCTGGAATCATTGAGTGAAACGCTGTTCGATGCAGGGGTGTTGCCCTATTACCTGCACCAGCTGGATAGGGTCAACGGCGCTGCCCACTTTGAAGTCAGCGATAGCGCGGCAGTGGAAATCATTGAGCAAATGCGCAGGCGCCTGCCGGGTTATTTGGTTCCCAAGCTAGTGCGCGAGATACCAGGTGTTGCTTCAAAGTCCCCAATAGAAGCTAACAGCAAGATACCTCAAACCAATTAATAAAAATTCTGGGCGGCAGTGGGCGACAGAGGGCGACAGAGGACGGAAAAATGGCGCCAAATTGATCTAGGCTAAATATCTATTAGGGCCTATCTATATAGTGGCTGCCGCATTAGTTGTGCCGTACAGGCCCTAGATAAAAAGAGGTTGCCGACCCGCTGAGTGATTACTTATTCGCAAATTCATACTTTTGAGTGCGTTTTTTTACAGGGGGAATTGTGTGACTTTGGTCACGCGTACCATCCTGAAGTGCTCTTGTATGCCACCACAGGGGCCCCCTAAACTTACCGCATGGGGTTGCGGTGCGCTGCCCTGAAAAAATAGAGCAAATAATGAATAGCAACGACACTATCCGACTCCTTCTGATTCACGACATGCCCGCAGAGGCACAGCGCCTGGTGAGCATGTTGCACAATGCCGGCAGACCTAACCGCGCCCAGCATGTCGCCAACGAAGCGGTTTTTACCCGCCTGCTGCAAGACAAAACCTGGGACCTGGTAATCGCCTCAGAAAGTAGCACCCAGATTCCACCGGCGGTGGCCCTGCGCACAATCAGTAAACTGCAAAAAGATATCCCGGTGATCCTGCTGAGTGAGCGCACTGGCTCCCAGCCTGTAGTGGAGGGGCTGAAGCTTGGCGCACGGGACGTGGTAACAGTGGATGAGGACCAGCATCTATTGCTGGTGATCCAGCGCGAGATGAGTGCTCTCGCAAACCGCCGCCAGGCACGGATACATGACCGCCGCTATCACGCCACGCTCAAGCGCGCCAAAGAATTGCTCGACAGCTCTAAGGACGCTATCGCTTATGTCTCCGATGGTCTTTTGGTATACGCCAACGATTCATTTGCCGAACGCTTCGGCTATGAAAGTGGTGAGGAGGTCGAATACCAGCCACTGATCGATATGCTGTCGGAAAGTGAGCAGGAAGGGGCGCGGGAATTTCTCAAGCGATGCGCCATCGACAACAATGAGGTCGAGGCCAAAGAGTGGCGGTTTACCGCCAGAACAATGAATGGCGATCCCCTGCCCACCCGTGCCGAGGTGCTCAGCACCACCTATGAGGAAGAGCGCTGCCTGCAAGTGCGCATTGCCAGCCGTCGCGGCGATACCGAACAGCTGGAAGCCCAGCTCAGCGATATTAAAAACCGCGACCCGCTCACCGGTCTGTTCAATCGCCAGCACTTCTTGCAGCTATTGGACTCCACTATCAAGGCCTCCGCAGATTCGCGCCGCACCGGTGGCTTGATGTTTATTCAGGTGGATCGCTTTGCTGAAGAGGTGCAAAAAGTTGTGGGTGTGGCCGGTGCCGATGCGCTGCAGAAGGCCATGGCCGAGCTGTTACAGGGCTGTCAGCGCAGCGGCGATACCCTGGCGCGTTACAGCGACGAGAGTTTCTGCCTGCTGAGCCCGGATACCACGCCGGACAGTATCGAACTGCGCGCTAAAGACATACTCAAGCGAATTGCCGACACCATTTTCGATGCTGCCGGCAAGACTCAGCAGGTGACCGCTTCGATTGGGATTTCATTACTGAGCGAGGCCTCCAGTGGCTCCCAGCAGGTGCTGGAGCAGGCACAAACGGCCCATAAACTGGCCCTCGGTGAAGACAGTCAGGGCGGTGCCTTTGCCCTTTATGAGCCGGATACCGAAAACAGTGCCGATGCCGGCACTTATCACCGCGCCCGTGTGGTACAGGCGCTGGAAGCGGGCAGTCTCAAACTGCTGTACCAGCCGATCCTGAGCCTGCAGGGCACCGGCGAGCAGATGTATGAAGTATTGGTTCGCATGCTCGATGAAAAAGAGGAGCTGGCGCCGTTGGCTTTTCTGCAGGAGCTGGGCGATGCGGGCCTTTCGGCAAAAATGGATCGCTGGGTGATTCTCACTGCAATCAAGGCCGCGTCCGCCGCCAGGGCCGCGGGCAAAGAAGTGTCGCTGTTGCTGCACCTCACCACCGCCTCGCTACTCGACAACAGCCTGCCGGCCTGGCTGGGGGTGGCCTTCAAAGCTGCCAAACTGGTACCAAGTTCGGTCGTTTTCCAGTTGCGTCAGGAAGATATCACCAGCAATTTACACGCAGCTCGGGATTTCACCACCCAGGTTCAGCAACTCGGCTGCCGCGTATCTGTTTGTCACTTTGGCACGGGTTTGAATCCATTCAAGGCTTTGGAGCACGTGAAGGTAGATATTGCCAAGATAGATCCGTCATTTGTGCGTGAAGTGCAGGATGAGGGTGAGAGTAGCGATACCCTTGCGGGTTTGGTACAGCGCTTAGGCGAGGCGAACACCAAGGTGATCGTGCCCCATATCGAGCAGGCCAGCATGCTGCCCACTCTGTGGCAAACCGGCACCGATTATATCCAGGGCTATTATGTACAAGCTCCGGCGGAGGAGATGAACTTTGATTTCAGCCTGGATTAAACAGGCTTATTGAAGGGTGGAGAATAACCGCACAGCCCATAGGGCTGTGTGGTTTTTTTATACCTCTTAAACCTTGCAGTGGCTAAACCTTGTAGCGACTGCGTAGGGCGGCAATGGTATTGCGCGCCAGTGTGGCGTAGCCAGGAGCTGGAGCCGGTGCATTCTCTGGACCGCTGCTCTCGTTCCAGGCTCGCTGCACATGGTTGGCACCGGCCTTTTGCTTATAGATTCGCGCCAGGCTGGCGTTGTAACTCTTACTGGTGACGGTATCCACGTGATACCAGTGGGCTTTGGTACGGGAGTGGGATACATCCATCAGCAGGTAGCCGCGCTGGGTCACATTGACCCATTTCAGATGTGGAATCAAACCGTCCATGGCGATGGCGGCTACATCGGTCAGGTGGGACTTATCCAGAAAACTGGAGGTCACGCCTGGGGTGACAAACTCACCGCCCAGGGCGCCACGCCCGGTGAGGCGACCGTATTCGAGGATATTGAAGGGATTGCTGGCCAGGTCCCAGGCCCAGGAGCTGTGGATATCTCCGGTGAGCACCACAAAATTGTCGATATTGTGGTTGCTGATATGGTTGAACAAGCGTTCGCGGGAAGCGGTGTAGCCATCCCATTGGTCCATATTGATCGATAGATCTTTGGCCAGGGTCAGTTGCGCCATCATCACCTGCTGGCCCAGTACCCGCCAGCGCACCCCGTCTGCCTGGGATTGAGTCAGTCCATTGTGCAGCCACTGTTCCTGTTGCGCACCGAGGATACTGCGATCGGGGTCATCGGCGGTCTTCTGGTCGAACCAATTGGCCTGCTCGTCACGGGCGGCAATCCGCGTATCCAGCATCATCAAATCCATCAGGTTGCCGAAGCGGAAGCTGCGGTAGATGGCCTTGTCACCAAACAGGTCGAGGAGGCCGTTGTCGCGGATTGGCATCCACTCGAAGTAGACCTGATTTGCCACGGTGCGGCGCACTGCCCAGTCCCCCTCGCCGTCTTGTGGATCGTGGTTTTCCGCACCGCCGGCCCAAGAGTTGTTGGCGCTCTCGTGGTCATCCCATACACAAATAAAGGGATGTTGACGGTGCACTTCCTGCAGATCCGGATCGGAGCGGTATTGGGCGTAACGTTGGCGATAGTCCTGGATATCCACCATTTCCTTGGCGGGAATCGGCTCACGTCCAAGGCCGGTGCCTGTGCCGAAACCGCCTGGGCCGTATTCATAGATGTAGTCGCCCAGGTGCAGCACCACATCCAGATCGGCGCGCAGGGCGATCTCGCGGTAAACATTGAAATAACCCATGGGATAGTTGGAGCAGCTGGTCACAGCGAAGCGCAGGCGCTCAACATGGCCGGTGGGCAGGGTGCGGGTGCGGCCGATGGGTGAATCGATACCGTTGGAGTAGAAGCGGTAATAGTAACTAGTCCCCGCTTGCAGGCCGGAAGCGTCCACTTTGATGGTGTAGTCCACCTCTGGGCCGGTGAGGCCACTGCCGCTGTTGACCACCATCGCCATCTCCGGGTCCAGGGCGATCTGCCAGGTGTAGGGCACCATGGACTGGAAGGCGGGGTCATCGGAGGGGGTGATCCGAGTCCAGAGAATAACGCGATCCGCCAGGGGGTCGCCGCTGGCCACGCCGTGCTGGAAGGGTTGCAGGCCGGCACCATAGGCTTTCAACAGTGGCAGGGATGCCAGGCCGGCGCCGGAAAATTGTAGGAACCGCCTCCGGGACAATGACATGGGACTCTCCTTTATGTGCTTGTTTTAGAGGACCCGCAGTCTGAATAGGGAAAGTGAAGGCTTTGTTAATTACTGGGGAGATTTTTTCGATCTCAGCGGGGATTAGTCAGCAAATTCATCCGCCAGCGTAGAAGTTGAGACATGCGTCTATTTTTATCGCCGCGGCGAGCATGATCTTCGGTGGTGGGGCTCGCTCGATGCTGCCCGTGGCGGTCACCCAGCGGGGATCTGCCTCCCTATCGTTCCGCAAGCGCGCACTCTCGGGTATCCTGTGGCGCAAATTGAAAAGCTGAACCCAGGGAGTAAACCCATGTTGCCCCGTTTACTGTGCACCAGCCTGATCGTCGGCGGCTTCGCCGTGGCCTCAGGTTGTTCCAAGAATGAACCGACCAAGGTCGAAGCCGATAGCGCCAGCGCGCCGGTAAAAGCGGCCGCGGTAATTGAGAAGAAAAGCGTTGCAGACAAGGCGCCGCAGTCCGGTGTGGATTATCACTCCTTCGCCAATAGCAATGACTATCAGGTGCAGCACCTGGATCTGGACCTGACTGTCGACTTCTCCCGCAAGGTACTCGAGGGCGAAGCCAAGCTGGACTTCAAGCGCCTCAACGACAAGAACCTGCCGATGGTGCTGGATACCCGCGAGCTGGAAGTGGTCTCCGTTTCTGCCAATGGCGCGCCGGTGAAGTTCTCCATGGGTGAGAAAGACAGCCACCTGGGTACCCCGCTGAATATTGAGCTGCCGAAAGATGCCAACAGCATCACCATCCGCTACCGCACAGCACCGGGCGCCTCTGGCGTGCAGTGGTTGGAGCCCCAGCAAACCGCTGGCAAGAAGCATCCGTTCCTGTTTACCCAGGCTCAGGCAATTCACGCGCGCAGCTTTATCCCGCTGCAGGATTCCCCGAAAGTTCGTATCACCTACAACGCTACCGTTCGCACCCCGAAAGAACTGCGCGCTGTAATGAGTGCCAACAACGATCCGAAGGCGGCCAAAGATGGCGTCTACGAGTTTGAAATGCCCCAGCGCATTCCCTCCTACCTGATTGCCCTGGCGGTTGGCGACCTGCAGTTCAAGCCCATGGGCGAGCGCACCGGTGTCTACGCCGAGCCCTCTATGCTGGAATCTGCGGCAGCGGAGTTTGCCGACACCGAATCCATGCTGGAAGTGACCGAGAAGGCCTATGGTCCCTACCACTGGGATCGTTACGACCTGCTGATCCTGCCGCCCAGCTTCCCCTTCGGCGGTATGGAGAACCCACGCCTGAGTTTTATCACTCCGACGGTGATTGCCGGCGACAAGAGCCTAGTGGCCCTGATCGCCCACGAACTGGCGCACTCCTGGTCCGGCAACCTGGTGACCAACGCCAGCTGGCGTGACCTGTGGCTGAACGAAGGCTTCACCACCTACCTGACCAACCGCATTATGCAGTTTGTCTACGGTGACGAGCGCTACCAGATGGAAATGGCCCTGGGCTATGACGATCTGCAAGCGGACCTGGCCGACAAAGAGCCCCGCGATGAGATTATGGCGATCGACCTGCGCGGTCGCGATCCCGATGAAGTCTTCTCCAATATCCCCTACGAGAAAGGCTCCCTGTTCCTGTACGAGCTGGAGCAGAAAGTGGGCCGTGAAGCGTTCGACCGCTTCCTGATGGAGTACTTTAACCACTTCTCCTTCCAGAGCATCACCACCGAGGACTTCGTTAAGTACCTGGATAAGACCCTCCTGGTTGAGCATGCCGACAAGCTGGATCGCGAGCGCATTCACCAGTGGATCTTCGAGCCGGGTATCCCCGAAGGTGCGCCGCATCCGCAGTCTGATGCCTTTAGCAAGTTGGACCCGGTGCGCCAGCAGTGGCTGGATGGCAAATTGGCGGCGAAGGATATCGACACCAAGGGTTGGACTTTCCACCAGTGGAAGTACTTCCTCGACGGCATGCCAGAGAAGCTGACGGAAGCCCAGTTAAAAGAGCTGGACAGCGCCTTTGGCCTGACTCAATCCCGCAACAATGAAGTGGCCTTCAGCTGGCTGATGATTGCCGTGCGCAATGATTACGAGCCGGCCTTCGATCGCCTGGAGAACTTCCTTACCAGTATTGGCCGTAACAAATTCCTGCGCCCGCTGTATCGCAATATGGTTGAAACTGGCAAGCAGGATGTGGCCGCGCGTATTTTTGAGCGCGCCAAGTCGGGTTACCACCCGTTGACAGTAAAAGTGAACAGCCTGGTAATTTACGGTAAGAAAGAAGGCTAAAACCTCTGCTCAACTCCGGTGCCCTGTGCCGGGGTTCTAGCATTCTGTGGGGAGTGATCGAGCCGATGCAATGTCGGCTGTTTTAAGCGTAACTCCCCATACTCACCTCAGCGTTTCTGCAAATTTTCTGCGGTTAAATTCTGCCTGAAATGTGAGCTGTTAATATGCTTTTGGGCGGAGTCCGAGCCGGAAAAGAGCCGGTGTAATCTCCTGTGTAGCAAACTTCATCCATCTGGTACGAATTAATAATTTTTGCGCCAATTTTCTGGCACAAAAATCATTAAATTGCTGTTCAAATCGGGACCCTTTGCGTAATCTGCTGCTCGAATAAAATTCCAATTAGGCAAAGGGAGGTACCTATGTACAAGCGGATTTTATGGTTGGTTATTCTCGGCCTTTTTATCGTAGGTTGTGAATATGAGCCCGGTGCCTGTTCAGATAACAACAAGCCGCGTTCTTTTCCCTTCCCTCATGCGATGATATGACCTGTTTGGGGCGCCTCTAAGGCTGCCCCAATTCGGCTATTTGTCGGTCGTTGAGACCAAATAGGTACAGCGCGGCATCGAGCCCGAATAGGGTAATGGCCTGAGGCGCTTCTCTACGGACTTTGGGTTTTGGGTGGATAGCAATACCCAGGGCGCCCAGGTTCAACATGGGGATATCATTGGCGCCGTCCCCTACGGCAACCACCTGTCCCAGCGGCAGCCCCATATCCTTTGCAGTTTCCTCCAGCAATAACCGCTTGCGCATGCCGTCCACGATAGGTTCTATTACTTCACCGGTGAGTACGCCACCGGCGAATTCCAGTTCATTGGCGTGTATCAGGTCAACGGCAAGGCGTTCTTTCTGTAGGAAGTTCGCGAAGTAGGTGAATCCGCCGGATAAAATGACCGTCTTGCAGCCGAGTTTGCGCAGGCAGTGCAACAGGTTTTGTGCCCCTTCTTTTAGTGGCAGTTGCCTGGCGATTTCTGCCAGGCGCTGTTCGGAAAAACCCTTGAGTAACGCCATGCGTTTTTTGAAGCTGTCGCGGAAATCCAGCTCGCCGCGCATGGCGGCCGCGGTGATAGCCGCCACCTGGTCGCCGATTCCGGTAATCTTGGCCAGCTCGTCGATGACCTCGGCATCAATCAGGGTGGAATCCATATCGAAGCCAGCCAGCGCCGGTACCCTCTGACTGCTGCCTTCCTGCAAAACCAGATCGGCTCCAACTTCCTCGGCCAGTTGCAGGCAGGCAAATCGCGCAGGGGAAAACTCCAGTTCAGCACTGAACTGGAAGCGAATTACCGTGCACTCGTGCCGGTGGGCTAGAGTGTCGATGGCATCGATGTGCCATTGTTGCTCGGCACAAAAATCCAGCAGGCGCTGTAGTTGTAACAGGCTGGCTGCTGGGCTGAGGAAGGTCAGGCACCAGGGTGATTGCACAGCCGATGGTGCGGCATTGGGTAAGCTCAATTCACCGCTGGCGGTGCCCGAAAAAGGTACTGTTTCGTCGTATTCCAACCCTAGCTGTGCGTGCTTGCCGCTCTTGCTGCTCTTGCCGCTATAGGTGAGGTAGCGCACAGAGCAGTCCAGGGGTGACTGGGCAATTTGTGCCAGGGGCAGATGAAATTCTTGTGCTCTAGTTTCGACGCCCATGGCGCAGCTCCCCAATTTATTCAATAAGTGACGCATTATAGCTCTAGCCGGAATCTTCGCTAAAATCTGCGCCGCAGGATCTGCCTCGCTTATTTGTGACAAATAAAAAAACTCCCTGTGGAACTATTTTGTTGCTGGATCGACCAACGGCACAGGAAATTACACTGCGCACTATTGGCTCTTTGTGAGGATAAAATTGCGCCAGGGCCCTTGGCCGCGGAGAGTTCCAAAGACGCCAGCAGGTCCACGCATCTGCGCCAGTGTTTGTTGGCGACGTTTTTATCCGTCAGGATGATTGATAAAGACGCAAGGATAAGAAGCTCAAGATAAAAAGAAACAAGGCGAGGTATTAAGGCCGCGTGATGTCTGTATCGATGATTTCCTTTTTGCGCAGACTGCCAGAGCAGTTTGCGCATTTATCCAAGCGCGTCCGTCAGCGCCTGTTGGCGGCGGCAATCTGGTTGATCCTGGCCCTGTTCTGCAGCGTGGCTCTCGGTCACTACTATGGGCAGCGCCATGCCGATGCCGTGGAGAAAGACCGCGCTTCGGCGCAGGCGGCAGCGAGTTTTCTTGCAGGGCAGAGCCTGGAGCGTATCGTCGCTGACGATCGCATCAGTATGCAGTTATTGGCCCGACAATTGTTGGAGTTGCCTGCCATCAGCGGTGTTGCCGTTGAGGATGTGGAATCTAACAGTTTGGCGGAAGTCGGCGATCTAGAGAATGGCGAGACCATTAGCGTGCCGGTAGTGCTGCACGACAGTATCGCCGGCAATGTTACCGTTGCCCTGGTCCCTGGCGCGGATGTCACCTTCCCCTGGGCCAGCCTGTTGCTGACACTGGTTTTTGCATTGCCGTTTAGTGCAGTGGCGGCATTGATGGTGGGGGGCTTTTCCGCACCGGGCAGTTTGCCAGCTGAAGAACCTCTATCATCTGCCGATCTTTCCGAACAAAAACAGGACACCATAGGTTTGTACCTGCGTCCATTGAACTGGGCCCAGTTGACCAACCAACTGAGCCGCAGCGCGCTCGAAGGAATCCAGCGGGAGTTGGATGGGCGTATGCAGTTGCTGCGTCGGATCTACGGTGCCCATCCACTGAGTTGCGCTGGGCCGCAGATCGGCTTGGGATTTTCCGGCGCCGATGCGGCATTTCGCGCGGTCTGCTGTGGCTTGTTACTACGGGAGATGCAGAGCGTCAGCCGGGCCACCGGCCTGAAGCTGGCCCTGGCGGTGGCGCCTTGTGAGCCCAACACGCCGGACTTTTCCGCCGAGCAACTGCTCAATCAATCGCGCGGTTTGTTCCTGCATCCGGAGCTGCTGGAAGATACCTCCCTGGCCGGGCGCATTGAGCATCACGGCGCCGGCTGGTCCCTGGAAGTTACCGGCCTGACACCCTCCTATCAAAAGTTGCTCGACAACCAGTTGCAACAGCTGCTGGGCGTCTGACCCCTCACTTCCGATCACTGCGACGGGTTAATGACTAAATAGCCCCTCGCAGTTATTTTTTGGCGTTTGCTTTACGTTTACGTCAACGTAAACTCTTGTTAGGCTCTGTTGCGTCTCGAGGAAGTACTTATGAAAGCCAAAGCCAGCATTGTAGAGCCCCAGAGTTACAGTATTTCGGAGTTGGCGCGGGAATTTGATATCACCACCCGCGCCATCCGTTTCTATGAGGACAAGGGCCTGCTCAAGCCGGAGCGGCGAGGGCAGACCCGTATCTACAGTCCTGAGGAACGGGTGCGCCTGAAGCTGATTTTACGCGGTAAGCGCTTGGGTTTTTCCCTGGATGAAAGCCGCGAGATTATCGATATGTACGATCCTGCTCA
The DNA here is from genome assembly GCF_009363535.1 of Microbulbifer sp. THAF38. Taxonomy (NCBI): domain Bacteria; kingdom Pseudomonadati; phylum Pseudomonadota; class Gammaproteobacteria; order Cellvibrionales; family Microbulbiferaceae; genus Microbulbifer; species Microbulbifer sp. THAF38. The sequence continues at coordinate 376,014 of NZ_CP045369.1, forward strand.
CGGCAACGTGGAGCAGTTGCAGCGCCTGCTGGAGCGCATTGCCCAGAAGCGTGCACAGTTGCAGCAACAGCTGAGGGATATCGAAAGCCTGATGGGGGAACTGGACGACGCGGAGACCCGCGCACAAGCGGCCTTGGTAAAAAGTCGCAAAGAAGAAAACCCCTAGCCCACAGCTTAAAAATTTCGGCAGGCGCTTGCGAAAGCCTGTGACCCGCAGAGGTTTAGCGTGTCACCCGATGTGTCGAGTGGTTGCAGGTGCCACCAGTTTAAAAGACTTTTCTAATAATTATTGGAGCCATTATGAATACCTCCTATCCAACCCTGAATTTCGGCCTCGGTGAAGACATCGATATGCTCCGCGATATGGTCTACAAGTTCTGCCAGGCGGAGCTGGCCCTGCGCGCGGCGCAGATCGATGAAGACAACCTGTTCCCCGCTGATATGTGGAAAAAATTCGGTGAGCTGGGTCTGCTGGGCATGACCGTGGAAGAGGAGTTCGGCGGTTCCAATATGGGTTACCTGGCACACGCTGTGGCCATGGAAGAAATTTCCCGCGCCTCCGCTTCTGTAGGCTTGTCCTACGGTGCCCACTCCAACCTGTGTGTAAACCAAATTCGCAAAAATGGTACCCGCGAGCAGAAGCTCAAGTACCTGCCCAAGCTGTGCTCCGGTGAACATGTAGGCGCCTTGGCTATGAGCGAACCCAATTCTGGTTCCGATGTTGTGAGCCTACAGCTGCGCGCGGAAAAGCGCGGCGACCGCTTTATTTTGAATGGCAATAAAATGTGGATCACTAACGGCCCCGATGCCGATACCTATGTGATTTACGCGCGCACCGAGCCGGGCATCAGCTCCGGCGGTATTACTGCATTTATCGTCGAGCGCGGCTTCGCCGGTTTCTCCCAGGCGCAAAAACTCGACAAGCTGGGCATGCGCGGTTCCAACACCTGTGAGCTGGTGTTCGAAGACTGCGAAGTGCCGGAAGAAAATATCCTCGGTGAATTGAACGGCGGCGTGCGTGTTTTGATGAGCGGTCTCGACTACGAGCGCACCATTCTTTCCGGTGGTCCGGTAGGCATTATGCAGGCCTGCCTGGATATCGTGGTGCCCTATATCCACGAGCGCAAGCAGTTCGGCAAAGCCATCGGCGAATTCCAGCTGATGCAGGGCAAGATCGCCGATATGTATGCCGACCTGAATGCCAGTCGCTCCTACCTCTATGCCGTGGCCCGTGCCTGTGATCGCGGTGAGGACTCGCGCAAGGACGCCGCCGCAGTAATCCTATTTACTGCAGAGCGCGCAACCCAGATGGCCCTGCAGGCTATCCAGACTCTGGGCGGCAATGGCTACATCAACGAGTACGCCACCGGTCGCCTGCTGCGCGATGCCAAGCTCTACGAAATCGGCGCGGGCACTTCTGAAGTGCGTCGTATGCTGATTGGTCGCGAGCTGTTTAACGAGACCCGCTAAGGCTGGGCATTTCTTCTCGCTGCCGACGCCTGTCGGCGGCAGCTGTCTCCACGGACATTGCGGCGATAAGCGGCGCTCCGTGGAGGTCTTTTCTCCGGGAAAGTGAATCAGACTTTATGAATCAGTTGCAGAGCAAAATAAATACACGCGATGCCGCCTTTGGCGAAAACCGCGAGCAGATGCAGGCGCTGGTGGCAGACCTGCGTGAAAAAGTGGAAGCCATCGCCCAGGGTGGCGGCGAGCGCGCACGGGAAAAACACCTGGCGCGAGGAAAATTATTGCCACGGGACCGTATCGATGCGCTGCTCGATCCGGGTAGCCCCTTCCTGGAATTTTCCCAGCTGGCCGCTCACGAGGTTTACGGTGAGGATGTCCCAGCCGCGGGCATTATTACTGGCATCGGCACCGTTTCCGGTCAGCCCTGTGTGATAGTGGCCAACGATGCCACGGTAAAAGGTGGAACCTATTATCCCCTCACAGTAAAAAAACACCTGCGCGCGCAGACCATTGCCGAGCAGAACAATCTGCCGTGCATTTACCTGGTGGATTCCGGTGGTGCTAACCTGCCGCGCCAGGACGACGTTTTCCCGGACCGTGAGCACTTCGGTCGCATCTTCTTTAACCAAGCCAATCTCTCTGCACAGAATATTCCGCAGATTGCGGTGGTTATGGGGAGCTGTACTGCCGGCGGTGCCTATGTGCCAGCCATGGCAGACGAATCCATTATGGTGAAAGAACAGGCCACTATCTTCCTGGCGGGCCCGCCCCTGGTGAAAGCGGCTACCGGTGAAGAAGTTTCCGCGGAAGAACTCGGCGGTGCCGAGGTGCACTGTCGCACTTCCGGGGTTTCCGATCACTACGCCAATAACGATGTACACGCGCTGCAGTTAGCGCGTCGCTCTGTAGCGCGCCTGAACCGCATCAAGAATCCCGGCCTGGATATCCAAAAGCCGGTAGAGCCGATTTATCCACCGGAAGATATTTACGGTGTGGTGCCCAAGGATTCGCGCCAGCCGTTTGATGTGCGCGAGATTATCGCGCGGGTTGTGGACGGCTCCGAGTTCGATGAATTTAAAGCGTTGTACGGCACGACCCTCGTCACCGGTTTTGCTCGTATCCAGGGCTACCCGGTGGGAATTGTTGCCAACAACGGCATTCTGTTTGCGGAGAGTGCGCAGAAGGGCGCGCACTTTATTGAGCTGTGTGCGCAGCGCAAGATTCCATTGGTGTTCCTGCAAAATATCACCGGCTTTATGGTGGGCAAACAGTACGAGGCGGGCGGCATCGCCAAACACGGCGCCAAGATGGTGACCGCTGTCGCTACCGCCAAGGTGCCCAAAATCACCATCCTTATCGGCGGCTCTTTCGGCGCCGGTAACTACGGTATGTGTGGCCGCGCCTACGATCCCAACTTCCTGTTTATGTGGCCCAATGCGCGCATTTCGGTTATGGGCGGTGAGCAGGCCGCTGGCGTATTGGCCCAGGTGAAGCGCGATCAAATGGCGGCACGGGGTGAATCCTGGAGCGAAGAGGAAGAGCGCCAGTTTAAGCAGCCGATTGTGGATAACTACGAACACCAGGGGCACCCCTACTACGCCTCCGCGCGCTTGTGGGATGACGGCGTTATCGATCCGGCGGATACCCGCCGCGTGCTCGGCCTGTGCCTGGCGGCGGCCAGCCACAAAGAGCCGGAAGAGACCCAGTTTGGCGTGTTCCGCATGTAAGGAACCGTGGTTGCGGTGCCGCGGGCTACCCCAGTGCCGCTAGAGAGAAACGCCCCAATCGAGGAATAACAATGAGCGATAAATTGCTGTGCGAAGTGGATAGCGAGGGCGTGGCCACGGTCACCCTGAACCGGCCGGAAATCCACAACGCTTTTGATGATGAACTGATCCACGAGCTGGCCACCACCTTCGACACCCTGGCGCAAAACCCCGCTGTACGTGTGTTGGTACTGGCCTCCAATGGCAAGAGCTTTTCTGCCGGAGCCGACCTCAACTGGATGAAGCGCATGGCGACTTATTCAGAAGAGGAAAACCGCCGCGATGCCGCCGCGCTTGCCGCCATGCTGTACAAGCTCGACACTTTTCCTACGCCCACTATTGCGCGAGTACAGGGCGCTGCTTTTGGTGGCGCCGTGGGCCTGGTGAGCTGCTGCGATATGGCCGTAGCCTCTGAGCGCGCCAGCTTCAGTTTGTCTGAAGTCAAAATCGGCTTGCTGCCCGCCACCATCAGTCCCTATGTCATCAATGCGATCGGCACCCGCCACGCGCGCCGTTACTTTGTCACTGCGGAGCGCTTCTCCGCCGAGCGCGCGGAACAGATGGGCTTGGTATCCGAAGTTTGCGCCGAGGGCGACCTGGATCTGCATGTGCAGAAATTAGTGAATGCCATTGCCGACAACGGCCCCAAGGCGGTCGCCATGGCCAAGCAACTGGCCATGTCTATGTCCAACCGGGTTATCAACAATGAGCTGCAAGGGCAGACCAGTGCGCTGATCGCCGCCGTGCGCGTATCGCCGGAAGGGCAGGAAGGATTGAGTGCGTTTTTGGAAAAGCGCGCACCCAAGTGGATGAATGGTGGCGAAGGATAATTTTATGATTCGCAAACTGTTAATAGCTAATCGCGGCGAAATTGCCTGCCGTATTATCAAGACCGCCCGCCGCTTGGGGGTGGCCACCGTCGCTGTCTATTCCGATGCGGATGCCGATGCCCTGCACGTGCAGATGGCGGACGAAGCGGTACACCTGGGCCCGGCCCCGGCCAGGGATTCCTACCTGGATATCGACAAGGTATTGGGTGCTGCCAAGCAGACTGGTGCCGATGCCATCCATCCGGGTTACGGTTTCCTGTCGGAAAATGCCGAGTTTTGCCGCGCCTGCGATAGCGCCGGCATTATTTTTGTTGGCCCGCCCACCGGCGCGATTGAGGCGATGGGCTCCAAGTCCGCTGCCAAACGTATTATGGAAGAGGCCAATGTGCCCCTGGTGCCCGGTTACCACGGTACCAACCAAAATGAAGAGCTGTTGGAAGGCCATGCCAATCGCATCGGTTATCCGGTATTGCTGAAAGCCGCTGCCGGCGGTGGTGGTAAGGGCATGCGCCGTGTCGACAGCGCCGATGAATTCCACGAAGCATTAGCTGCAGCCAAGCGTGAGGCCATGAATGCCTTTAGCGATGACATCATGTTGCTGGAGCGCTATGTGGTGAGTCCCCGCCATGTGGAAATCCAGGTGTTCTGCGATCAGCAGGGCAACGGTGTCTACCTGTTTGAGCGGGATTGCTCGGTGCAGCGCCGCCATCAAAAAGTAGTGGAAGAGGCCCCCGCACCGGGCATGACTCCGGAGCTGCGCGCCCGCATGGGTGAAGCGGCCCTGCGCGCGGCCCATGCGATTGGTTACGTGGGTGCCGGTACGGTGGAATTCCTGCTGGATGCCAGCGGTGCCTTCTACTTTATGGAAATGAACACCCGCCTGCAGGTGGAGCACCCGGTAACGGAAATGATCACCGGACAAGATTTGGTGGCTTGGCAGCTGGCAGTCGCTGCCGGTGACCCCCTGCCCATGAGCCAGGATGCGCTGCAGATCAACGGCCACGCCATGGAAGTGCGTATCTACGCCGAGGACCCGGACAATGATTTCCTGCCGGCAACCGGCGTGTTGGTGCGTCATCAGCCCCCGGTGGAAGGCGAGGGCGTGCGGGTGGATACCGGTGTGCAGACCGGCGATGAAATCAGCGTGCATTACGACCCGATGATCGCCAAATTGATCTGCCACGGCCGCACCCGCAAAGAAGCCCTGGCCAAACTGGATCGCGCATTGCGTGATTACCAGATTGCCGGTGTGCGCCACAATATTGAATTCCTGCGCCGAGTGATCAATCACCAGGCATTTGCCAGCGGTTGTATTTCGACGCACTTTATCGAGGACTACGAGGCGGAAGTGCTGCATCAGGAGCAGACACTGACGCCGCTGAAGTGCGCCGCTATTGCCGGTTATTTGCAGCAGCGTGAAGAGCGCGATCTGCGCAACAGCACACCGCAGCGAGATCCTTTCTCCCCTTGGCATAATGGTGATAACTGGCGCAATGCTCTGGCTGGCAGTCGCACCCAGACGGTGGACTACCGCGGCCAGCACGCGCAAATTCGCTTTGTTGCGGAGGGCGATAGCCTGCGCTGGACTTGCGATGCCTTGCCTGAGGAACAAAACAGCGGTGAGATTCGCCTGCTGCCGGGACGCGACTTGATGTTGGTGGACGGCCGTCGCATGAGTTTCTCCGCCGTGGATACCCGCGATGGCGGTGCTGTATTTATCGATGGTACCCAGGTGGAATTCAAGTTGCTGCCACCGGATATCGGCGAGAGTAATGACCAGGCCCACGGCCTCGATGCCCCCATGAACGGCACCATTATTTCGCTACTGGTACAGCCGGGCTCCACAGTGGAAAAAGACCAGCCACTACTGGTAATGGAAGCCATGAAAATGGAACACACCCTGCGGGCTCCAGCATCCGGCACCGTGCAGCAGTTCTTCTGCGCCGAAGGTGAGCTGGTGGATGGCGGCAGCCTGCTGGTGGATTTTGCCGGGGAGGAGCAATAATGACTTTGCCCAAGCAAGTAAAAATCGTCGAAGTGGGCCCCCGCGATGGGCTGCAAAATGAAAAGCAGCCAATCTCTGTGGAGACCCGTATCGCGCTGGTAGACAAACTCAGTGCTAGTGGGCTGTCGGTTATTGAAGCCGGCAGCTTTGTCAGCCCCAAGTGGGTACCGCAAATGGCCGCCAGCGAGGAAGTGCTGGCGGGTATCCAGCGTAAAGACGGTGTTATCTACAGCGCGCTCACACCAAACTTAAAAGGCTATGAGCGCGCAGTGGAAGCCAAAGCGGATGAGGTCGCCGTATTCGGCGCGGCCTCGGAAGCCTTCACCCAGAAAAATATTAATTGCAGTATCGCTGAGAGTCTGGAGCGCTTCCGCCCACTGGTGGAAAAAGCCAAGCAAGACGGCATACCCGTGCGCGGATACGTATCCTGCGTACTTGGTTGCCCCTATGAAGGCGATATTGATCCCGCCAAAGTGGCAGAAGTTAGTGCCGCTCTATTGGAAATGGGTTGCTACGAAATTTCCCTAGGCGACACCATCGGTGTCGGCACCCCGGAAGCCGCCAAGCGTATGCTGGAACAGGTGATGGCCCGTGTACCTGTGGAAAAACTTGCGGTGCATTTCCACGATACCTACGGCCAGGCGTTGGCCAATATTTACGCGGCCTTACAAATGGGTGTCGCAGTAGTAGATTCCGCCGTAGCCGGCCTGGGTGGCTGCCCCTATGCCCGCGGCGCTTCCGGTAATGTTGCCAGTGAGGATGTGCTCTATATGCTCAACGGCATGGGTATTGAAACTGGCGTGGATTTACAGTTGCTGGCAGAGGCTGGGAACTTTATTTCTGAACAGCTGGGGCGGGAGACCAACTCCCGTGTGGCTAAGACTTTGGTGCCTGGTTGAGTCTTTACAGAAATCTCTCCCGGGCAATAGGCCCTGGAGAGGTTTTATTTGTACGTGTTAATTTCTTCTAGAGGAGTTTTTTACTGGACTTTCTGCCTCAGTAAATAGAAAGCTTTATAAATACCATTTCATATAGCCTGATATTTTTTGATTTGTCTTGACTAGCTTTCATACCCAATTTCTTCTATATAATCTTCAATAACATCACAGATTTTTTCCGCATCAGATGTCTTAATAGGTTGTCTTAGTACTACTACGTTATTCTGAGCGTCTTGTGCAATTTCAGTGCACATAGAGTCAAGAAATAAAAGAATATCCTTTGCTTCGTCTTCAGATTCAATGGAATCTTTTTGTAGTATGTTTAATACCTTTTGATTGGATAACTTTTGGGCGTAGTAAGACATGATGTCTTTGATTGGCTGGTGAATATTTTTCATGGGGCTATCCTCATGGTTCCGATTTTATCCATTCTAGCAGCAATAACTTTCAACTTATTTATCAGGTCCGGTATGGGCATTTTCTTGGTTACGGTTAAACTGGCATGCCCTGGACGATCATGTATGATTTTTAGTCCATCCATTGATAGTAATGACTCATCAATGGCATAAATGTCACACTCGGTGTGAAATCTAGATTTTGATTTAATTATTTTTTTGAATTTTTTCATGTTAGTGGCAAAAGATAGACCCACTTCATTGCTTGCTTCTATATATTCCATATCAGGGGAAAACTTGAAATCAATCTCGCGAACTGTTCCATCTGTGAGTGTTGAGTGCGAATGAGGGTCCACGACCCTGATCAATTTCTGTAATTTGGTTATTTGTTCTCTTACATTATCTACTTGAATTAATTCCATTTTCTCTTCCTTGAGGGGGGCTTTAGTTATTTTGATGGTGATAAATAGATAGATTCAATTTAAATCTCCTTTGTATGAATTGTAATTTTAGTTAGACCTTTTTTTCCATATGTCTGGCCACTAAAGTTTAAATTATTCGTATTTGTGGTTCCAAGGTGCCATCTATGAGTGCTGAAGTTATCTTATATGGTAGTGAAATTAGGGGGTTGGCGAGTATGAGGTTTTAAATCTTCTTAATGTTGATTTGCTTGGACAGTTAAACTGTTAAGTCTTAAAACTTAGAGGGTGAATTATTTGTTACCTTAGGCGCCAACACCCTAAACGACCGCATCATATCGTAATCCTCATGGGAGAGCAGATGGCAGTGCCATACATAGAGACCTGCGCGGTCAAAGCGCGCTATTACCCGGGTCACTTGGCCGGGAAGGGCGATCACTGTATCTTTGGGCCCACTTTCTTCTGGTTGTGGTGTAAGGGGTTTTCCCTGTAGGGATTCTATTTCCAGCCGTGCTCCCTGGAAGACCTCACCGGTGTGCATAAATTTCTGCGCTTTGGGAATAAGTTTTCCTTTAAAAGGCTGGCGATCCAGTACCTGGAATTCCACTAGGTGAATATGGATAGGGTGGGCCGATACTGTAGGGTTGTATATCTCCCAGATCTCAACGGCGTTGTGTTGGATTATTTCTGTAGTGGGGTCTTCAAAAAATAGGGAGCCCTCCTTTACTGGACCTAACATGAGTAGATTGCGGCCGTAGGGATCGTCCAACCGGTAGGAGGCAAGTTGTCGTGTGCGGCTGGCTTGGTTCAGCCGGTTAAGGGGCGCGCGCAAGGGAGTATCTAGGGTGAGATTTAAATCTCCAATAGTGTTTTTGATCTTTGATTGCTGTTTATCGGAAGAGGCGCTTATCGGTGTTGATGCAATATGGAATTGTAGGATCTGGCCTGTAGTATTTGGATCGGTAGCTGGTGTGATGCCACCGCGTCCATTGCTTAATACGCGTTTACCATCCGGGTTGTAGACAAGTGGAACTGAACTCTTTGGATCATTGGCCTCTACAAAGCCTTTAAAAGGGACATCCGGTCCAAAGTTCCGCAGTGTTAGCTTACGCCCTTTATAACCACTGAAATCTACTAAAACATCTGCTCGCTCTGCGGGTGCCAATATCAGTTCAGCCAATTTTACAGGATGATCGAGAAATCCGCCGTCACCGCCGACTTGTACAAAGGGGGTATTTTCGTCGATCCTGAGTATCAGTGTGCGGGTATCGGATGCGTTGAGTAACCGCAATCGATAGACGTGTGGAGTGACACTGACTTTGGGCCAGGTCATGCCGTTTACCAGTATAAAATTGCCAAAAAACTCGTCGAGATGAGAGGGATTGGGCCAATTGACTTTAACTGCTTCATGGGAAACTGGTGATGGAGGCTGGTCCCTCCAGCCAGGAAAATATAGTTGTCCATCGGAGCTAAACAAGCTGTCTGTAATAGCGGCAACAAAAGTGCGATCTTCTGCGGGGAGCAGCTTCTCCTGTATCAGGCGGTCTTCATTGTCATCGCCTACCAGGTAAAAACCGAATAGACCCGCGTAAACATTAAGGCGCGTCATGCCCAGGGTGTGGTCGTGATACCAGATAGTGGCGGCGTCCTGGGAGTTGTCGTATTCGTAAATCCTTTTCTCAAATAATGGTCCCGTCTCACGATAATTGCGGGTGTACCAAGCGAGGGGATTGCCGTCACTTTTCCACTCTGTATGCCCGCCGTGAAGGTGGATAACCATAGGTACAGCTTTTGGATCTTTTACATCGGCGAGGTGAATGGATCTATCTACAGGAAATAGATGCGGACCCGGTAGCTCATTGGCCCAATGTACAAATACCGGTTGGCCTTCTCGGGCGCGAATAGTCGGGCCGGGAGAGTGGATGCGACCTGCATATTCAAAACCCCAGGCTTTAGTCATTATGCGTTTGCCCTCCTTATCTCGCAGGCCCATCCAAACCTGGGTGGGCCGTGCTGGCAGTTTGATAGGAGTTGAGCCCTGGGGGCGGATTTCTAGTGGGACAGGTAGTTCGTTCTCGAACTTAACCACTGTGTCAGGATCGAGCAAGGTTACTGGGCTTGCTGGGCTGGTGCTAGCTTTCTCATGGGCAGCAGTTTGAAAACAAAGCAGTGATAGTAATAGGCATAAGTGGGTCAGCCTTAACATGATTAGTTCTCGATGGTTGAGCCAAATCGCATGTTAATGGGGTAAAATTGCCCTGCAGACGTAACTAACCTCTTGGCGTGAATAAATTCTTATTTCTAAGCACGCTGAGTATAGTTGGATATTCCCGGTATCTAGTAAATCTTTTATTCGAGGTTTAATCGATAGTGTCCAGTTATTGTATAAGAGAACAGAACGTCTTCCAGCACCGGGCCTGCGCCAATATTATGAGCAATCAAAAAACGATCTGTATTTTTAGATGGCTTTGGTGAGACGATTCCGATATGAGGGAGATTCCCTGGAAGCATCCAGGTAATAATATCTCCGGGTAGATAGTCACTCGACTTATCAGTAATGGGGATTGACATACCTTTGCGATGAAAGAAGGTCTGAAGGTTTGGTACCCGTCGGTGGTCAATATTCTTATCTGGTCTTAAAAGTCCCCAGATACGCTTCGAAGGATAGGCTTGGAAATTGCTTGAGATATCTTCATGTACCTCTTTCTGTAGATCAATGCCCAGCTTTCGAAAGGAGCGAATGACTACATCTGTACAGACACCAGTATCGGCTGGCACATCACCATTTGGATAGGGGATAGAGATATAAGAGGGGTCGTAGCGCACTGTGTGGTAAGTGCGCTCCAGGGCGGCTTCGGCTAAGGGAAGATTTTGTGCATAGCAATTGGATGAAATAATGCCGACAAAGAGAATTAATCTTCTCACTTTAAGTTTCCTTTTTTATTTCAAGTAGGTGGAATTATTTTTCCAAATATGGTGCCAGCCTTAACCTCGTTTGGTCGTATCCAATTAAACTTTTTTATGAGGTGGCGCTGTCTGCAAAGTTCGAGTAAACGACATAACTGAATAGGCCGACAACAAACCAAAAGAAGACGCTGGAGAAAAATATCTGCCCAAAGCTTGGTTCCTCTTTTTTAAGGGGGAGGAGCTTGCTGATATAGTATCCGGGAAAGTAGAAAAAAATCTCGAAAATTAATCGGGCTACCACATCAAATAAAAAATGAAAGGCAAATCTAATTATGCCTCCAACAACTTCTTCCATATTGCCTACTAATTATTGGTAAGAGAATGTAAACTTAGTGATCTATAAATTTTTTAGTTCTATTAATCGACCTCGATCAATTTGTTTGGATGATCCCAGACATACCAGTAGGTTGGCACATTACTTCCATCGGGTGCATGCCAATTACTTTCTTGCACCTGTCTCCCGCCCAGCTTCTGGTAGAAGGATTGAGCTTTAAAATTATCTTGATTGACTAAAAGGCACATACCTCTATCAGGAGCCTGCTCATAAGCCCAGCGAGCGCCTTCAACAAAGAGTGTTTTTCCAATTCCCATGGAATGGTAGCCTTTACGCACATGCAAATTGTCCAGGTGCGTCCCCCAATCAGGATGATTGTCTGCGTAGAGGCAGACAAAACCGGCGATATTGCCCTCAATCTCTGCTAACAGTACCTGCTGATTATGTTTTGGCTGCTCAAAACGATCCTCCCAAAGTCGCATCCTTTCCATTGGGGCCTTATTCTCAAGGTAGTGCCTGGAAAGCACTTTATGGTAATTTTCTTGCCAGCTGGCGCTATGTATACTTGCGATGGTGGGTGCATCTTGCCTATTCGCTATACGTATTTTCATGGCATTACCTGATTCCTTGATAAGTAAAAACCGTAAAGGCGATTATTTGACGATATGTTTTAATTACTCATCTCTGATGATTTTTCTGCAGGGGTTTTAAGTGATGAATTCCACATTTGAGGGGAATTCTTGCTTTAGATATTCGCAAAAAGAGATGACTTTGTTGGAGGGGAAGACAAACTCAGGAATCTTCCCTGGAGATAGTTGGTTGTAAGGGAGGGAGAAGTAGCCACGATCTTTGACAGAGTCAATAGCAATTTTTCTTATCGCAGATTTTTTGATGGAAAGATCACCGATAATCATAAACTCTCCATCAAATCTTACATAAGAAATTGGATCATCTATTATTGATCGCTGAAATTTGTCGCGATTAGTGCAAAAGTAGAGTAAGGCGGTGAAAATAAGTAGTAATTTCCAGGCAAATTCTGTTGCAGGAAAATTTAAAGTGACTAAATAGGTTGAAAACAAGATGCTCCAGAAAAGTAACCCCTTTAAATAGATGTGTTTATTGCTCATTCCCGGTGCTCTGTAATTTATTTACTGATGTCTTCCAGACTATTCTGCCAAAATAATTTATCTCAAATTAACACTGTACTTATCCCAATACCACTTAAAGAACGGAAGTTCAATCAGCAGGAAGCTGATTAGGGAAAAGCCAAACCAATTGGCGGTAAATAGCAGCATGTTAAACTTGAGCTCGGCATCTCCAAAAAGAATGCCGGCTATCAATAGTGCAATACCTGTTGCAAAGAGATCATTGATTATGACCTTGTTAAGGTTGGCCCCTGCATGCCTTGGATAAATATAGAGATAGGCTGCGCAGATGATAACGGTATTAACGATTAAAAGAATTACCTCGGGCTTCACAATGAAATCTCTCTGGTTGGGACAACTTCAGACGTGATTATACGGTAGGGTCACGGCAAAGTACCCTGCAGAATAGGGGTATAAGTGGTTAACCTTAAGTTTTATGATTTTAAATTTCTGAAAGAGCCGAGAATATTTTTTTGCTTTTTTCTTATCTGGAACTTACGTACCGTATCTCTTATCGCTCGCAGTCTTATCGGATAGAGGCCCTCCTAATAAGATAGTGGGGCAATGACTGGTTGTTTATTCTGGTGCTGTTGAAGGAAATAGCACATAGGATCTATCGAACTCAACCAGACTTCGGTCCTTGGTACCATTGTCGCACCAATAACTTCATAATCTGCTAACATCGGCGCAAATCCTGCTGTTAGACCGATTCTTATGAAACTCTTGCGTTGGCTCCTGTTAATTCTTCTGGTTTTATTGGTGATTTCCGCCTTGGCGGCGCCGGGCTTTATTGGTCCCAAGGTGGAAGAGATCTGGAAGCAGCAGCTGAGTAGGTTACAGGGGGGGAATTCCACCAGCTACCAGCGCGGTTGGTTTGGGGCTGAAACCAATACCGAGGTGGCGTTACAGAATGGCACCACTGAACTGCGCACGGAGATTCATCACGGTCCATTGCTGTTGACCTCCAGTGGACCACGCCTGGGGGTTATCTATAGTGAGACCCGTCTCGATCTGGAGCAACTAAACCCAGAGCTCCGAGCACAGCTCGAGGGTGTCTATGGCCGTTTACAGAGCAGCCCACTGGTTTTGGAGACCCTGGTTCTGGCGGATAACCGGGTGCTCAATACCCTGCGCCTGGAACCCTTTAAGAAATCTGATGCTACTGCACAGTGGGAATTTGAAGGTGGAGAGATCGCGGTTTCGACGGACTACAGTGGCGCGGTGTTGGATGGGGTGATCGACCTGGGTAGCCTGACCCAGCTGCGCGACGGTGTAGAGGTATTATTTACCGAACCACTCAAGGGGGAGTTCCAGTTAGAGCCCCGCCGTGGCGGCAAGGCGCAGCTTTATTTGTCACTGTTGCGTGCAGAATCAGACTCAGGCCCGGTGGAGCTGCGAGATATTATTCTGGAACTGGATGTAGAAATGCTCGCGGCGCAGACTCTTAAAGTGGTGAGCGATCTGCAGCTGCCTAGTGTCCAGTCTGCCACACCCATCACTTCCGCGCGCCAACAGATGACCTTACCGAAGATTACTGCCGCTGACCTAGGGCATTACCTGCGCGTGCTGCTGCCGGTGGCGGAGCGCAATTGGGCCAGTGATATGCGTCCGCCGCTGCGCCTGCAGCAGCAGCTGGCGGTGGAATCCCGCAATGGCCCGGTTCTGGTCGATGCAGATATTCATTGGCAGGGGATGAAACGCCCACCCCGTCATCGCAACGGCAGTGCCCTAAATCAGTGGTTGAAGCCCCTGGTAGGCACCATGACCCTGAGTGCGGCGGAATCGGCTCTGCTGCAATCGCCGTTGGTGGGCCAGGCGATGATGTTGCGGGAATACGGTTTGTTGATTGAGCATAATGATGAGTTGCAGATGCACCTGGAGGTCAATCGTGGACGCTTGGAAGTGAATGGCCAGCAGTTGCCACCGGACCTGTTCCTGATGGCGTTGACCGGGCAATTTTAATCAGTGGGTTTTGGGGAGAAGTTCTAACTTCTCCCTTTTGTTGTCCCATTTTTTCAAGACTGTAACTCGCCCATCAATAGCAGCGTTAGCCGGAGCAGCATTAGCCGGTATTGCGCATTCCCGCAGCAATGCCGGCAATTGTCACCATCAGGGCACTTTCCAACACCGCGTCGCTCTCCCGCTCGCGCAGGCGCGCCATAAGCTCGGCTTGTAGCAGGTGCAGTGGATCTGTGTAGGGGTCGCGTACGCGAATGGACCAGCGCATCACCGGGTTGTTGTCCAGTAGGCTTTCGCGGCCGGTGAGCTGTTGCAGGGCGCTTACTGTGTGGGCCAGGCGCTCACGCAGGCTTTCCCCGAGCTCGATCAGTTCCTCGCTGTCGGTGAGGCGCTCCTCATACCAGGAGGCGACGCGAGTGTCAGATTTGGCCAGGACCATTTCCAACATATCCACAACGCCCTGGAAGAAGGGCCACTCAGCACTCATCTGCCGCAATGTGTCGGCTTCGTCGGCCTGTTTCAGGGCGTGTTCCAGGGCCGTGCCCGTGCCGAGCCAGGCGGGTAGCATCAGGCGCATTTGGGTCCAGGCGAAAACCCAGGGAATGGCGCGCAGGGTTTCGACACCGCCGCCGGGTTTGCGCTTTGCAGGGCGGCTGCCCAGGGCCAGGCGGCGTAGTTCGGTCTCTGGGGTGACGGTACGCAAGTAGGCGACCAAGGCCGGATCGTCCCGCACCACCTCGCGGTAGCTCTGTACCGAGACTTCGGTGAGGCGCTCCATCTGGTGGCGCCATTCGGGGCGCGGCTGTGCCGGTGGCATCAGGGTGGCCTCCAGGGTGGCGGCCACATACTGCTCCAGGTTGTAGGCGGCCACTGACGGACGGCCGTATTTAAAGCGGATCATCTCCCCTTGCTCGGTCACGCGGATGCGCCCGGCCACTGAACCCGGTGGCTGCGATAACAGCGCCATTCGCGTGGGGGACCCGCCGCGGGAAATGGAACCGCCGCGGCCGTGGAATAGCGTCAGGGGGATGCCGTGGTTGCGGAATATCTTGGTGAGCGCTTCCTGGGTACTGAATTGCGCCCAGGCCGCACCGAGGAAACCGGCGTCCTTGGCGGAGTCCGAGTAGCCGATCATCACCTCCTGCCCCTCCAGCACGCGCTGCTTATATTGGGGAATATTGAGCAGGGTGCTCATGGTTTCGGCGGCATTATTGAGATCGTCGAGAGTTTCAAATAACGGCACCACTCGCATGGGTTGGTGCACACCGGCGATTTTTTGCAGCAGCATGACCGCCAGCACGTCGGAGGGCTTTTTCGCCATGGAAATCACATAGGCGCCGAACCCCTCGGGGCCCTGCTCGGCGACCACCTTGCAGGTCTCTAAAACCTCGCGCACATCCCTATCGCAAAAATCCGTATGGTAGAAATCCTCATCGACCAACGGGCGGCGGTTATCCAGTTCGGCCAGTAGGAAATCCAGCTTGCTCTGTTCGTCCCAGCTGGCGTAGTTGCCCAGCCCCAGGTAGCGGGTAATGGCATCGAGGGCATCTGCATGGCGGGTGGATTCCTGGCGGATATCCAGGCGCAGTAGCGTGATACCAAAGCAGTTGAGTCGGCGCAGGGTATCTTTGAGCTGGCCATCGGCGATGGCGGAGAGACCCACGGTGCGCAGGGAACGGTCGATTAGGCTGAGGGGCTCGAACAGCTGTTGAGTCGTGTTAAATACTTTACTGGTGATGATCTCACCGCCGTTGATACGCGCCTCCATCTGCGCGAGGGTATTGCGTAGGCGCTGGCGCACGCGGCGCAGTATCAGTCGGTAGGGCTCATGGCTTGGGCCGGTTTGCTCCAGTAACTCCTCACTGGCTTTGTGCATGGATAGGTCGGCCAGCAGGTTATCCACATCGCGCAAAAAAAGGTCGGCAGCCATCCAGCGGGCCAGCAGTAATACTTTGCGGGTTACCCCTGCGGTGACATTGGGATTGCCGTCGCGGTCGCCGCCCATCCAGGAGGCAAAGCGTATCGGCACCCAGTCGTCGGGCATGGGGGGAAGTTCCGCCAGGGCCAGCTCCGCCTCGATAGCGCGCATACTCTGGGGCACCGCCTGCCACAGAGACTGCTCGATGGTGGCGAAGCCCCACTTGGCCTCATCCACCGGCGTGGGTCTTTCGCGGCGGATCTCATCAGTACTCCAGGCGGAGAGTATTTGCTCGTGCAGGTGACGGCGCAGCTCGCGGCCTTCCTCCTGGGTGAGATCGGGTCTGTCCAGGGCGGCGAGGAGGTCGGCGATATGGTCGTATTTGCGGATCAGGGTGCGGCGGGTAACTTCGGTGGGGTGGGCGGTGAGGACTAGCTCTACCGAGAGTTCTCGGAGTGTTGTATGAATGTCGGCGGGGGATCGTTTGGCGCTCTTCAATTCCGCTAAAACCTGACGCAAACCGCGGTCTGTATCGGGATCACCGGAGAAGCGCTGGTGTTGTCGGTGTAGCCGCTCCCGGTGGCGTTGTTCGGCAATATTAGCCAGATTGAGAAATTGGCTGAAGGCGCGGGCCACTTCCAGCAATGTGTCATCGTCGAGGGGGTCCAGCAACTGGTGCAGGCGGTCCACCTGCATCTCTCCCGCACTGCGGCTCTCCACCGCGACCTGGCGAATGGTTTCCACGGTATTGAATAGCGTGTCACCGGCCTGCTCACGCAGCACCGAACCGAGCTCCTCGCCGAGTAGGCGGACATCCTCCCGTAGCGGGGTGTTTTGATCCTGACTCACAAGCCTTTTTCTCCCTAGCAATATCCGGTGAAAATACTGGGCTTATCTTCGCATAATTTGGGGGAGGCTGTACTGCCATTCAGAAAGAGTGGAAAGAATGAGTCTCTTTGAATCGCTTTGAAATACGGAAAATAAAGAGCTTGGCCGGCGTACAAAGTGGAATTTAAGAGAGCTTGTAATTACAAAAATATTATTCGGAAAAATTTTACCTGCTACCGAATTTCCTTCTCCACTCAATATTGCTGGGGATATATATTTGAGGTTTCGCTCAAGGGTAAATTAAAGCTGAGAAACCTATAAATATACTGCTAAAGAGTGAGTGGAATTTATAAGAGAGAGCTTGGGAATCGCGGACGCGCGTGGGATGAAAATACCCGCGTGCAATTTTGCGCGCGGGTCACTTTTTAAAAATGTATTTTTAATAGTGCATAGGGTCATAGGCAGGGCGGCGATCAGCCAGCCTCAGCCAGCCGCGGATGACTCGGTAAATGACCCAAATCCAGTTAACGGCGAGAATCACGTAACCGAGCCCGAAAATCCAAAAGGTCAGGGAGCCGACCACAGTCCACAGCAACCAGAACCAGAAGGTGCGAATCTGCCAGCGGAAGTGGGATTCCGCCAGGGTACCGCGCACATCGCTGCGTTTGAAGTAGTTAATCAGTACGCCGACAAAAAAAGGAACCGCGGTAAACAGACTGATGGCCTGGATCAAATAGACCATGATGGCCAGGTCGCGGCCACTCTGTTCGCGGGCCTCTTGGGAGCGCGTGGGGTACTGCTCAGACATAACCTTATTCTCTTGTGGACTCTGCAAAATAATGTGTGGCCTCTAGTGCGCAATTCAACTTGGCTGCGCTGGAATGGTGTTTTTATGCGACAGTCGGTGAATAGCCCAATATGTCGCCACACCCCATATTATTTTAGCGCCCACTCGGTGTGTACATTGCGCTCGCGCCAGGCCTTCAGCTGGCGCACCGATTCACGCATTAATTGCAGTAACTCGGTGCGCTGCTGACGGCAGTGTTCCCGTTCGCTATCGATAGAAAGATTCGCTGTGAGACTGCGCAGGCGAGTGGCCACGCTGTCGAGCCCCACTTCCGCCGCCGCACGGGCGACCTCCTGTGCCTGTTTCTCCGCATCTAACCAGTGGCGGCCAGTGAGGGCACTGGTGAGTGCGGTGATACGTTTGGGTAGGGTGGCGCTGCGGTCACTGAGAAGCTCGGCGAAGGACAGGTGGTCCAGGGTGTCCCGCTGGCGTAAAAGGGTATTGGTATTGAGCAGCTGCGCTGGACGCGTTTTTTGTTGTGGTGAGGTTCCCTGGATACGTCGAGCGGCCCATTGCATCAGTTGCATCAGCTGGCGATCGGCAATCGGGTGGGTCAGCACGCCGGTAAAACCCCGGGCCTGATAGCGCTCCTTGTCACCGGTCTTGGCTGATTGCAGCAGGGCGAAAACGGGTAAATCATTGCCTCGTTCGCGGCGAATTTCCCGCACCGCTTCCACGCCGTCCATTAGGGGCAGATGGGTGTCGGTTAGGATCAAGTCAAAGTTTTTCTGCAGGGCGGCGCTGCTACCGTCGATACCATTGCACTCCCTTTGTACATGGTGGCCCATGGCTTCCAGTGGTGCCTGCAGGGATTCATGCTTGTTATTTTCCACCAACAGAACGGCGAGACCACTGCCGGTATTGCCAAGCATTTCTTTGGGAAGCTTTAGCTCGACGGTTTCCACTTTGCCGAATTGGCGCAGGTCGTCCAAGGATTTGAGCGCGGCGTTTAACTGGCGCTTACCGATTTCCACCAGGGCTTTAATATTGTTGTCCTCACTGCGCGCAATCAGATTGAGGGTACCCATCAGCGTATCTAGGGGGTGATGCAATTGGTGGCGGACTATGGTGAGCAGATCGGATTTTTCCTGTCGCAATAATTCGAGGCTTTCTCGGGTTTCATCCAATTGTTTTTCCAGTGCGAGGAATTCACTATTACGGCTGTGCACCTGCTGAAACAAATTACTATTTTCCGCACTGATATTATCGACGCGCTCTGTACTTTCTCGACGCAGTTTGCTTAGTCTCAACTGTCTATTGAGTGTAAAAGCACAAACTATGAATAATACCGCCAGCGCTGCGGCGAGCCAGTAAATCGGAATTTGTTGTTGCAGGGCATTTAATTCAAAAGCTTGCGCAGTAGTGGAGATAAATACTGAGCCGCATAGTAGTGCCCGGGCTGGCAGAGCGTGAAAAAAAACACGACGAGAGGGCAATCCCCCAGAAGAAATGGCTTTTATCATCCTTATAACCACTTGTGTTAGGGCGGACTAAATCCTGCAGTCCGCAGTGTGATTTTCGCGGTAGGTTTTGATCGATACTCCCGAAAAGATCAGAGCGTTTGATACTGCAATATGGCACGGTGTACAAGAGATATTTTTTTAGTGTCGGCGGGATTGTCGGTGGAGAATCCAGTCATAGGTATGACTGTTATCGCTAATAGCCAAGCAATATTGCGCCAATAAATCGTAGTGGATTATTTTGGGTGAGGTTTGCAATGAAGAATTGCACGCTATTACATCGGCGTATTTGGCGGGAAATTATTGTGGTGCAGGCGTATTTTACCGAGGTAGGCAGCAGGTGCCCTTCGAGAAAATACGCGACAAATTAATGATGTTGCGATCGATTTAGGCAGCTTGGGGGAGGCGCTCCTGTAATAACTGCAGCATACGTTCCGAGGGTAGGAAAAGGCGGATACCGTCACAGTGAGCGAGCAGTTCCTGATAAAAATAGTCAAAATGAGTGCAGCCCAGTATCAGGATCTGCACGCCGCTTTTTACCAGTGCCGCTACCAGGTCATCGAGGGCGTGTTGTCGCACGATCATTTCGGCGGCGAGGCCGTCCTCGATATCTTCGACAATCTGGAGGTTGCCGATGCCAATCACCTTGGCGGTTGTGTTGCGCTCAAGGATCTCCCGCTCGATATTGGCGCAGCTCTGACAGTTGGCGGCGAGCAGGCCAAAGTTGCGGTAGCGCTGAGTGAGTTCGGCGTAAACCTCCAGGGGGGAAACCACCTCAATGGGGGAGGTGGCTTTGACCGCTTCCATATCTACTGCACCGGATAGGGAGTTACAGTAAATCATGGCGGCCTCGGCCCCTGCCTGGTGCAGCTGCTCTATGGCGCCGATCAACTGCTGGGTGAGGGCGCCGCGCTCCAGTGCCTGTAGCTGCGTCTGTGCTTGGGGAGAGGCAGATAGGGACAGGCCGATGCCGCGCAGCTGGCGCGCGGCGAGGAAATCCAGGCCAAAGCGGGTATCTGTGGGGGTGCCGGCGACCACGCCAATGGTCATGGAACTCTTTTCAATGGCGTTTTGCGTCAACACGGCGATTTTCCTCTCTCGTAATGCTCAGTCGAGTGTCAGCGTCCTCTTTAAGAGGCTCTCTTGCCCAGTAGGGGGCTGACGTTATTAATCCACACTCGGCGCAGCCAGTCGAGATAAATTCCATAAGGGCCGCCGAGGGCACCGGCGATCAACATGAACGTGATACTGGCGGTGGCAATCTCGTCCCAGCTGGCGCCGCCCAGATGCATATTGCCCATGTACAGGGGGAACTGGAAGCTCACGAATACAAAGGTGTCCACCAGATAGGCATTGATTGGGCCGCCGCCGCCAAAGCGGTTCACTACCCAGTTACGGTAGACACTGAAGGGACGGGCGATCAGGGTGTTGAACACCAGCGCCATCAGGCGCACTTTCAGGTGTTCACTCCAGCTCATACCGGCCAGTACCAGCTCGATGGGAATCGCCACAGCCCAGGAAAAACTGTTCATGGCGAAGATATCCAGCAGGAAATCCCAGCGGCGATTACTGGGCGCGTTGGGTTCGGCTTCGGGGCCGGATGGTGAAGATGGTGTTAATGCAGGCGCGGACATGGAGAAGACAACCTCTTGAACCTCGAATCGCTATCTCACGACGGCGGCAGGCCGGCGATTATATCTCCAAATTACGTAAAATCTAGCCTTGCATCTCGACTGATGAGATCTGTCGAGATAAACGTCCTACTATTTATTAGAAAATTAATCTAATTATCTTATTGGCTTAACATGTCGCCTGGCCAGGATGGCGCCCCAGAGGTTAATATGCAACTCTTTGCATAACCCCAACCGGAGCCACCATGTCCCTGCGCTATGCCGTACTCACCCTGCTGGATATAGAGCCCGGCAGCGGTTACGACCTCAAGCGCCGTTTCGAGCGCAGTGTTTCCCATTTCTGGAGCGCCAGCCACCAGCAGATGTATCGGGAACTGCACAAGCTACATGATGAGGGGCTTCTGGATTGCGAGGAGCAACCTCAGGAGGGCAAGCCGGACAAGAAGGTCTACAGCCTCACTGATAAGGGCCGCGCGGAGCTGCGCGACTGGGTAATTCAGCCAGCGGCGCCGCAGAAGATTCGCGAGCCCTTCTTAGTGCGTATGTTTGCCGGCCACCATTTGAGCCAAGAGGAACTGCGCTCGGCTCTCAATGATCAATTGCACAGACACCGAGGGCTGCTGGAAAACTACCGGGAACAAAACGAGCGGGTATTGAAAAGTGACCCAGCCCTGCAGGAGCGCTATTGGTTGGCCCACCAGACTCTGTTACTGGGTATAGAGGCGGAGAAGACCTGGATCAGTTGGGCGGAAAACATGCTGCAGGAACTGGAGCAAAAATGCGTTGAGGACAGTTAAAAAAACCGGGCGATGCCCGGTTTTTTGTGCCTGTGGCGAATTACTCAGTCGCTCAATGGCCTAGATAGAGACCTTCTCCACCACCAGGCTGCCGATAGAGTAGCCGGCGCCAAAGGAGCAGATGATTCCGCGCTCGCCTACTTGCAGGTCGTCGCTGTGTAGGTTGAAGGCAATGACCGAGCCGGCACTGGCGGTATTGGCGTAGCGATCCAACACTACTGGGGCGCGTTCTTCGCTAGCCTCATCACCCATCAGTTTCTTGGCGATTAGGTTATTCATGTTGATGTTGGCCTGGTGCAGCCAGTAACGGCTCACCTCGCGGGGATCGGTACCACTCTCGCGCAGGTGCTCCTCAATATGGGCGGCAGCCATGGGGCAGACTTCCTTGAACACCTTGCGGCCGTTCTGGCGGAACAGCTTGCCGGGGCCGAAGGGATCTACATCGGCGGCGCGCGCGGCATAGCCGAAGTTGGAGCGGATATTGTTGGAGTAGACAGTCTTGGCCTTGGTGCCGAGGATCTCCCAGGCGCTGTCTACGTTGCAGGTCTCGCGGCGCTCGATCACGCTGGCCACGGCTACATCCCCGAAGATGAAATGGCTGTCGCGATCGGTGAAGTCCACCTGGGGTGAGGCCAGTTCAGAGTTGATCACCAGCACGGTACGCGCGGCGCCGGAGCAGATGGCATCCACCGCGCGCTGCAGGGAGAAGGTTGCCGAGGAGCAGGCCACTTCCATATCGAAAGCGAAGCCGTCGATGCCGAGGGCACCCTGAATCTCGATGGCGATTGCCGGGTAGGCGCGCTGCATGTAGGAGGCGCCGACAATCACCAGATCTACATCGGAGGCCTGCTTGTTGGCTTTTTCCAGTGCCAGCTTGGCGGCTTTCAGGCCCATTTCTGCCTGCACACATAGGTCGTCGTCGTTGCGCTCAGGAATATAGGGGCGCATGCGCGCGGGATCGAGAATCCCTTCACGGGTCACCACATAGCGGCTCTTGATCCCGGAGGCTTTCTCGATAAATTCTGCCGAGGATTGCGGCTTGGGCTGCAGCTCGCCGGACTCTATCGCCAAGGCATGCTCCAGGTTGTACTGGGTGGCGTAGGTATTGTAGGCGTCTACCAGCTCTTCGTTGCTGATCGCTTCTGGAGGGGTCCACAGGCCGGTGCCGCTGATGACAATGCCCCGTGGCAACTTGTATTCACTCATCGCTGAATCCCTGGCTCGCAGCAAAACACCTGCGAGCAATTAGTCACTAAATAAAACCTTAGCAGTGCCGGCTTGTATGGGATTTTGGTGCCAGAACGGCAAGGCAAGTTATTGTGACGCTTCTGTGACTGTCGGTCTATCTGCGGTCGCGCCGAAGAGTCATGGCGTTCTGGCCAAAACAAAGGCGCTGACCTTGCGCGCGCCGGCTTCCTCGAGTCTCTGTGCCGCCGCCTCCAGGGTGGCGCCGGTGGTCAATACATCGTCCACCAGCCCGATATGCATTCCCTCAACAGATTCGCGCAGGGCGAAACTCTGCAGCAGGTTGCGCAGGCGCTGCTGTCGGCGCAATTGGGACTGGGTGCGAGTGGCGCCGGTTTTACATAGCAGGCGCGGTCGCACCGGCAGTTGCCATTGCCGGCCCAGTTCGGCCGCTATCAATTGTGCCTGGTTGTAACCACGCTGCCAGTAACGGCGCCAGTGCAAGGGAATGGGGACGAGCAGGTCTGGGGGCTCACTGCAGGGAGTCATCACGGTGGCGGCTAGCTGCGCCAGGCTATGACCGGCGGCCAAATCGCGCTGGTACTTGAAGCGCTGAATCAGCTGGTTCACCGGATAGGCATACTGCCAGGCAGCCTGCACCCGCTGGCAGTGGGGCGGCTGGCGCAAACAACTGGGGCAGAGACGCGCGCTGGAGGCCAATGGCAGTGCGCAGCTTTCACAAGCCAAGCCCAGGTAGGGCAGCTCCCGGGTGCAGCTGGTACAGATACCAAATTCACCGGCTCTATCGCCGCATAAAAGGCACCGTGCCAGGTGGCGGGTGAGTAGGGATGGCATCAAGCTGTAAACCATAAGAGGGCGTTTGAGTTGACAGCGAATAGTGCCTGGCTAAACTGGCCAGTCTGTTTGGTCGAGTTTGCCACTGCTGCCCATTGCAGTCACCCCGTCCGAATGCACAACAACAGCACAATAACTCCAGCAACAGAGAGAGTAAGCCTGTGACCGCCGCCCAGACCATGCCCGCCGCCGATATCCGCCACGACTGGACCCGCCAGCAGGTTCTGGATCTCTTCGCCATGCCGTTTAGCGATCTGATGTTTACCGCGCAGCAGGTTCACCGGACACACTTCGATCCCAATCGGGTTCAAGTCAGCACCCTCTGCTCCATCAAGACCGGCGCCTGCCCGGAAGACTGCGCCTACTGTCCGCAGAGCGCCCGTTACGATACCGGGCTGGAGTGGGAAAAGTTGATGAAGGTGGAAAAGGTGCTGGAGGAAGCCCGCGCGGCCAAGGCCGGTGGTGCCACCCGTTTTTGTATGGGCGCTGCCTGGCGCTCGCCCAAGAAAAAAGATATGCCTTACGTCACCCAGATGGTGCGCGAAGTGAAGGCGTTGGGGATGGAAACCTGTATGACTCTGGGCATGCTGAATGAGGACCAGGCGCAGGAGTTAGCTGATGCCGGGCTCGACTATTACAACCACAATCTGGATACCTCGCCGGAATACTACGGTGAGATTATTACCACCCGCACCTACCAGGATCGACTGCAGACCTTAGGGCGAGTGCGTGCTGCCGGTATGAAAGTCTGCGCCGGCGGTATCGTCGGTATGGGCGAGGGCGACAAGGACCGCGCCGGCCTGCTGATGCAACTGGCCAACCTGCCCGAGCACCCGGAGTCGGTGCCCATCAATATGTTGGTGAAAGTGGCCGGCACACCGCTGGAGCAAGAAAAGGACCTAGATCCCTTCGAATTTATTCGCTGCATCGCCGTAGCGCGCATCATGATGCCCAAGTCCCATGTGCGCCTGTCCGCCGGGCGCGAACAGATGAGCGATGAAATGCAGTCCATGGCTTTCCTCGCCGGCGCCAACTCCATCTTCTACGGCGAGAAGCTGCTGACCACCGCCAACCCCGAGGCCAACAAGGATATGCAGCTGTTCTCCCGCCTGGGTATCCAGCCGGAGGAGTATCAGCAGTACGCCGATGAGAGCGCAGTGGAAGCGGAGCTGAACGCACAAATTACCGAGCAGCAAAACGACGCTTTCTTTTACGATGCGGCCAAATGACCCTGGATAAAACCCTGCGTCAGCGTCTCGATGAGCGGCACCGGGACAACCTCTACCGCCAGATCAAAACCCTGGAAGCGGCGCCCAATCCCACCGCTGTAGTGGGTGGGCGAGAGTTGCTGACGTTCAGCAGCAATGATTATTTGGGGTTGGCAAGCCACTCAGAAGTTATTCGTGCCCAGCAGGCCGGTGCCGAGTTGGGCGCTGGTGCCACCGCCTCCCACCTGGTCAATGGTCATTTCCAGGTCCATCAACAGTTGCAGCAAAGCCTTGCCGAAGCCACCGGGCGCGAGGCCGCACTGGTTTTTTCCAGTGGTTATATGGCCAATGTGGGTACACTCTGTGCGCTGCTGGGCCGCGCTGACAATGTTATTTCCGACAAGCTCAACCACGCCTCGCTCATTGACGGTGCGCGATTGAGTGGCGCCAACAGCTTGCGCTTCGCCCACAGCGATCTGGGGGCTCTGCGTCGCCAGCTACAGCGGGCCGCCGACAGAGGCGGCAATACCCTTGTGGCGGTAGATGGCGTTTACAGTATGGACGGTGACCTGGCCCCACTGGCGGACATAGCCGCCCTGTGCCGGGAATTCAGCGCCTGGTTGATGGTGGATGAAGCCCACGGCTTTGGAGTGATGGGAAGTGAACAGCTGCCCCTCGCCGGCAGTGGCGCAGCCGCCGGACTCGGCCAGGATGCGCTGCCGGTGCTGATGGGCACCCTGGGCAAAGCCGCCGGCAATGCGGGTGCCTTTGTGGCCGGCTCGCAAGCTCTGATCGATTATTTGGTGCAGTTTGCACGGCCCTATATCTATACCACCGGTATGCCACCGGCGGTGGCGTCAGGCTGTAATGCGGCGATTAAACTGATGCGCAGTGAACCCGAATTGAATCGGCGTCTGCAGGCGAATATCACTTATTTCCGCCGGTGTGCGACGCAAGCGAATTTACCTTTGACGTATTCATCCAGTGCGATTCAGCCAATTGTGCTCGGCTGTGAAGAAACTGTGATGGCTGTGTCCGCACAGTTGGAGCAGCGTGGCTTTCTGGTGGGTGCTATTCGCCCACCCACCGTGCCTGCAGGTACCGCCCGCCTCAGAATCACCTTGAGTGCTTCCCATAGTTACAGCCAGATTGATGCCTTAATAGACGCATTGTCGGCGGAGCTTCAGGAAAAAATGGCGGTGCCTTCGTGACTGAGGTAGAGAGTCAAATAGAGAACCTGGTGTTTCTGCATGGCTGGGGCGGAGATAACGGGCCCTGGCAGCCGCTACTTGAAGCTGTACATGAACAGCTGGCACAGCCCCTGACTTGTATCGAGTTACCGGGGTGTGGTGAGCGCAGCAACGAGCCCTGGCCGCAACTAGAGACACTTTTACAGCAGCTGTATAAAGAGCTACCCAACAACTGTGTTCTGATTGGGCACTCCCTCGGCGGCATGTTGGCCCTACAGTTGGCGGCCAGGCCGGGACAAGAAAAAATTCTCGGTGTTGTCACCATCTCCGCCAATGCCTGTTTTGTGGAGCGGGACAATTGGCCGGGTATGCAGCGGCGTGTTTTCGAGAGATTTCGCAAAGCCTTTGTGCAGGACCCCTACGCAATTTGGGAGCGCTTTTGTGCCCTGCAATCCCATGGTGACAGTGCCATGCGCGACCTGCTCAAACAGCTGAAAGAGCGCAAGCCCAATATCAATGTCGAAGCCTGGACGCGGGCCCTGGACTGCCTGGCAGACCTGGATAATCGTCAACTACTGCAGACACTCGGAGTCCCCACGCTGCATCTATTTGGTAAGCAGGATGCCCTGGTGCCCCAAACTGCCGTAGAGGAAATTCAGGGCTGTGGTGCAGCGGTAGAAGTGTTTGAAGGCTGTGGCCATAAACCGTATTTATCCCAGCCGCGCCAAGTGGCGGAGCGATTGCGGCATTTTGTTGAGAATCTATCCCCGCTTGATAGAGAGATTTCCGAGCCTTTCGATAAATCCGCCGTGGCGCGCTCCTTTGGCCGCGCTGTCGCCAGCTATGACGACTGCGCGCATATACAGAGAGCGGTGTGTCGGCAGCTGATGAAAATGGCGGATCGCCACTGGGCACCGCGCACTATTCTCGATCTGGGCAGCGGCACCGGTTTTGGCAGTGAGTTACTGCGCCAGCATTTTCCCGAGGCGCGGATTATCGCCCTGGATCTGGCGGAAGATATGTTGCGCTACGCCCGCACAGAGCGCCCCGAGGCAGATGATTATATTGCCGCAGATGCGGAACAGCTGCCCCTGACAGACGACAGCGTGGATCTGGTGTTCTCTAGCATGGCGCTGCAGTGGTGCTATCGCTTACCGCAGCTGTTTGCCGAGTTGCGCCGGGTACTTTCCCCGAAGGGGCACTGTCTGGTGGCGACGCTGGGACCGGGTACCCTGGCAGAGCTGCGCAGCAGCTGGGCCCAGTTGGATGGCGATGTGCACGTCAATCGTTTCCTACCGCTGGCCAAGTGGCGAGAGGCGGCGGCGCAATCACAGTTAAATGGTGATGTACTCGACGAGCGGCGTCTGTTCTATTTCAATAGCCTGCGCCAGCTGATGAAGGAATTAAAAGGCGTGGGGGCACACAATATTAATCGCGCCGCCAAGCGGGGGATGACCGGGCGCGCCAGGTTACAGCAACTGGCCGAAGCCTATGAAAACCTCAGACAGCCCGAAGGGCTGCCTGTGAGTTATGAAGTCATCTATATGAAGCTGGCCCGTGCACCCGATCAGGGGTAGATATCGATAGGGATTGGGGTTTTCACCAGCGCCCAGATCTCGTCCATCTCCCGGTTGGAGGCCACCGCGATACAGCCATCGGTCCAGTTGTTGCGGCGCAGGTGTCTTTCCATATAGGACCACTCGGGTTTGATGCCGTGGATCATGATATCGCCGCCGGGGCTGACCCCCATTTTGGCTGCCCGCGCACGGTCCTGTTTATTTGGATAGGACACATGAATAGAGCGGTAGAAACGGCTGTTGGGGTTTTTCCAGTCGAGGGTGTAGCGCCCTTCGGGGGTGCGTTCATCTCCCTCGCGGACCTTGTGTCCTCTGGGATTATCGCCGAAGGAGACGGTGTAGCTTTTCACTACCCGGCCGTCGCGAATCAGCTGCATCAGCTTCTTCGACTTGTACACAACAACATGATCGACAGGAGTTACTTTTGCTGAGGCGAACAGAGGCATCGCCAGCAACAGGGCAAGAGTCAGGTATCGCATGGTCTCTAAGCTGCTTGAATGTTTTCAGTTATTTCGAGATTTCCCGCGTCCCTGCAGAGCAGTTTCCCCTTTTGAGGGAATTATTTTGTGAGCGCGGCCCCGTGCCTTTGTTATCAGTGCTTGGCTTGATTTGTTCAAAATCTGCGCTACACGGCTAAATTATCATCAAGTGGCTGGCGTGAAAAGTCACCACAAGAAAAAATTTGAACTTTTTGAATAGGGGAGGCCTTGGCCTTGGGCAGAAGTTATTTTGTAACCGGTACCGATACCGAAGTGGGCAAGACCTTTGTCAGCGCTGCCCTACTCACAGCAGCCGCTAACGTGGGAGTGCAAACCGCAGCGGTAAAACCGGTGGCCTCCGGCTGTGAGCAAACTGAACACGGACTGCGCAATGAGGATGCCCTGCTATTACAGGAGGCGATGACCTTGCAGCTGCCTTACCAGCAGGTGAACCCCTTCGCTTTGGAGCCGGCAATTGCCCCCCATATCGCCGCCATAGAAGCGGGCAAGCAGCTCAATGTATCGCGCATGGCAGGCGTCTGCCGCGGTGTGATGTGTGCCGGTGCCGATCTGGTGTTGATCGAGGGCGCCGGCGGCTGGCGCACGCCCCTGGGTCCGAGGGCCTTTTTGTCGCAACTGCCGCGGGAGTTGAACACCCCGGTGATTCTGGTGGTGGGTATGCAGCTGGGTTGTATCAACCACGCATTACTGACCGCCGAGGCCATCCGCCAAGATGGTCTGCCTCTGGCGGGTTGGGTGGCCAACTTCGTCCGTCCGGGCATGGCGCGGGCCGAGGAAAACCTGGCCACCCTTGAGGCCCTGCTGCCGGCGCCACTGCTCGGTGTGGTGCCCCACAGCGAGTCGCGGGATTACCGCGAAGCGGCACAACACCTGGATATCCGCCCGCTGCTGCCCGCTTAAAGCACCCGCACAAGCCTTTTGCAACCGGGCCCCGTGAGGGCCCAAACCAGTTGACTTTGTACGCCTTCGGCCCTAGATTCAAACAAGCGTTTGAAAGATCTGAATGAGGACCGGGAGCATGGCCGACTACAAGGCGCCACTGCGGGAGATGAACTTCCTGCTGCACGAAGTATTTGCTGCGGAAAAACTCTGGGCGGAACTGCCCGGATTGGCCGGAGCTGTGGATCGCGAAACCGCAGATGCGATTCTCGAAGAGATGGCCAAGTTGGCTTCCAACACCCTGGACCCGATCAACCGCAGCGGTGACGAAGAGGGTTGCCATTGGAACGAAGGCGTTGTGACCACCCCCACGGGCTTCAAAGAAGCCTACGCCACTTTCTGTGAGGGCGGCTGGGGCGCGCTGTTGGGCAACCCGGAGTACGGCGGCATGGGTATGCCGAAGATGCTGGGTGCCCAGGTTGAGGAAATGATCAACGCCTCCAATATCTCCTTCGCGCTCTACCCGGTACTGACCAACGGTGCCTGCCTGGCAATCGATGCCCATGCCAGTGAAGAACTGAAGCAGAAATTCCTGCCCAAGATGTACGAGGGCACCTGGGCCGGTGCTATGGACCTGACCGAGCCTCACGCCGGCACCGATCTGGGTATTATCCGCACCAAGGCCGAGCCCCGCGAAGATGGCAGTTACAGCATTAGCGGCAGCAAGATCTTTATCACCGGTGGTGACCAGGACTTGTCCGAAAATATTATTCACCTGGTACTGGCCAAGCTGCCGGACGCACCCAAGGGCCCTAAAGGCATCTCCCTGTTCCTGGTGCCGAAGTACAAGGTGAACGAAGACGGCAGCGTCGGTGAGAGCAATAACGTTAATTGCGGTTCCATCGAGCACAAGATGGGCATTAAAGCCTCCGCTACTTGTGCGATGAATTTCGACGGTGCCCAGGGTTGGCTGGTGGGTGAGGAGAACAAGGGCCTCGCCGCTATGTTTACCATGATGAACTACGAGCGCCTGGGTGTGGGTATCCAGGGCCTCGGCGCCTCTGATCGCTCCTACCAGAACGCCCTGGAATACGCCCGTGATCGTATCCAGAGCCGTTCCCCTGCCGGTGCCCAGCAGCCCGAAAAAGCGGCTGACCCGATTATCGTGCACCCCGATGTGCGCCGTATGCTGCTCACCCAGAAAGCGCTGGTCGGCGGCGGTCGCGCCCTATCCACCTACGTGGCACAGTGGCTGGATATCTCCAAGTTCGGCGAAGGTGAAGAGAAGAAAAACGCCGAGGCTATGGTGGCGTTGCTGACTCCCGTGGCCAAAGCCTTCACCACCGATATGGGCCTCGACTGCACCGTAATCGGCCAGCAGGTCTTCGGCGGCCACGGCTATATCCGCGAGTGGGGCCAGGAGCAGCTGGTGCGCGATGTGCGTATCACCCAGATTTACGAGGGCACCAACGGTATTCAGGCATTGGACCTGGTGGGCCGCAAGACCGTCGCCAGCGGTGGCGCTCTGTTCGAGCTGTTTGCCGCGGACGTACAGAAGTTTATCGAAAGCCAGGTTGATCGCGAGGCGATGGCGGAGTTTGTACAGCCGCTGGCAGTCGAGTTGCAGCGCCTGCGCGAGGCCACCGAGAAGATGATCGCAGCCACCAAGGAAGACCCCCACGCGCCGGGTGCAGCTTCGGTGGAATACCTGCATCTATTTGGCTATGTGGCCTACGCATTTATGTGGGCCAAGGTGGTTGCAGTAGCGCTGGACAAGCAGGAGGCGGACAGCTTCTACAAGGGCCAGGTGAAAACTGCACGCTTCTACTTTGCGCGCTTACTGCCGCGCACCCAGGCACTGGCCGGCAGCGTAAACGCCGGCAGCGCCACGCTGATGGACCTGGAGGAGGAACTGTTTTAACAGCCCTTTCACCGGACTTTAAAAAAGCCCCGCATCGCGGGGCTTTTTTTATGGAGTCGTTTTTCGCTTTCTCCTACACTCGGGTCATAACTATTCAGGGAATAACAATAAAGAGCGAAACAGCCAATGACCGATATCTCTCAAAAGAAACTCTCCGAGGAAGACCAGGCCCGGGTCGATCAGTATCTGCAAAGCGGTGTGAATCAGGTGGAGCGCAAACCCTTCCGCCCCTGGTTGCTGTTTGTCATGTTACTGGTGGTGCTAACCCTGCTGTCATTAATTAGCGTATTGGTCGCACAGACCAAAGGCGTGGTTTAAAGGGCTTACTATGGTGCCCGATAAAACTTTCCAGCCCCTGAACTTTACCTACCTTGGCGATGATGAGATGCGCCGTCGCGCAGGGGACTTTTTCCGCCTGATGCGCCGGCGCCGCTCGGTACGGGAATTCTCGGAGAAACCGGTGCCCCGCGAGGTTATCGAAGACGCCGTGCGTGCAGCCGGTAGTGCTCCCAGCGGGGCCAATAGGCAGCCGTGGCATTTTGTCGTCGTTGAAAATACTGAGATTAAACGCCGTATCCGCCTGGCGGCGGAAGAGGAGGAGCGCGAGTTTTACCAGCGCCGCGCCTCGGAGGAGTGGCTCAACGCACTGGAACCCCTGGGAACCGATGCGCACAAGCCCTTCCTGGAAACCGCCCCTTACCTGATCGCAATTTTTCTGAAGAAGTTTTCCAATGCGGAAAATGGTGAACGATTAAAAAACTATTACACCGCGGAATCGGTGGGTATCGCCACGGGCATGTTGATTGCCGCCCTGCACAATGCTGGAGTGGCGACCCTGACTCACACCCCCAGCCCAATGAAATTTCTCAATGAAATTCTCGGTCGCCCCGTGCAGGAAAAGCCCTATATGATTCTGGTGGCTGGGCTGCCCGCCGAGGGTGCTCAGGTGCCGGCTATCGGCAGAAAACCCTTGGATGAAATTGTGGATTTTATTTGAGTGAGCACTTCCCGAGCGGCAAAAATAGATACACTGGTGGAATTTGAGCTTAGGGTTCCATGCCAAGAATATTGATCGTCGAGGACGAAGGCGCAATAGCCGATACCCTGATTTACGCGCTGCAAGCCGAGGGCTTTACCACCCATTGGGTTACGCTTGCCGGCGAGGCGTTGGCACTACTCGAAGGTGGGCCTTTCGACTTGGTGATTCTGGATGTGGGGCTGCCGGATATCAGTGGCTTCGAAGCCTGCAAACAGTTGCGACGCTTTTCCGAAGTGCCGGTGATATTCCTCACCGCGCGCAACGGGGAAATAGACCGAGTCGTGGGGCTCGAAATTGGCGCCGACGATTATGTGGTGAAACCTTTCAGCCCGCGGGAAGTGGCGGCGCGGGTAAAAGCGATCCTCAAACGGATGGCGCCGCGCGCTGACAGAGCTGAGCTGCCGGAGCCCAAAGGCCCATTCCGTATCGATCCGGCGAGTTACCAAATTCACTTCCATGAAAAGTTATTGCCCCTGACCCACCACGAATATTGCCTTTTGGAAACTTTACTGGCCCAGCCCGGACGGGTGTTTTCCCGCGCACAATTGCTCGATGCTTTGGGGGTGGCTTTGGAAGTGGGGTATGAACGCAATATCGACAGCCATATCAAAGGGCTGCGGGCAAAAATACGCGAGATAGCACCGGAGTCCAAACCAATCCAGACCCACCGCGGCTTGGGATACAGCTGCTGCCCGGAGCAATAATATGCCGCTTTGGGTGCGCATTTTTGCCGTCTACTTTTTGTTTGTCGGGTTGGCCGGCTGGTTTGTATTGAGCACGGTGATGGATGAGATCCGCCCCGGCGTGCGTCAGTCCACCGAGGAGACTCTGGTGGATACCGCCAACCTGCTGGCGGAAATTCTGCGCGACCCAGTCATCGCCGGTAACCTGGCCCAGAGCCACTTACCCGAAGTGCTCGAAGCCTACGGTCGCCGCCGGCCCGAGGCGAGTATCTGGGGGCATACCAAGAGCCAAGTCAATCACCGCATCTATGTCACCGATGCCAGCGGCACAGTACTGCTCGACTCCAGTGGCCTCGCGGTGGGGCGGGATTACTCCCGTTGGAACGATGTTTACCTGACACTGCGCGGCGATTACGGCGCCCGATCCACCCGCGAAGACCCCAATAACCCTGATTCTTCTGTCATGTATGTGGCGGCACCAATCCGTGACGGCGAGCGGATTATTGGTGTGGTTTCGGTGGCCAAGCCCAATCAAACCCTGCAGCCCTATATCGAGCGCTCGCAGCGGCGCTTGATTTGGTTGGGATCTGGGCTGGTTGTACTCGGT
This sequence comes from Microbulbifer sp. THAF38, assembly GCF_009363535.1. Lineage (NCBI taxonomy): Bacteria > Pseudomonadati > Pseudomonadota > Gammaproteobacteria > Cellvibrionales > Microbulbiferaceae > Microbulbifer > Microbulbifer sp. THAF38. The sequence goes on from NZ_CP045369.1 coordinate 409,304, forward strand.
TTACTGGTGGGCGCACTGCTGTCCTGGTGGCTCAGCCGCTCTCTGGGGAAATTGACCGATTATGCCCAGGCCGCCAGTGCGGGCCAGAGGGTAAAACCACCGCGGTTGCCCAGTGGCGAATTGGGGCAGTTAGCCGTGGCGGTGGAGCAGATGCGCAGCGAACTTGAGGGTAGGGACTATGTGGAGCGCTATGTGCACACCCTGACCCATGAATTAAAGAGCCCCTTGGCGGCCATTCGCGGTGCCGCCGAACTGCTCGATAGCAATATGCCTGCCGAACAGCATCAGCGTTTTGTGGACAATATCCAGCGGGAGGCCGCGCGTTTACAACAGTTAAGCGAGCGGCTACTGCACCTGGCTCAGGTGGAGCAGCGCCAGGGGCTGGAGGAGCGAGTGTCGATAGCGCTGGCACCGCTCGTTGAGGAGCTGATCGAGGCTCAGCGAGCGCGAATTGACGCCGCCCAGCTGTGTGTGGAGCAAGAGCTGGCACCGGCACTGCAGCTGTACGGCGAACGCTTTCTGCTGCGGCAGGCCCTGGCCAACCTACTGGACAACGCGCTGGATTTCACTCCAGAGGGTGGCCTGATTCGCATCAACGCCGAGCGCTGTGGTGAATGGATCACTGTGCGCCTGTTCAATCAGGGCGAGGCGATCCCGGAGTATGCCTTAACGCGCCTTACCGAACGTTTTTATTCGCTGCCACGTCCTGGTGGCGGGCGTAAGAGTACTGGGCTGGGACTCAATTTTGTTGAGGAAGTGGCGGAATTACACGGCGGTACTCTGTCGATCCGCAATGTGTCGGGTGGCGTTGAGGTCAGTCTGAATTTGCCCGCTGCCTGATGGGTAAGGTTACTTTCCACTGGCCCCACACAATCTCCCCAGACTTTCCATATTGCCTCCATCGGCAATCCATATTCGCAGCTCAGACTGAGGTTATCGAAATTGGATACCGAGGTCTGAACCATGAACCGAGCCCTGGCTTTTAAATTGGGCGCTATTGCCATTTTGATTCTGCTGCTATTGATTCCATTGACCATGATCGATGGCCTGATTAATGAGAGAAAGCGTTATCAGGATGGGGTGATAAACGATATCGCCCGCAGCTCCAGCTTCAACCAGCAAATTACCGGGCCCATTTTGGTGGTGCCCTACGTGAAGAAATACTGGAAGTGGATGACCAATGAAAAAACCGGTGAGAGGCACAAGGAGCAGCGGGAAGAGCGCGGCCATTTGTATTTCCTTCCCGAGCGCTTCGTCTTCAACTCCGACCTGACCACCGAGCGGCGTGCACGGGGCATCTACGAAGCGCTCCTTTACCACAGTGACAGCAAGGTGAGTGGTCTGTTCAAAGTGCCGGACAAAATGGGGCTGGGGGCCAATCTTGACCAGTACCGTTTCAGCACGCCTTATTTATCGGTAGGTATCAACGATATTCGCGGTATCCGCAATGACCTGAAGTTGCGTCTGAACAACCAGACATTGGAGTTTGCCCCGGGCAGTCGCGCACCGATTCTTGGTGATGGTGTGCACGCTATGCTGCCAATGTTGGACTCAGAGGGGGGCCAAACCCTGGAGTTTGCCTTCGATCTCAAATTACAGGGCACCGAGCGCTTCAGCCTGGTGCCGGTGGGCCGTGACAGCCGCGTAGTGATGAGGGCCGATTGGCCGCATCCGAGCTTTTTTGGCAACTTCCTGCCCAGTAGTAGAGATTTAAACGATCAAGGATTTACTGCGGAATGGCAGACCAGCTTTTTCGCCACTAATTTGGAGGAGATACTGCAGCGCTGTCATGGGGAAGATCACTGTAACAACCTGACTAATCGCCGCTTTGGTGTGAGCTTCCTCGACCCGGTGGATCAATACCTAAAAACAGATCGCGCGATCAAATATGCGTTGCTGTTTATCACCCTGACCTTTGCCACCTTCTTCCTATTTGAAATACTCAAGCGCCTGGCGGTGCACCCGGTACAGTATGCCCTGGTAGGTTTGGCGCTGGCGTTGTTCTACCTGCTGCTGTTGTCACTGTCAGAGCATATCGCCTTCGTCAAAGCCTATATGATTTCCGCCGCGGCTTGCGTGGGGTTGATCGGTTTTTATACCAGTGCGGTATTGCGCAGCTGGCAGCGAGGACTGGGCTTCGCCGGGCTGTTGGCTGCCTTATATGCACTCCTGTATGGCCTACTGAGCGCTGAGGACTACGCCCTGTTGATGGGATCGCTGTTAGTGTTCGGAGTGCTCGGTTGCACCATGGTGCTGACCCGCAAACTGGACTGGTACAACGTGGGGCGCAGCCCTACCCAGCGGAGCGGCGAGCCCGGTGGGGACGCACAACCGTAAGCTGGATAAATCACTTCGGGGCGGCATCTTGCCGCCCCGTTCTAGTTTTACCCGCCCAATTTCACGATGTAATCCCACTCCTCCTGGCGCACGGGTTGTATCGACAGGCGCCCCTGCTTGACCAGTACCATCTCCGCCAGCTGTGGATCTTGCTTGATTTCTGCCAGGGGCACAGGACGCTTAAATTCGCTGCGCCAGGTCAGGTCCACACAGAACCAGCGCGGATTATCGGGGCTGGCCTTGGGGTCGAAGTACTTGCTCTCGGGGTCGAATTGCGCCGGGTCCGCATAGGCGGCGCGCACTACTTCGGCGGTGCCCACTACCGCCGGCACCTTGCAGGCGCTGTGATAGAACAGCACCCCATCGCCTACGGCGACCTGATCGCGCAGAAAGTTGCGCGCTTGATAGTTTCGAATACCATCCCAGCGGCCGCTGCCACTGGTTTCGGCGGCGAGGTCTTGCAGGCTGTATTCATCGGGTTCGGATTTGAATAACCAGTGTGTCATGCGGCAGTTTGTCCCTGTGCTGCGCCGGTTGGTGTTTCGCCGGCGATCGGCGCCATTTAGTATGAAGCCATACAAAAGTGTCAAATCGGCGTTATTTTTTCACGCCTCTAGCGGGAGATTATGGGAAACAAAGCATTTCAGTGGCTCTCACAACACCTGTCGAGTCACAGGTCCCAATACTGGGCCCTGCAACTCAGCGGTTGGGCCGGCTACACCCTGCTGACTTTTGTCGGCAGTTTTTTCTGGGTGAAGGACCACTGGATCCACTCGGGTTATATCGCTGTGGCCACCGTCGCCGGGATATTCCTCAGTGAGGTCATGCGTTTCGGCTTCCAGCGCCTATGGAACAAGCCACCGGCCACCCGCTTCTTCGGCTCACTATTGTTGGTACTTTCCGCCGCTGCCGTGTGGGCGGCAATCAAGTTTGGTGGTTCCCTGTGGCTCTATGGCAAGGAGAGCGATGAGCACCCGGCGGTGCTGGCCATGTATTGGTTTTCCTATTCCTTCCTGATTCTCACCACCTGGGCGGCGCTTTATTACGGCATCAAGTACTACCAGTCTTCACAGACCCAGAGGGCCAAGGCTCTGCGTGCAGAATCCATGGCACACCAGGCTCAACTGAAAATGCTGCGCTACCAGCTGAATCCCCATTTCCTCTTCAATACGCTCAATGCCATCTCCACGCTGATTCTGGATAACGACGGGCGCACCGCCAACAATATGGTCACGCGCCTGTCTCAGTTCCTGCGTCACTCCCTCGATAACGACCCCATGCAGAAGGTCACGCTGGCCAAAGAGGTGGAGGCGCTGATGCTGTACCTGGATATCGAGAAAGTGCGCTTTGCCGATCGCCTCGGCGTGCGCCTGGATTTGCAGGGAGAGTCGCCCCAGGCGTTGGTACCCAGTTTGCTACTGCAACCCCTGGTGGAAAATGCGATTAAATACGGCATCTCCCAATTGGAAAGCGGTGGAGAGATCAATATCAAGGCGCGGGTGTTCGCGGGGGAGCTATTGCTCGAAGTGAACGACAATGGTCCGGGTATGCCGGAAGAGGAGCTGCGTCTGGTAGGCAAGGGTTACGGTGTTGGTATTCGCAATACCTGTGAGCGCCTGCGGGCTCTGTACGGCGATGATCAGAGAGTGCGTTTCCGCAACCGCCCTGAGGGCGGGTTATCGGTGAATGTTCGCATTCCCTATGAACAGGAATAACGAGATGAGTGCAGTTGAGAACCTGACCGCAGTAATTGTCGATGACGAACCTCTGGCGCGCCGCGGCCTACGCCTGCGGCTGGAGCAAATGCCCGGTGTCGATGTGGTCGCCGAGTGCGGTAACGGCCGCGAGGCCCTGGAAATTATCCTGAGGCTAAACCCGGATGTAGCGTTTGTGGATATCCAGATGCCGGGGGTTAACGGCCTGCAATTAGTGCAACAGATCCCCCTGGAAAAACTGCCTCAGGTAGTGTTCGTGACGGCCTATGACCAGTACGCGGTGGAGGCCTTTGAAGTCAACGCGGTGGATTACGTTTTGAAGCCCATCGAAGAGGAGCGACTGCAGTTGGCTCTGACTCGTGCGCGGGAAAAAATGGCCACTGCGGATATCGCCATGCAGCGCGAGCAACTGCTGGAGGCGGTGGCGGATCTGACGAAAGAATCCCCGGAGGCGCTGGAGCAGAAACTGGTCAGTGGCCAGTTTGCCGGCAGCGCCTACCCGGACAAAATTGCGGTGAAGGATTCGGGAAAGATTACCCTGGTGCCGGCACGGGAAATCGATTGGATCGATGCCGCCGGGGACTACATGTGTGTGCACGCCCAGGGGGAAACCCATGTGATGCGCATTACCATGAAGGAATTGGAGCAGCAGCTAGATCCTAAATTATTCCAGCGTATTCACCGCTCGACTATCGTGAATTTAAGCCGTGTGCGGGAAATTCGCGCGCATATTAATGGCGAGTATCACTTGGTGCTGGATAGTGGCGAGTGTCTGAAAATGAGCCGTAGCTATAAGAGTAAAGTGCAGCATTTTCTCTGAGACATTTTCGGCTCCTGCGGGGGTAAAAATTCCCTTCATGGCCTGATCGAAAATTCCCGACACTTTGTCGCAACGCCCTTGTTTGCGATTCCTATTGCATTAGTCTTCCTTCACCTCCCGCCGGTCTCCACCGGTGGGCAGATCGTACGCACAGGAGAGTGCGGCTGTTGGCTCAGGGCTTGAATGACAGAAATACGCAGTTTTTTCACAAAAATTTTGCGCTTTTCAGTGAGAATAAAACTGGGCACGGGTCGGCGGAGTAGCAGCAGATTTATGACTCTGCGCCAGTATTTTCCCGGAGACAGTGAAATAGATAAGGACTCGTCTATGTCATTGCCAGCTTAATCGTAAAAAACAAAATAAGGGCCTATGGAATGGCGCTGACAAAAGCCGCTATTAAAAATCCTGCCGCCGCTGGTGTGGCAGTGGTATTCGCCGTTTTATTGGGAACATTTCTCGCCAGTCGCCTACCGGTACAGCTTTTCCCCGATATTGAAAACCCGCGTATTGCCATCCAGGCCGGCTGGCGTGCTGCTGCGCCAAAAGAGGTGGAAGCGGAAATTGTCGAGCCGATCGAATCGGTGCTCCAGGGCCTCACTGGCCTGGAAACCATGGAGGTCAATGCCGGCAGGGGAGGCGCCTGGGTGAATCTCGAATTCACTATGGGCACCGATATGAACAAGGTGCTAATTGATGTAATCAGCCGCATGAGTAGTCTGCCGCCTCTGCCCCGGGATGCGGAGCCGCCGCGGGTGATGCTTGGCGGTTGGGGCGGTGATGCCACTGCACTCACCTATTTCTTTTTGCAGAAGCTACCTGGAAATCCGAACCACCTGGATGATTACGCAGGTCTGATCGAGGATGTGTTGCGGCCTGAACTGGAGTCCGTACCCGGTGTTTCCAGTGTGGAGGCCCAGTCTGGTCGTGCTGCGCAAGAAGAATTACAGGTTATTTTTGATCCCTGGAAGGCGGCCGACCTGGGCATTCAGTTACCGGCGATCAGTCGCCAGCTGGCCTCAGCGCGGGATGTTTCCGGGGGTTTTACCGATGTAGGACGCCGTAGATACACATTGCGTTTCGTTGGTGAATACAAGCCGGCAGATCTGTCTGAGCTGGTGTTGGAGTGGCGCGATGGCCAGCCGGTACGACTCGGCGATATTGCCGAGGTGCGTGTGGGGCCATCTGATTCCCGTGGGGTAACCACGCAGAACGGTAATCCTGCGGTATCCATGCGCATTAACCGCACCAACGATGCCAATATGCTCGCCACTCTGGAGTTGGTAAAGCAGAAGGTCGCGGAGCTGAATGCGACAAAACTGAAAAACGAACAGCTGGTGTTGGTACAGTCTTTCGATGCCTCGGTGTTTGTTTACCGCGCTCTAAATCTTTTAGGCGGCAACCTGATATTGGGCATACTGCTGGCGGTGGGGGTGCTCTGGTGGTTTATGCGGCGTATGCGTGCGACATTAATCGTTGCTGCAGCTATTCCCATCTCTCTGCTTTCCACTTTCGTCGTTTTGTCCGCGGCCGGGCGCAGTGTGAATGTGATATCCCTCGCGGGGCTGGCTTTCGCCACTGGTATGGTGCTGGATGCGGCGATTGTGGTGCTGGAAAATATTGTGCGCCTGCGGGAAAAAGGTCTCGCTCCCGAGGAAGCCTCGGAGCAGGGTGCCGGGCAGGTTTGGGGCGCATTGCTGGCGAGTACTGCCACCACCGTGGCGATCTTCCTGCCGGTATTTTTCCTCAACAGTGTCGAGGGGCAAGTCTTTGGTGATCTGGCCCTGACCATTGCCGTAGCGGTGGTGTTTTCCCTACTAGCCGCCATTGCCATAGTGCCGCTGGCGGCAAAACTATGGCTGCCGCCAATTTCCAGTGAGGACCGACTGGCTCATGTGTGGGAAAAAATAACCACACGGGTTATGGCACTGACTAGCACCCGTGCACGCCGTTGGCAGGTGATCGGTGGTTTTCTGCTGGTGCCCATCGCTGCGACTTATTTCCTATTACCCAATCTCGATTATTTACCGCCGGTAAAACGCGATGCGGTGGATGTGTGGATGAATTTCCCCTCGTCGACTAATACCAAAACCATTGAAAAGGATATCGTCAACGAGCTGGACCGGCGTATGGCACCCTATATGAGTGGTGAGCGCGATCCGGCCCTGAAGAACTACTACATCATTACCTGGCCCCACGGTGGCACTATGGGCGTGCGCGTTGAGGACATGGATCAGGCCAAGGAGATGGAAAGGTTGTTGCGAGAGGAAATCTTGGTGGATATTCCAGATTTTCAGGGTTTCGCCGCGCGTGGAAATTTATTTGGCCAATTCGGTGGTGATCGCCGCATCGCCCTGCACCTGCAGTCCCGCGACGCCGATGGTCTGATGCGCGCTGCCGCCCGCGGTGTGGAAGTAATGGAGGAGGTGATGCCGGGTACGCCGGTACAGACCAATCCGGGCCTGTCACTTTCGGAACCCGAGCTGACGGTGCGACCCAACGACCGCGCCATGCTGGAGCAGGGTTGGAATCGTCAGGATATGGGCGGCCTGATTCGTACCCTCGGCAACGGTCTCTACGTGGGGGAATACTTCGATGGCGAAAAACGCCTGGATGTAATTTTCAGGGCTCAGCCCTGGAGCACACCGGAGCAGTTGCAGAATACGCCGTTGGTCACCCCGCGCGGTGAGGTGGTGCCGTTGAGCCAGTTGGCGAGTGTGGAGCGTACCGTGGGCCCTGGCAATCTGCGCCGGGTGGATGGTCGCCGCACCATCACTCTAAATATTGTGCCGCCGGACGATATCTCTCTAGAGGAAGTGCGTGCCCAGCTAGAGGAGGATGTGTTGCCAAAGATCCGTGAGGCTCTGCCCGATGATGGCAGTATCCTGGTGGGGGGGAACGCCAGCGATTTGGATAAGGCCCTGATTTCTCTATCGCAAAACTTCTTATTGGCCTTGTTGATCTTGTTCCTGCTGATGAGCGCCCTGTTCCGCTCACTGCGCGATGCCGGCCTGGTACTGTTAACGGTGCCGCTGGCTACCGTCGGTGGGGTCTTGGCACTGCAGCTGCTGAACTTGATCAGCTTCCAGCCCCTCGACCTGCTTACCATGATCGGCTTCGTTATCCTGCTGGGGCTGGTAGTGAATAACGCCATTCTGCTGGTGCATCAGACCCGCGCAGCGGAAGGCGCTGGTGCCAGCCGAGTAGAAGCGGTGGAGCAGGCACTTCGACTGCGTTTAAGACCGATCTTTATGAGTACCTTGACCAGCGTATTCGGCATGTTGCCCCTACTGGTGGCGCCGGGGGAAGGCAGTGTGATTTACCGCGGTCTGGCCGCCGTAATCGTCGGTGGTATGGCGGTTAGTACCCTGTTTACTTTGATTTTGTTGCCGGCGCTGTTACAGACCGGTCATCTGCCCCTGCCGCAATTCAGCCGGCTGCGCCATAAACTGGCCCTGAGGAGTTCCCAATGAAGAAGTTACTAGCCGGTGTTGCCCTGTCCATCGCCTTTGTGGGGCCGACGCTGGCCCAGAATGGCACGGTAGCGGTAACCGTAGATCGGGCCGAGACCCGCCAGATGGCGCCGAGCCAGTGGTCCGCCGGGCAGGTGGTGAGCCGCCGCGATATTCGCATTTCCTCGGAGCTGGATGGCGCGCTGGAGTTTGTCGCCGAGCCCGGCAGTCTGGTAAAGAAAGGGGAACGCCTGGCACAGCTGGATGGGACCCACTGGCGCCTACAGTTGCGCAATAGCGAGAGCCGCATTGCCCAGTTACAGGCGCGTCTCACCTATCTGGATGCGCAGCTGCAGCGTTTGAGCAAGCTGGCGGAAAGCAATAGCACTTCGCGCGCGGCGCTGGAGGAGCAGCAAGCCGAACGCGAGGCTATGGCACAGGATCTCTTGGCTGCACAAATTGAGCGGGACAGACGTGCCTACGAGCTTGGTAAAACTACCATCGATGCTCCCTTTGACACCCTGGTGGTGAGCCGCGAATTACAGGCGGGGGAGTATGTACGCACTGGCTCCGAGTTGCTGCGTGCCCTGGATATGTCTCAACTGGAAGTGGAAGCGGATATCCCTCTGGCCGCATTGCCCCTGATCGACGCCGGAGACAGCATTGCAGTGCGCAGTGATGCGGTATCCCTATCCGAGGACGAGAGCGTCAGTGCTCGGATCATCAACGGCCAGGTGCGCCAGTTTGTCCCCGTAGCCAGTGACAATTCGCGCAGGGTCAAGCTGATGGTGCAGTTGCCTCGTAACAGCACGCAACAGTGGGACTGGATCGTGGGGATGCCGGTACAAGTGGCTGTGCCTCTCTCTGAAGTTAGCGCCACCATGGCGGTACCACGGGATGCCTTGGTGCTGCGCAATGGTGAAACCTTCGTTTACCGTATAGATAAAGAAGACAAAGCTGAGCGACTCACCGTTCGTGTTGGCAGCGGCGATGGAGAATGGATTGCTGTTTACGGCGACCTCGATAGTGGTGACCGGGTTGTTGTGCGCGGCGCCGAGCGTCTGCAGTCGGGGCAGGACGTGAAGATACTCTCGGAAGTGGTGCGCGATGAGGATGGCACCAATATTGTGAGCGGAACCTGACCGACCTATCGGTTGCAGTCCCCATAAATTAAATTGGGGAACAAAGTTCCATGACAATACACTTCTGCGACATTTACTTGCTCGCCGAGGTGTCTTATGCGTTTCCTGTTCGCGCTGCTGTTACTGACAATGACCTCAGCACCTCTAGCGGAGACGCAGATGGTGCGCCTTCCAGACGGGGCGCGCCTTATCGAAGCCAATAATGAGATCTATTTCTACGTAGACGGAAACTTCTACCGGCAGGGGCCAGATGGCTATACCCGCGTGGAGCCGCCACTGGGAGCCAAAGTACCGGAAGTTCCTATGGGGACTTCATTCTACCTCGATGGCAAGGACTATCGACGGGCTGGCAATGGCACCTTCTTCGAATTTGACCCAAAGGACAATCAATTTGTGGTGGTGACACCGCCGGCTAACTGGCGCAATTACAGCCGCAACCCCCTAGAGTCCGGGGAGAGAATTTACTCACGGGCCTATCCTTCTCAGCGTACCTATCCTTCACAGCGTACCTATCCGTCAGAACGCACTTACCCACCTCAATACGAGACTTCCCGAGCTTACCCTCCTAAGTATGAATCCTCCCGTAACGTCAGCCAGCTACGGCATTCACGCGGTGTACGCCGCTCCGGCCGCAATCTCGGCCGTCGGGAAGTCTTTTGTCAAACCAGGGCTGCCAATTTGGTGAGAAGTACGCACCAACTCGGCAGAGCGTCGGTGACCAGTACGCGAGCCTACCGAAGGCAGTACCTCAATTGTATGCGTGGCTATGGGCGCAGACGTTATTGAGTTTTCTTTGAGCTCTTGGGGCGGGAGCCAGGCGGCTCTCGGCTACACTCAAGGAATATGCCCTTAAGGGCAGGCTTTCCCCTCGCAGATACTGCTTCACGGACAGATGTGTACTCTATGCTGGGCGCTGGTGGTTACTCTTATTATTTTGAAAAGCATAAGACTCGCTCCGAGCACCGATTACCCCACTTTTTTTCGCTCGCTCTCTGCCTGATTTTTCTCGCCCTGTTTTCCCTGGCGGCCAGCGCCCAGCTGCCGGGCTCCAAACCCAAGGAATTCAAACCGGTAGTTCCCGAGTTCGCCGACCCCTCTGCAGACTGGTGGACCGGTTGGACCAGCGCATCACCGGAACAGCGGCGGGAGTGGCTGCTGGCCTTAAAGAAAGGCTGGGAGGAGTGGCAGCAGGAAGTGCCGAAAGATGACGAAGCGCTGCAAAAAGGTGCCAAGAAAATCACCCAGAGCCTGGAGGGGGTGGAGGTCACCTGGAATAAGCGCCAGGAGTACTTAAAAGTTGAGCTGATGCCGGATGTGAAGTTTCCGGAAAAGCCTACCGTACTCGACTGGGCCCGTGCCGATGCTGCTATCAGCCGGGGTCAGCGCCGTTTAAGTGGAGTGCAGTTGGAGGCGCGCCAGCTACGGGAAAGTCGCGCACAATCCCTGGCGCAGCTGCGCAAGCAGGTCATTGTGCTGCGCGATGCCAAAGGGGATGAAGAGGACGAGGCGGCGCAAGCGCTGTTGCTGGCTCAGATTAATCACCTGAATATTATTGAGCAGCTGGAAACGGTGAATGAGTTCCTCGGCACCTGGCAGGAGAAAATTGATCTGGCGGAAACCAAGTTGCGGGGCATGCTCGAAGACCTGCATTTCAGTGAAAAAGACGCCGAGAAACTGAAAAAATCTATCACCGATAGCGAGAAAAAAATCGAGCGCATTGCCACTACCCGCACCAGTATTCAGAGCTCCACCGAGCCCTCCACCGATCCCGACGTCAATATGAAAAAGGATCTCACCCTGATGCAGCTGGAGGTGGATCTGCTGGAGGAGCATCTGGGCAAGCGCAAGAGTGAGCTGCTGCAGTCCATCAACCGCGTATTGAATCCCAAGAATGAAGAGGAGACGCTGGTTGTCAGCCGTGAGCTGCTGGAGAACGCCAATGCGGTGATTGAGAGTACTTCGCGGGAACTGGCCATTCGACAGCGGCAGGTAGTGGCCTGGCGCGATGAGGAGGAAAACGCCGACCTGAGCCGTTGGTGGGCTTACTTTGAGCGGATTGGCAGCGGTTTGGCCCGGGCCAACGACCTGGAGCAGGATATCCAGCGCTACGAAAAAGCCCAGCTGGAAGTCTACCGCGAACGCCAGGGCTGGTGGGCCACGGTGCGTGAGCGCCTGGCCCTGACAGGCCGCCAGGTATACAAGCGCTGGCGTACTTTGGCGGACTACCAGCTGTTTACCATCGCGCAAAATCCGATCACGCTACGCCTGATTGCCAAGATGGTGTTTGTGCTGGTCTGTGCATGGTTGCTATCGATGCTGACTCGCGCCTTCCTGCATCGACTCGTGCGCAGGGAGCACGCCAGCGAATCCTCCATGTACAACCTGAGCCGGGTACTGCATTACACCTATATCGGTGTCGCCCTGATCATAGTATTGAGCATGCTCGGCCTGGACACCTCCAAGCTGGCACTGGTGGCCGGTGCTTTATCGGTGGGGCTTGGTTTTGGTTTGCAGGCGATCTTCTCCAATTTTATCTCGGGGGTGATCTTGCTGTTTGAGCGACCGCTCAAGGTGGGCGACCTGGTGGAGTTGGAGTCCGGTGTCTTTGGCCGTATCCGCGATATCAATGTACGCTCCACACGCATCACCACCCGCGACAATGTGGATATCCTGGTGCCGAATACGGAGTTTGTGGCGGGGCGGGTGATTAACCATACCCTGGATGACCCGGTGCGCCGTATCCATGTGTCCTTTGGGGTTTCCTATTCCTCCGACCCGGATTTGGTGCGCGAGGCTGCACTGGAAGCCGCCTCGCGGGTCAATATCACCCATACCGACTGGAAGCGTAAAACTGAGGTATGGCTGATGGGGTTTGGCGACAGTGCCTTGAACTTCAAACTGGTGGTATGGGTGAACAGCAATATGGTCACCTCCCTGGGGGACTCCTATGCACTCTACAATCTGGAGTTGTTGCGGGAGTTCCGTGAAAAGGGTATCGAGGTGCCTTTCCCGCAACGAGACCTGCACCTGCGCAGTTGGGATGCGCCGGTGCTGATCGCCCACTCCGAGAGAAATGAGAAAAACGAGAAAAGCGAGAAGAAGTAGTGCCTCTCGGGCTGCACTGGACTTGAGTTGCCGCAAACAGGCGTAGTATTTTCCAAATAGCCGACGAGAATGTTGGCTTCATCCCTGTCATTTTTTATTGCTGCGTTTTGCTATCGGGCGCTCGTGCAATATCTATAAGGAAACGCCGGTGCTGATAATCCCGATCCAAAATAAACCAGACTGGCGCCGCCCTCCACTGATGTGCTTCGCGCTGATCCTCGCCAACCTGTTGATATTTGTATTTTACCAGGGGGGAGATGAGGCCCGCTGGCAACAGGCGGAAGAGTATTATTTTGACAGTGACCTGCCAGACCTGGAAGAGCAGCGCTTTCTGGTTTACGTCAACGAGGAGCACCCAGAGTGGCGCCTGCAGATGGATGTGGAGGGAGAGGAGTTCGTCTACCGGGAACTGTTGTGGAATACGGAGTTTCACCAGTGGTTGCTGCCCAAGCTGAAACAGGAAGGGCAGAGCCAGTGGCTGCAACAGCGCCTGCATTTTGCCGGGCTGCGCAACCAAGTCAGCAGCATGGCCTTGGGCCTGATCCCGGCGGAGCCCAGCGTGGCCGGCATGCTCGGCCATATGTTCCTACATGGCAGCTGGGATCATTTGATCGGCAATATGGTGTTTTTGTTGTTGTTTGGCTTGTCGGTGGAGTTGGCTCTGGGCGGACTCTGGTTTATCGCCCTCTATTTACTCGGTGGCCTGGCCGCGGCTGGTTTGCATATGCTGGTGGAGTCTGGCAGTAATGTACCCATGGTCGGTGCTTCCGGTGCCGTGTCAGCGATAATGGGTATGTTCGTTGCTATCTACGGCGTGCGGCGTTTGCGATTCTTCTACACCGTTGGATTTATGTTTGGCGAGTTCAGCGCACCAGCTTTAATGGTGCTGCCTCTGTGGCTGGGCAAGGAAATCTTCGGTTACTTTTACGGGGATGCGGGTATTGCCTATTGGGCCCACACCGGCGGTTTGTTGGCCGGATTTGTCCTGGCCTTGATGCTGATTTACTGGCGCCCACCGTTAAAGGAGATGCCGGTGGAGGAAGAGGAATTACCCTCGCCACAACAGAGCGCGCTGACGCGTATCGACCGATTCCAGGAAGAGGGCAAGTTGATTGAGGCCGCTGAAGCTGCGGCCGCGGCAGTGCGTCAGTATCCCGATCATTTGGCTCTGATTCAGCGCTATATCGAATTGACCGCGATTAATCCCGATAGTGAGGCGTATCACCGCGCCAATCTGGCGCTCTTCGCCCAGGCTGCCAACCCGGCCATCGATGCCCGTATTCTTGAGGCTGGTTATCGAAACTATCGACAAGCTACGCAGACACCGCGCGCCCTCACCGCCAAAGCCTGCCTGCTTATGGCGCGCCGTGCCGCCGAAGTGAAAAACTGGTCCTGGCTGGAAGAGCTTTTAAACAGGCTAATTGCGCAGCGGGTGCAACATCCACTGATACCCAAGTTGGGCATGGCTCTGGTGAATTATTACCGACGCCTGGGGGAGGAAGGGCGTGCGCGAGAGATGAAAGCGCTAACCCAGGGGATGGAAATATCTGGTCAGCCCTAGAAGGCAGCGGTCTATATATTGGAATACGTTGGCAACTGGACAATCGTCAGTGAGTATCAATAAGATCAAATTGGCAGGGGAGCCAAATGAATAAATCTATTATTAAAAACAAAGAAATCCTGGAAATGGAAGGGGAGCACAAGGTGCACTTCCTAAACCCGAATGCTGTGCGTCGTAATAAATCCCTGGGGGGATATTACCGGGATAAGCGGTTTTGGTTTTCATATCATCGAAATAGAGCCTGGGTATGAATCCACTGAATATCACTGCCATAAATTCGAAGATGAGTGTGTCTATATCCTGCAAGGACAGGCGTCAGTGCAAATTGGTGAAGATACCCATACGGTGAGTGAAGGGGACTTTATTGGTTACCCGGCCAATGGTCTCCCCCACGTGATGAAAAATACCGGCGAGGGTACTCTACGCTGTATCGTGGTAGGCCAACGCCTGGATCACGATGTGGCCGATTACCCAAATAAAAATAAGAGGATTTACCGCAACAAAGGCTTGCCCTGGGAGCTGGTGGATCACGCAGATATTGAGCATCCCCGCTAATTGCAAACGCTGAGTTTCCTTTATGTCCACGAAAATTCGTGTTTTCTACAATTCTGCCTGTCCGGTATGCGATGCGGGAATTCGTGCACAGAAGAAAAAAAACACCACATGTGGTGTGGACTGGGAAGATGTGCACCTTGATAACGCCAAAGCACAACAGCTCAGTGTCGATCTGGAGTTTGTGCGGGAACGCCTACATGTGATTGATACACAGGGGCATCTGCGGGTGGGCTATGAAGCATTTATAGCCATCTGGGAGAATTCTCCCAGTGAGCAGTGGAAAGCAAGATTGTCAAAAATACCGGGTCTGCGTTGGTGCCTTAACAAAATCTACAATGGCTTTGCCCGCTGCCTGTATGTATGGAACAGGGCTTTGAAGCACTGGTAAGAGTGGTTCTGATATTTTACGAGGTGAAAACTGGTCACCGAAGCGCGCTACTTTTTACTCGAAACGCGCTGTTGGCCCATACTTCCTGTTTGCGGACTCTTGTGAATAAATCAGTGTGTACTTTCTGAACTGTTTAATACTTTCCACAAAGCGTCTATCTGATTGGCCAGAGGGGTGTTCGGGAATTTCTTCCTGATAAACTGTAGCAATTTCCTGGCTAGATCTTCTCGGCTCAATCCGTCCATATACACCTGCGCGAGCAGCAAGTAGGCGGCATCCAATTGTGGATAATTTTCCTTGTGCAGATTGTTCAGCAATTGCGCGGCCTGCTGATATTTATGCTGTTGATAGAGCACTTTGGCCAGGGCGTGGCGAAGTTCGGGTTTAGTGATCGGCGGCGTGGGCTCAGTAGCCAGGTAGAGTTCTGCAGCTTTGTGTGGCCGGTTGATTTGTACAAACTTATCCAGCAGGTGCGGACCCAGTTCCCGCAGGGCTTTTTGGTCCTGGGTTGCCAGAAGTAAGCGGTAGTAGCGCTCGTTGAGTGCTTCGTCATTGGGGTGGCGTCGAAGTCCATCTACCAGGGCCTGGCGTGCGGCTGGCAGATTCGACTCGCGCATTAATATTTGTGCATCCGCCAGGGCACGTGCGCGGTTAAATTCCTCCTCGTCCATATAGGTGCTTTCATCATCCAGCTCGGCCTGGATGCCCAGTTTCTGTTGCCGAGACAGGCAGATATAACCCATCATCGCGCTGGTCACGATATAGAAGTAGGTGGTAGTGGCCGCGATCACCGGAGCCAGGGACCAGGGTGGTAACTTCTCAATGGCAATGGCCATTAGTAAATTGGGCGCGGCGGAAACTGCAGTGGTAGTAATCCACAGCAGCCAGTAGGGCCAACCGATAATCAAAGTAAATTGTAGTAACTTGAGAGGATTGATTGCCGCACGCAGGCTGTGCTCAAGGGCCAGTACAATCATCGCCGCTGGCGCAAACAGGAAGAGGGCGAAGGCATAAACCTGCACGGCACCCATGCCCAAGGCTAATAGCTTGTAGCCGACAAAACCAGCAACCAGGGTCATCGCAATGACTTTTAGAAACAACGGCGCGCTATTGCCGTCCAGGGCATCACCAATTTCCGGAGCTTCCAGCTGCCCACTGGCGAGCCGCTCGATAACCAGTAGGTTGTAGCGACTCACCAGGGCAACGATTCCCACCATGACTACGATGGCTAAAGGTCCCAGGCTCGAGATTAATAAACTGGCCGCAGCCGCCAGAGCCACAATCGCCAGGGGCCCGGGTTTCAGGGCATAGAGAAAGTAAAAAATGCCCATCTGCCAAAAAGGCTTGGCGCTGTTACTGGCGCCGATATACTCCACTGGGTCTCGGCACAGTGGGCACTCAGGACCGAGGCCCTGATAATTGGCGCTGGAGCCCGGAATGCATTCGCTACAGTATTTGCGCTGACAGGGTTGGCACTGCCAGGATGCATCGGCACTGGAATGGTAGTGGCAGGATTCAGCCATGTATTTTCCCTAAGATCTTTTCTTCCTGAAGGTTTATTGTGTTTCTGCTGACAGTTTATCTGTCGTGATCGTGGCGGCGCAATCGTCGAGTATTTTTGATGTACTGTTAGAATGCAGCGTGAATCCCAATAAAATTGGCACACAAGTTTCAAAAAAAGGTGTTGTATGGCAAAGGTTATGCGCGTTCATTTGATTGAAGGCACTGCAGAGGAACCCTGGGGTGAGGCGGCGCTGCTCAGTTTTAATGGCTTTGAAGCCCATATCCATATCGGTGCAGCGAAAGGCGATGCACTGGTAGCGGCCCAACGCGCGGCGCGACGCCTCGATGGTATGGGGGTAACTGAAGTTGCGCTTAGTGGTGAGGGCTGGGATATCGAAAGCCGCTGGGCTTTCTGGGCTGGTTATTTTAATCCGCGCGTCAGCAATAAAATCGACTGGGCTACAGAGGATGCCGGGGAGTTAAAAGAGCTGGCCGCACGTGAGAATGCCGCTCGCTGGGTTCGCGAGATTACCAATGGTACGCCGGATGATGTCTCGCCTAGAGTGTTGGCGGAGAGCGCTGCGGAAATGTTGCAAACGCTTGCCCCAGAAGCGGTTAGCTATCGCATAGTAGCGGGGGATGATCTGCTGCGCGATGGTTTTGTCGGTATCCACAATGTGGGCCGCGGCAGTGTACGCGAGCCGGTCATGCTACAGCTCGACTACAACCCCACGGGCGATGCGGATGCGGCAGTAGATACCTGCCTGGTGGGCAAGGGCATCACCTTCGATTCTGGTGGTTACAGCATTAAACCCTCCAATAACATGGCCACCATGAAATCCGATATGGGCGGCGCCGCTATGGTAACTGGAGGTCTCGCCCTGGCGATTGCTCGCGGCCTGGGAAAAAGGGTGAAACTGTACCTCTGCTGTGCGGAAAACCTGGTTTCCGGCCATGCCTTTAAACTGGGCGACATTATTGAGTACAGGAATGGTGTTACCGTCGAAGTATTGAATACTGATGCGGAAGGACGCCTGGTATTGGCAGACGGCCTACTCGCCGCAGGGGAAGATAAGCCGCGCTGTCTTTTGGATGCCGCCACTCTTACGGGGGCCGCCAAAATGGCTGTGGGACGCGATTTTAATTCTGTCTTCAGTTTCGAAGATAAAATGGCTCAAAAAGTGCTGAATGCGGCTGCACAGGAAAGTGAGAGAGCTTGGCGTTTACCGCTGGAGCCTTTCCACCTGGAGCAAATACCCTCTAACTTTGCCGATATCTCCAATATTGGCCTGGAAGGCACACCCGGTGCTTCAACTGCGGCTGCATTCCTTGCCCGGTTTGTACCGGAATATGGGAGAAACTGGGTACATATGGATCTCTCCGGCTCTTACCAGCCTAGCGCCAATGACCTTTGGGCCGCTGGTGCCAAGGGGCATGGTCTGCGAACTATCGCTCGCTTCCTGCTGGATAACTGATACCCAGCAATTACTGCCAAAAGTCTTGCAAAACGCGCCTTAAGATAGGCGCGTTTCTTTTTTTTCCTCCCTGGATCCTGTAAATCAACAAATAAATTCTTATTCGAATTGAAAATCTGGATAATTAGCAGGCTTCTACTAACTGAGGAAATTCTATTTTGACTCGTTAATTAATACTTGGGCGCGAGGGTATGTTCTGAGTCAATCAGATAATTTTTTTATGTCGAGGGGTAATAGGTAATGAGTAGTACGGCATCTGCAAATCATACAGCTCAAAAGTTAAATCATTGTGCCAACTGTGAAACTGAGCTTTTAGGCCCTCACTGTCATGCATGTGGTCAGCCAGTCAAAGGCATGGTACGTCATTTTTCTTCTATTATTGGAGACTTGTTTGACACTCTATTGGCATTTGACTCGCGTACATGGAAGACAGTGCCCTCTCTGTTCTTTCGACCGGGCTTCTTAACTGCCGAGTATTTCTCTGGTCGCCGAGTGCGCTATGTAAGCCCCGTGCGGTTGTTTATATTCCTTTGTATTACCAGTTTTTTTGTCACTCAAATTAATAGTGATTGGGCTATTAATTTTAACAACACGGAAGTTGTAGCTGTGGATGTTGAGTCTGCTGGAAAGGGTTATGATGATGCCGTAGAAAATATTCGGAAACTTAAGCAAGAGCATGCAAATGACAACATCTTAGTTGTCAATCTGGAAGAGCTCGAATCTGATCTTGTCAAAGAACAAGTTGAACTTAAAACAGACCTAAATGAGCTTAATAATAACCTGAGTGGTAACAAAGGGGATTCAGTTGATTCCGGTAACTTCACAAAAGATAAAATTACCTCGGGGCTAAATGAAACCATTACAGAACTAGATAAAGAATTTTTACAAGTTAAATGGCTTCCTGGCTCTGTGGAAGAGTGGATTAACAAGAAGGTTGAGAGCGCCCATAAAAATGTAGAGAGGGTGACTGAAGACCCAAATCGATTTAAGAAAGCATTTCTGGGAGCACTACCTTCCACATTAATCATCATGCTGCCATTTTTTGCCATGATGCTGTGGGTGCTATATATTTTTAAACGCAGGCTTTATATGGAGCACTTGATTGTAGCGCTGCATAGCCATGCTTTTATCTGCTTAAGTATATTGATTGCCAATCTATTTTACGGTATGGGTGAGCAATTTGCTGGATATAGTGCGATTGCTTCATTTGTCGATGGTCTTTTGATCGTTCTAGTTGTTTGGATACCTATTTACCTGTTTTGTATGCAAAAGCGTGTCTATCGACAGGGCTGGCTAATAACCCTATGTAAATATTCTTTTTTAGGGTTGGCCTATTTGAGTTTGCTGTCTGTGGGAGCCGTTTTAACGATATTGTGGAGTCTGGCAGAGTTATAGTTAACTAGAAATAGATAGTTACATATTTTTTTTAATTTAATGTTGTATAACATAACCGGAAAGTCCTCTGCATCACATATTGAGATTGTTAATTAATGAATAAACCCTACTGGTAATTGAATTCAATAATGTTGGATTTTTTAATGCTGGTGAAGTAACACATAATAAAATGTCTAGGGAAGTAGGTTTTGAGTAGTACGACATTAACGACCGGTTTTAAATGTAAAGATAATGAGTGTGCTAACTGCTCTACAAAGTTACTAGGCTCTCATTGCTATGCTTGTGGTCAGCCAGTGAAAGGGATGGTAAGGCATTTTTCATCTGTTGTTGGTGATTTTTTAGATACCCTATTAGCGCTTGACTCAAGGAAATGGAAAACCTTGCCTGCTTTATTTTTCCGGCCAGGATTCCTAACTGTGGAATATTTTTCTGGCCGCCGGGTACGTTATGTAAGTCCTGTGAGACTCTTTATCTTTCTCTGCATTACTAGCCTTTTTATTGCTCGTCTGAGTGGTGATTGGTCAATGACATTTTCTAATACTGATACACCAAGGGAAGCCCCGGAGTCAGGAAGTTCAGATCTCGGTCAGACTGTGCAGGGAGATCAGTCGCTTCAAATTGAAAGC
Source organism: Microbulbifer sp. THAF38 (assembly GCF_009363535.1). NCBI lineage: Bacteria > Pseudomonadati > Pseudomonadota > Gammaproteobacteria > Cellvibrionales > Microbulbiferaceae > Microbulbifer > Microbulbifer sp. THAF38. The sequence goes on from NZ_CP045369.1 coordinate 429,375, forward strand.
CTCAGACGTAAGGGTTTACTAGGAGAACTTGACGAGAGCGAGAAAGTTTTAATTGAGGCTAGAGAAGAGATTATAAACGAAATAAAAAAAGGGCATGATAAAAGGCATATAACCTCAAAAGACAATCTGCAATTTGCAGGGCAATCAATAGTAAATGATAGTTCTGGCAATCAAGATAATAAATTGATTCGAATGGATATAGAGGGGTTGCCAAAAACAATGAAAGAATGGATAGATGATAAAGTTGAAAATGCTAATCAAAATATTAAGGAGGTTGCTAAAAATCCAAGTCGTTTAAGAAAAGCATTCCTTAACACTATTCCTTATGTCATGGTAATAATGTTGCCAATATTTTCCATGATTTTGTGGCTGCTCTATGTTTTTAAGCGTCGGCTATATATGGAGCATTTGATTGTAGCCTTGCATAGCCATGCTTTCATATTTTTAAGCATCCTGGTTGCCAATTTCTTATATTTTGTGAGCAGTAAATTACTTATTTCGCCATTTATGTCTTCAATTTATAAATATCTTATGATGGGGTTAACTATTTGGGTGCTTATCTATCTATTTTTGATGCAGAAATGTATCTATCAGCAGAGTTGGTTTATGACCCTGTGTAAATACTCCTTTGTCGGATTAGCCTATCTTTGTTTGCTGTCTATGGGTGTGGTAGTCACTTTAGTCTGGAGTTTGGCTGAGCTATAGTGGCGGCTGAGTATACTCCTTACGATATAAATAAGTTTGATGTTTAAAAAGCATAGCTGGCTCTAAAAGGTATATGCCATGGATGTTAGGCGCTCAAAGATATCTTCAGCAGAAAGAAGTGATTATTGCGCAAACTGCAATACGATTCTCTTAGGGCCTTTCTGTCATGGCTGTGGACAGCCGGTAAAAGGCATTGTAAGAAACTTTTATAGTGTGGTTTATGATTTTCTGAATACACTTGTAGCATTTGATGCACGCATTTGGAGGACTCTTCCGGCTTTATTATTGTCTCCGGGATTTCTAACTAAAGAGTATCTATCCGGGAAACGAGCTCAATATGTCAGTCCGGCAAAGTTGTTTATTTTTCTTTGTTTAAGCGCCTTTTTCTTGATTCGTATTAGTAGTGACTGGAGTATTTCCAGTGAATACACTTCCTCTCCTAATGGGGATAACACTTTTGTTAAATCAGGAATAAATATAAACGATTCTAATAGAGAATCAGTCAGTAATGATAAGCAGTTTGATTGGCATTTGCCCGGGGGTAGGACGCTAACAGTCCTTGGTGCAGATAACAAACAAGAGGTATGGTCGATAACTTTTAATAGTATCCTCTCAGCTTTCGAAGCTAGGATCACTGGTGTAAGATTTTTGCCAAATTCGTGGTACTTGTGGCTTGATTTAGAGTTTGATAAGGCAAGGAAGAATATTGATAGAGTGTCAGAAAATCCAACTATTTTTGCCAAGGCATTTTTCGGGTCCTTACCCACCATGCTTCTATTGATGCTTCCAATATATTCAGCAATTTTGAGTTTGCTTTATTTTAATAGAAAACATCTATATATGGAGCACGTCATAGTGGCTCTTCATGGTCATGCTTATGTATGTCTGACACTATTATTGGAAACCATAATTTTTCTTGTGCAGGAGTCTATTGAACCCTTATTCTGGGCCGAAATAATATGTTACGGAATAATGCTGCTTCTATTTCTTTGGGTGCCGATAAACCTTTTTATGATGCAAAGGCGTATGTATTCTGAGAGCTGGCTGCTAGCCTGTATAAAATACATTGTTTTAACTCTGGTTTATTTGCCCTTGATTATGCTGGGAACGATGTTGGCCGCATTTTTTAGTTTGGCAGAGTTGTAAGTAAATTATTGAAATATTCAATTTCTTCGAAGTTTTTTACTGTTTATGATCTTAATGTGTGGCGTTAACAGCTTTTAAATGTTGTTAGGATGACATGGTGTATTGAAAGCAGGATTAGATCTTCCGTTTATTAATGGCAGGCAACTAGGTGTATTGAGTTAGCGAGCCAGGTGAACATTAATTACTTCACAATTCTCTTTGTTTACTGTGGCCGTTGGCATACCACCGCTGTTAGGGTTGGTGTCGGGATTCTTGGGTACAATGATGTACATACGATGGTAGTTCCGCAGTAAATAGTCTTTCTTATCTACGCTTAACCAAGGGTATTCCCTCGCAATAGCGGCTACACCTCTTGCCAGAGCAATGCCATCGGTACAGTTGTTTAGTGTGGTGGTGGCCATAACTATGGCGAGCAGTGCAGGTGAGAAGATCATAAATCCTGTTCTTTGGCCGTAGTAAGAACTGATCGGCGGTACTAAGTTGTTATAGGAGGAGTATAACTAACTCAGAGCCTTAGCTGTAGCGGTCCTAATCAGCATTATCTATGCCCCACTCTCCCTTGTAGAGTGATCTTCTCAGTTCAGTCACTCTACTAAAGTGATGCCTTTCTTCTATATAGCTCATCAAGTAAGCCCCTTTATTGTATTTTGGGCGCTATCTCTATTTGAATATCCACTTTAATAGTCCCAACTGAAACCACAAAAATAAGATCTATCCAGGAGAATGAACTCCCAATGCTTCACTACTGAGCGTAAACCCTTTAATCACAAAAAAGGGGATAGGGCGGTTTGCAACTGTTAGCGGTTGATAACAATAGACCCGCTCATATTGGTAGTCTATATGTCTGTATTTGTCGTAATTGTGTCTCATAAGACACCTCCTAAGCTGTAGAATGGATTTATGGAGGAGACACTATGAGTAGGAAGATTGGTTTTTTTATTGCCGATGGATTTCAGGCCCTAGATCTTTTCGGCCCCCTGGATGCCTTTATGGAAGCCAACAGTTTTGTCAGTGAGGCTTATTCTTGCTGCTTGCTCGGTCTTTCTACTGGAACAGTTAATACAGTTTATGGTCAGTCACTCTCGGTAGACTGCGATATTTTTGAGGCTCCCATAATCGATTACCTGGTAATTTGTGGTGGCACTGGGATGCGGCAGCTGGAATTGAATTCAAAGCAGCTCAATGCCTTGAGGTTGATCGCAAAAAATGCCACAAGAGTGGTGAGTATTTGTACCGGTGCTTTTGTTCTAGCAAAGGTATTTCCAGAGCAAAGTCATAGAGTTACTACACATTGGCGACATTGCCGCCAATTGGCACAGCAGGCAGTAAATTATCAAGTGGAAGAGGATCCCCTGTTTATTGAAAGTGAGGGAATCTGGTCTTCTGCCGGTGTTTTATCCGGTGTAGACCTAGCCTTAGAGATTATTCGCAGGGACCACGGCAACACTATTGCTGCCAGTGTTGCTAAGGAGCTGGTGGTCTATTTACAGCGTCGCGGGGGACAGGCGCAGTACTCAGACCTATTACAAGTGCAGTCTGGCGATAGTATGCGTCTCAACCCCCTGCTGGAGTGGTTGGCTGAAGACTACCAAAAATCTATTAGTGTCTCCGATATGGCTGAGAGAATAGCTATTAGTGAACGTCAGTTGACTCGCTTATTCAAACGTCATTTACATAGCACGCCCAGCCAGTATTTAAATCAAATTCGTCTCAACCGGGCGCGTGACTTGATTACCTGCGAGTCCCTGAGTTTGGAGCAAGTGGCTCTACGGGTAGGGTTTTCCAGTTATGATAGTTTTCGTCGGGCATTTCACCTTCAGTTTGGAGTATCTCCCTCTTCTTTCAGCCGGAATCCAGTATGAAACAAAAATTATTTTTGATTACCTATTTATTATTTTTCTCATGCCAAGCCTACACGCTTGAAGCTGAAGAGGTGGACCTATGGAAGGAAGATATACAGTAATTACACAGCTTAATTGAGGCACGTCACATTGATCCGTTTGTTAATATTGAGAAATATGAATTCGATGAGCAAATTGATAAGCTGCTTGAAAGTTTGCCCAATATGAATGAAGCGGAAGTAGAAGTGGGAGTAATGCGCATAATGCGTAGTATTGGAGATGCTCACACCTCCTATAATATAATGTCTGGTCCTCATAAACATTACCCATTTCGATTTAAATGCTTTGGCGATAAGCTTAAAGTGGTAGATTCTGTAGAGAAATACAGTTTTTTGCGGGGGGCTGATCTAACTGCGATCAATGGTTATACCATACCTAAATTAGAGCAGTATCTGGCACCTTTTGTAAATTATGTTGAGAACCCATATAGTTTTAAATTTTCCTTAAGCTTCCATGTCACTTTAGCTAAGTTTCTCTATGGCGTTGGCATTACTGATGGGCAAGGTGAGGTAACTTATCAGTTTTCAAAAGATGGTAAACCTATCTCTATAAAAGTGAACTCTGTTTCTATGGGGGAATTCGGTAGATTGAGTACACAGTATCCGGTTTTGGTGCCTGATATTAACTACTATAATATAGATTTGCCTGGTATCCGTCTGGCCTTCCTGAGTAAGTACGATACAATTTACTTGAATTTTGATAATTATCCGGAGTTGATTGAGCTTCAAAAGCAGTGTGAAAATATTATCGATGTCATGCGTGCTAGCAGAGCACGTAATCTTGTTATCGATTTTCGAGATAATCATGGTGGAAACTTTTACGTAGGTTTGGCTCTCTCCTCATGTATTCAAAGACTGGATCAGTTCGACTGGCGCAACGGCATATTTGTAATGATTGATGAAGGTACTCAATCAGCAGCGATGAGTAATGCCGCCCAGTATCAGCAAATTCTTAATGCCACCTTGGTGGGGGCTCCGACAGGTGCTGATCCAAATATAGCTGCTGAGACTAACCGTTTCAGGCTTAAAAATTCGAATAGAGAAGTAAGTATTTCTAAGCGTTATTATCGTTTTATTCAATCACCTGCTGATGCGCTTTATCCAGATTTTCCGGCGATGACTAGCTGGCGTGACTACAAGCAGGGTAAAGACGGAGCACTATTGCAGTTACTTAACCATATTCAAGATACAAATCGTGAAAGGCAGATCAAGTCATCGTAAATATCATCTTTCGCCTTGGAATTAAAACACTGCTCTCGGAGTTCTATAAAATAGATATGCCGATAGCGAGCTCCGATGGCTTATCTACAGTTAACGCCGAAAGCAGTGTGTTATTTTTTTCTTATGCAGTAGAGCTTAAAAACAAATAATTACCACTCCACACAAATCTTACCAAAATGTGATCCGCTGGTTTGGTATTCAAAAGCTTTCTCTAGTTCAGAAAATGGGAATGTCTTGTCGATAACCGGATGTACTGCATTACTTTCCAGTGCTGCAACATAATCCTGCTGTTCACAGCGATTTCCCACAACCAGCCCCTGTAGACGAGCCTGTTTTCCCATCAATAGAGCTGTTGGGACTTCTCCCTCTCTGCCGGTTAACACCCCAATCAGAGATATATGGCCCCCGACCCTAACTGACTGAATGGATTGTTCCAAAGTTGCGGGACCACCCAGCTCGATAATGTGATCGACCCCTGTGCCATGGGTTAACTCCAACACTTTTTCTGACCACTGTGTATGAGTCTTATAGTTAATACCATGTGTTGCCCCCAATTTCATGGCTCGTTCCAGTTTCTCATCGGAGGATGAGGTCACAATCACTCGGGCACCCAACATATTAGCAATTTGAATTACGGCAATGGATACGCCACCAGTGCCCAGAGTTAATATGGTATCTCCAGGTTTTACTTTGCCATCGCTCACCAGGGCCCTCCAGGCCGTGAGGCCTGCTGTGGTAATGGTGGCGGATTCAGTGTGGCTCCAGCCTTTGGGTGCGAGGGTAAATGCAGTGGCATCACGTACTACATACTGGGCAGCCATTCCATCAATGCCATCTCCTGGCGTATTGGCAAAGCCCCAAACATTGTGACACGCGGGCCCGGCTTGCCATTGGGGAAAAAAGCAGGAAACTACGGAATCGCCTACCTTAAATTCAGTGATTCCCTCGCCAACGGCCTCTACGGTGCCTGCGCCATCTGACATCAATATACGACCATTCTCTGTGGATATACTGCCGTCGGCGACCAGTAAATCATGGAAGTTGAGTGAGGATGCGCCAATAGCAACCCGAATCTGCCCTGGTCCCGGTTTGCCGGGGTCATCAATTTCACTCAGAGAAATGTTCTCCAAGCCTCCAGGCGCTTTAAGCGTCAATGCTTTCATAATACTCACCTTTTTGTTGAATAACGCGGTCACATGCTTGTATTTAACTCAACCGACGATGATCTGTGATCATGGGGTTAAAACTGGCAGTTCTCAAGTAGCATGAGGCGAGACTTCGGAAGCCTAGATCGAGTCCAGATACTACAAAGGAGTACCAGAGAAGTATTCCGCTGCTGACGACCCCATTGTATTTTTATGAAAATGGCTTAAATAGGTGGAGCATTAAGCTCGTTAGGACAGTTTTTATTAAGCGAAGCAATCTTTGAAAACACTATATTTCATAAGCATATAAAATTTGCTTGCTTACATATCTAACTTAATTTCCTAGATTCTCACAATAACCGACACACTTGGCGATAGCGAAGGAGGCCAGCTGGTTGTAGGCTAGTAAGCTTCCACACAAACAAGCCAGGAACCTCATGGGAACCCGTACCAACCAGCTGACCTTGAAAGAACGATACCAGATTGAGGTCCTTAATGGGCAGAACTATTCAGCCCGAGCCATTGGACTACGCCTCAATAGATCCAATAAGACCATCTCTCGTGAGCTTGGTCGTTACAGCCCTTACTGTGCCGAGAGTGCCCACCGTCAGGCACTGCAACGACGGCACGGAGCTATTAAACATACCAAGCTCGACTTTGCCATGCAGGTACAAATCGACCACCAGCTGAAAAATGCAAGTCCTGAACAAATCGCTGGGCGAATGCAGCTTGAGAGGTGTGCGAAAACGGTTAGTTGTTCAACAATTTACCGCTGGGTCAGTCGACTTAACTGGAGGTCACGTCTGCCAAGGAAAGCCAAACCTTATCAGAAACGGGCAGGTTCCGAGGCAGGCGTAAAGCTTATTCCAGAGCGCATAGATATTGATCAAAGACCTGCGATTGTCGATGAAAACACTGAGATCGGTCACTGGGAAGGCGATACAGTTTATGGTCAAGATGGCTATCTGGTGACACTGGTTGAACGAGTTTCCAAATTATTGCTCACTCGCAGAGTCCCAAATAAGAGCAAGAAAACAGTGAGCCGGGCGATCAAGCAGATGTTGAAGCCATATCAGGCCATCTGTAAAACCATCACCTTCGATAATGGAGGAGAATTTGCAGGTCATCAATCGATTGCGCAGAAGCTAGGATGCAGAATATATTTTGCGAAACCTTACCACTCTTGGGAACGCGGGCTGAACGAAAACACTAATGGCCTTTTGAGGCGCTTCTTCCCAAAAGGAGTGGAAATTGGCAAGATACCAAAAAGCCGTATTGATGACGCAGTGTTTCGAATCAATACTCGACCTAGGAAAGTACTAAATTACTTGAGCCCGCTGGAATTTTTGGCGGGTAAACGTGTGTCACTTATGTTGGCAATCTAGGTTTTATGTTCCCATGCAGAATATGGAGTTAATCGAGATGGGTAGAGTTATGAGGAAGTATATAAGGCTTTATATTTGGATTTTAGTCTTTTTGTCTGTGGTTACACTCGTAGTTTCTAAAGTATTGGCGGAAGAGTGGTCTTATAAGGATGATAGATCCTCCCCTGAAGCACTGATAGAAAGCTACTACTATGCAATTAATCACCGTTATTATGCTCAAGCCTACAGCTACTTAATTAATCCTCCGGCAGATTTTAACCAATGGAAAGAAGGCTACGGCGATACTAAATCTGTAAAAGTAAAATTTGGAGCGACCAGTCCAGATCCTGGGGCAGGACAAATTTATTGGGCCTTGCCAGTGGCATTGTTAGCTAAGAAAACGGATGGAAAAACGGTAGTGTATTCTGGATGCTATGTCATTCATATGATAAACCCTGGGATGCAGGGCGACCCTCCTTATAAGCATATGGGGATTTTCAGAGTCTCTTTAAAGGAAACGAATCAGCCCTTTGAGGAGGCTGTTCCGAAATTATGCAAATAATATACTCATATGAATTCTAAGGTAATGTATATTAAAACTTTACTCCTCCTGACCTTTTCAGTTGAGATATGCAAATGTAATAAAAGGTCATAACGCGAGTACGTTAGTTTTCCCAAAGAGTGCCCACTTTGTTGATTTAGCAGATATATAAATCCAATTTTTCATGGCTAAGTTAAATAGTAGTCAAAAAACAGAAAAGGTGGAGACTTACTGAGCTTGTTGTCCGTGAGGGAGAGAGATAATCATGTTTCTAGCATATTCTGATTATCGTTATTTATCGGACGCATCCTTGATAGAGACTGAAGTATCTAACCATTTATCAAAAAAATTATAGTAGAATAGACACCCTGCAATTGGTATTATTTTTGTTTAAAAAACACACAGGCTGGAGCTTCAATGAGATTACTTAAAGCATTGTCTATAATTTATACCACTCTTTATATGGTTGGTTGTGGCTACGTAACCGCTAACTACGGCGCTACTCCAGAAAATGTAAATGCTATTAAGGCTGCTGGTGAGGGTCGAGTATCTGTTAATAAGTTTTCATCTGTTTCAGGTAAGGAGCATACATCCATAGGTTGCCGTGCCGCTGGCCCAATTAAAAATCAAAATGATCAAACTTTTGAATCGTATATTCATAATGCATTCATCAATGAATTAAAGATGGCTGATGCTTATGATGAGAGTTCAGAAGTATCTATTCGAGGAGAGATTACAGAGTTGGACTTCAACTCAAACATTGGCGCAGGTAAATGGAAGCTTTCAGCAACTATTTCTTCTTCATCCAATAAAGGTTATAAAGTCGAATCTATATATCCTTTCTCCACGAACTGGGTTGCAGATAAGGCCTGCCAGCAAGTCGCTCAGGCTTTCCAACCTGCAGTATCCGACCTCATTAATAAAATCGTTACACATCCAGAGTTTTCTTCTTTGGTGAAAGGCGATCACTCTAATTAAGTGGAAAATAGGAGTGGGTAAATCTGAAAATATTTATCTACTCCTTTCATCTAGAAAACTCACTATAAAGATTAAATATCACTACTAGCCGTTTCTAGAGGTTGAGGTCTTGCTTATCTACCTCAGGTTTCTCACTTTAACCGATCGGTTCTGAAAAAATTGGTGCGGTCTCATAGCACTTTGCTTGTTTGTTTTTTCAGTGGCTACTCGGTTCGATACCATCCAGCAGTAGCTGGCGGGTATCATCTCGCTTCAGTCGTGTCGCTTAAGGCAGATTTTTGGATGCGCACCGGGGGTCAACAGCTTGTGTGGGGTGGCGATACCTGAAACTCTGTCAGCGCTGTCGGGCTATCCCTGTGGTGGCGGGACTACGGCCGAACCTTTGGGGGGATCTAAACTAATAGTTTTAAAAGTTACCCTCGAACTTACTTTCTTAGCTCCAAAGTTTGGGAGGATGTATTAAGCCGTGCTGGGCTAAAGAATAACGCGGAAAGCTAAGCGTGTCGCAGGATTAACTGGGGTTTTTAGGGGTAGCGAAATGGTGGGCCCTCCGGGACTTGAACCCAGGACCTGCCGATTATGAGTCGGATGCTCTAACCAACTGAGCTAAGGGCCCACACTATGCTTGCGGGTATCGTTGCAAGCGGTTGGGCAAAGTACAAGATTTTTCCTTTTAAATCAATGCCTTTGTGGCAGAGATTTCTTCCCATCGAGTTTTCGAAACAACGTCAATCCCAGTGGCTATTATTTGATCGAATCTTTCTGTTGAGTTTGCTGACCTAGATAACAAGGGTTGAGCGCCACTATTTTAATTGTTGGTACGCTTGTTTGGTTTGTTAGCTCAAGTTGGTACGGTTGTTCAAATATTAAAAAGGGAGGCTAAGCCTCCCTTTTTAATATTTAATACTTTTTAATTAGCACGGCTAAATCGGCAGTTTGGGGATCACGATACAACCCCAGACGATAAACCACATTAATAGGGCCACTGCCACGGCGGCAGAGCCGGTGTCTTTGGCGATCTTGGCCAGTGGGTGCTTCTCGGCTCCTATACGGTCCACAGTGGCCTCAATAGCGCTGTTGATCAGCTCCAAAGGCAATACCACCAGGCTAACAGCTATCAATACGGCGCGTTCAGCAGGGGTGTCTCCAACCCAGAGGGCAAAAGGGACAAAGAAGATAGCGAGGATCACTTCAATACGAAAGGCTTCCTCATTACGCCAGGCGGCGGTGAGACCTTCACTTGAATATTTGGCGGCGGCAATCAGGCGGGCAATGCCTTTTTTACCTGGCTTGTTGGCGACTTCTTCAGACTCTTCCGGTTTATTGGCGACTTCTTTTTGCATGCTGCTCTCCTGCCATCCGTAGGCCCTTGCGGGCGGTCATGATTGTGTCACATAAAAAAGCCCGGTCGAACCGGGCTTTTTCGTGGGGGCTTACTCGTCGAGGAAGCTCCGCAGGTGCTCCGATCGGGATGGGTGCCTCAGCTTGCGCAGGGCCTTGGCCTCGATCTGGCGGATACGTTCACGGGTTACATCGAACTGCTTACCCACCTCTTCCAGGGTGTGGTCGGTATTCATGTCGATACCGAAGCGCATACGCAGTACCTTGGCTTCACGCGCGGTCAGGCCGGACAGCACGGAGCGGGTGGCGTCGTGCAGGCCGGTCTGGGTGGCGGTGTCCACCGGAGAGGACTGGTTCTGGTCTTCGATAAAGTCACCCAGGTGCGAGTCTTCATCGTCACCGATAGGAGTCTCCATGGAAATGGGCTCCTTGGCGATCTTGAGGACTTTACGCACCTTGTCTTCCGGCATTTCCATACGCTCGCCCAGCTCTTCTGGAGTGGGCTCGCGACCCATCTCCTGCAACATCTGGCGGCTGATACGGTTGAGCTTGTTGATAGTCTCAATCATATGCACCGGAATGCGGATGGTGCGCGCTTGGTCTGCGATGGAGCGGGTGATGGCCTGACGAATCCACCAGGTGGCGTAGGTGGAGAACTTGTAGCCGCGGCGGTATTCAAACTTGTCTACCGCCTTCATCAGGCCGATATTGCCCTCCTGAATCAGGTCCAGGAACTGTAAGCCACGGTTGGTGTACTTTTTGGCGATAGAGATCACCAGGCGCAGGTTAGCTTCCACCATTTCCTTTTTGGCGCGGCGGGAGCGGGCTTCGCCGATGGACATGCGGCGGTTGATCTCTTTGATCTGGCCTACGTCTAGGCCGGAGCGCTCCTGGCACTGGGCCAGCTTACGCTGCGCGCGGACGATATCGTCTACCACATGGCGCAATGCGTCAGAGTAGTCGCGCTTCTTTTTGATGATCGCGGGGATCCAATCTTCATTGGTCTCGTTGCCGGGAAATTCCTTGATAAAGGTCTTGCGCGGCATGCGAGCACGCTTGATGCACAAATTCATAGTGACGCGCTCTTGCCTGCGCACACTATCGAGAATGTCGCGAACTTCGCCGTAGAGCGGATCGAACTGGCGTGGTGCCAACTTGAAGTAGCGGAACAGATCGGCGACGGCTTCCAGAGCAGCACCGGCTTCCTTGGAGTCACGACCGTGGGTGGCGATAGCCTCATCGGCGGCTTTCTGCGCGGCGATCAGCGCATTCATGCGCTCGGCCAGCTCTTCTGGATCGAGACCGCCGGCGTTTTCCTCTTCTTCCTCACTGGAGGAGTCGTCGGCGTCATCCGAGTCATCGTCCTCCTCGCCTTCAGAAGACTCGCTGCTGCTGTTGCTGCTTACTTCGGCAGCCTGGCCGGCTTGGGCTCCAGGTGGTACGTCTTCGGCGGGGTCGAGCCAGCCGGAAATTACGTCTGGGATACGGCGCTCTTCCTTCTCGATCAGTGCGTACTCATCGATGATTTGCTTTACTGCGCCAGGCCAGTAGGCGAGGGCTGCCATCAGCTCGCGCAGGCCCTCTTCGATACGCTTGGCAATGGCGATTTCGCCCTCGCGCGTGAGCAGCTCTACGGTGCCCATTTCGCGCATATACATACGTACCGGATCGGTGGTGCGGCCTACATCAGACTCAACTGCAGCCAGTGCGGCGGCAGCTTCGGCAGCGGCGATTTCATCGGCGGAACTGTCGCCCTCGGCCATCAACAACTCTTCGGCATCAGGGGCGCTTTCAAACACCTTGATGCCCATGTCGTTGATCATGCCAATAATGTCTTCCACCTGATCCGGATCGGAAATATCTTCCGGGAGGTGGTCATTTACCTCGGCATAGGTGAGATAGCCCTGCTCTTTACCGCGGGCGATCAACTCCTTAATGCGGGAGGTCTGTTGCTGGGTTTTGTCGGTCATGCACAACCCTGAATTCTGGGGATGAAAATACGGGACAAAGACGCGGGATTATAGCGTATTTGCACTAGCAATAACCACTCTAGCTGTCAAGTAACGGCTCTGGTGCGAAGTTTAGGGTGCTGGGGTTCCCGATCCCGCCCGGCGGGGTGAGTGAATATAGTGCTGAGGCCGCAGTTTTCAAGGGGTTATTGCAGATTAATTGTCTTTTTTGCGCCAATTGGCCAATAAAGCCAGTTGTTCTTCCTGGCTGAGCTGGGCACCGGCTTTTAACTGAGCTAAAAGATTGCGATTGCGCTGTTTGGCATCGGACTTTTCCAGGTGGCGCAGGCAGTCGCTGAACTCAGCCAGAGGGTCGTATTCCAGGTTGCTGTCTCCCTGGGCCAGGTGGCGAACCCCGGATACCAGGGGGGATATGGCCAGTTTTGCCAGTATATCGCTGGATTCAGCGCCGTGATGGGCGCGCCAGTGGCCGATCAACTGGCGGAAATTAAGCTGTGGACGACTTTTGAAAAGTTCTACCAGTTGTGCAAATAGCGCCAGGTCTGGGTTGCCGGTGCTGTGGAACTGTTGCAAGTCTTCAATCTGTGCGGCCAACTCCGGGTGGTGCAGTATCAATGCCACCAACATACGCTCAGGGGGCAGGCGGTACTGGCCTGTGCGGCGCGGGCTGTCTGCGAGAGCTGGGGAGTATTCTGGATGAGCCTCGCCTTCGCGGGGCCAGGGTTCTGGTGGGGTGCGGTGCTGGAGCTCCTCACTCAGGTCGGCAGAGGGGTTTGGGGCTGGATTGGCGGTTGCCGGTTGTGCCTGTGCCCGCTGTATCTGGGCGTTACGGCTTTTCTCCGCGCGAATCACCTCCTGTAGGGTCTCCTTGTCGAGACCGGTACGCGAGGCGAGCTGCTGGAACATCAGTTGGCGGTAAACGCCTTCTGGCAGCAAATCTAGCAGGGGAGCAGAAAGCTTGGACAGGCGTGCGCGGCCGTCCATGGTCTGCAAGTTGATATCTTCGCTGAGCAGATCAAAGAGGAAGTCCTCCAGGGGACGTGCCTGCTCTTCTATTAGCTGTTGGAATCGTTCGCCGCCCAATTGGCGAACCAGGGTGTCTGGGTCTTCTCCTTCCGGTAGCAACAAAAAACGCAGACTGCGGCCGTCCTGCATATGGGGCAGGGCAGACTCCAGTGCGCGGCGCGCTGCGGCGCGGCCGGCACGGTCACCATCAAAGCAAAAAAGCAACTCACTGGTATGGCGGAAGGCCAGCTGGATATGCTCCTCGCCGCAGGCGGTGCCGAGGGTGGCTACGGCGCAGCGAATACCGAACTGAGCCAGGGCTACCACATCCATGTAGCCCTCTACCACGATCAGGCGTTCCAGGTTGCGATTGGCCTGGCGCGCTTCCCACAGGCCGTAGAGTTCGCGGCTCTTGTGGAAGATCGGGGTTTCCGGGGAGTTAAGGTACTTGGGCTTTTCGTCCCCCAGCACCCGCCCACCGAAGGCAATAGTGCGGCCGCGCTGGTCGCGGATAGGGAAGATAATGCGGTTGCGGAAGCGGTCGTAATGGTGGCGCCCGCCGGGTTTGCTGTTGCCATCGCTGTCCTGGCGGCGGATAACGAGCCCGGCCAGCTCCAGCTGGTCGGCTTTCTCTGCGTTGTCTGCTAGGGCATTGAGCAAATTATCCCAGCCGGGAGGGGCCAGGCCGATATCAAAATCTCGTGCGATTTCCCCGGATAGGCCGCGATTGCGCAGATAGGCAACGGCGCTGCCAGCAGCGGGGTGGCTGCGCAGCTGCTCCCGGTAGAACTCCGCAGCTTTTTCCGCGAGCTGGTAGAGGCTCTGGCTTTCCCGCTGGCGTTTCTCCTGCCCTGGGGCGAGCTGTTCTCGAGGAACTTCCAGGCCACGGGTGGCCGCCAGTTTCTCTACGGCTTCGGGAAATGGCAGGCGATCGTACTCCATCAAGAAGCCGATCGCGTTGCCGTTGGCGCCGCAGCCGAAGCAGTAGTAGAACTGCTTGTCCGGGCTCACGGTAAAAGAGGGAGTCTTTTCGTCGTGGAAGGGGCAGCAGGCGGAGTAGTTTTTTCCCGTCTTGCGCAGCTTAACCCGGCTGTCCACCAGCTCGACGATATCTGCGCGGGCGAGCAGATCGTCGATAAAGTGCTGGGGGATTTTACTGGGCATAGTGTTCCGTAATCGGCTTGGAGGTTAGGCCAGCTGAGCCTTAACCAGTTTGCTCACGGCACCCATATCTGCACGGCCCTGTACCTGGGGCTTCACCTGGGCAATCACTTTACCCATGTCCGCCATGCCGCTGGCTCCGGTACTCTGCACTGCTGAGGTGACAATCTCGCTGATTTCTGCTTCGGTCAACTGCTTGGGCAGGAACTCCTGGATAACCTCGATCTCGGCTTGTTCCACCGCTGCCAACTCGGCGCGGCCGGCCTTTTCGTACTGGGTGATGGAATCGCGGCGCTGCTTGGTCATCTTGTCCAGCAGGGCGAGGATACGCGCGTCATCCAGATCGATGCGCTCATCCACTTCAACCCGCTTGATCTCAGCATTGATCAGACGCAGGGTGGCCAGGCGCTCTTTGTCGCGCGCTTTCATTGCGTCTTTAGTGGCTTGAGTCAGGGTGTCCTTGAGAGTGCTCATAGTGAGTGTTCCGGGATTGGCATTGATTGTGGTTTAGGGAGTTGAGCGCTAAGGATAGCGCGTCTGCCGTGCTTGGAGAATGCGGTTGGCAGAACGAAAAACGGCGCGCGAGTAGGGCTCGCACGCCGTTTTGAATACCGCTACGGGGCTGAGCCCGTCTGGCTGCCTCGCTGCGACAGGCTTAATGCTGCCTGCGGCTCTTAGTAGAGGCGCTGGAACTTGCGGTTTTCGCGCTGCAGCTTCTTGGCGTGACGCTTAACTGCGGCAGCAGCTTTGCGCTTGCGTACTGCGGTCGGCTTCTCGTAGAACTCGCGACGACGTACTTCAGACAGTACGCCTGCTTTTTCACAGGAGCGCTTAAAACGGCGCAGAGCGATATCGAAAGGTTCGTTGTCTTTGATTCGTACAGAGGGCATTAGGATACCTGTTAAAATTCGTTTCTCTCGGCCATTCCGGCAATGCTCTCGCAGTTGCATCCGGTGGCCGGTTCACAGCGAGGGCGCAAATTCTAAACACTCCCATACGGGATCGCAACCCTATTTTCCAGTATGATAAGCACCCCTCGAAGTAGTCACGAGAATGAAATCAAGTGCGCGTCCTCGGTATAGAAACCTCCTGCGACGAAACTGGCGTTGCAATCTACGATTCGGAGTCCGGTCTGCTCGGCCACGCCCTGTTTAGTCAAGTTGACTTGCACGCCGATTACGGTGGTGTAGTGCCTGAGCTGGCGAGCCGCGACCATGTGCGCAAACTCTTGCCGCTGGTGCGCCAGCTAATGGCTAAAACCAATACCCGGCCCTCCGACCTGGATGGCGTAGCTTATACCGCCGGTCCAGGCTTGGTTGGCGCACTGATGGTGGGCGCCTGTGCCGGCCGCGCCCTGGCGTATGGCTGGGGGGTGCCCGCTGTGGCGGTGCATCATATGGAGGGGCATTTATTAGCTCCGATGCTGGAGGACAATCCACCGGCTTTTCCTTTTGTGGCCTTGCTGGTCTCTGGTGGTCATACCCAATTAGTAGAAGTGCGCGGTCTTGGCGACTACGAACTGATGGGGGAATCCTTGGACGATGCCGCTGGTGAAGCTTTTGACAAGGCCGCCAAGATGCTCGATCTGGACTACCCCGGTGGTCCGCGTTTGGCAGCCTTGGCTGAGGAAGGTGATCCCAAGCGCTTTACCTTCCCTCGCCCTATGACTGACCGACCGGGGCTGGATTTCAGCTTTTCGGGCTTAAAAACCTTCACCCTGACCACTGTGCGTCAGCACGCCCTCGAAGATGGCCTGCCGGATGAACAGACCTGTGCGGATATTGCGGCAGCCTTCCAAGAGGCGGTCGTGGATACTCTAGTGATTAAATGTCGTCGTGCAATTAAAGCCTCTGGTTATAAAACTCTGGTCATTGCCGGTGGGGTTTCCGCTAATAAATTGTTGCGTGAACGTTTGGAAACGAGCCTGCGCAAGGACGGTGCCAATGTCTACTATCCCCGCCATGAGTTTTGCACCGATAACGGCGCTATGATCGCCTATGCCGGTAGTTTGCGATTGAAAGCTGGGGAACAGACGAGCCTTGCAGTAGATGTACGCCCGCGTTGGCCTATGACTGAGCTGCCCAAAACTGAGCTTTAAAAACTCCAGGGTTAGCCTGGTAGTAAAAAGAAAAGAGCGATCAATGGATATTGTTTATATACGGGATTTAAAGGTGGATACCATTATTGGTATCTACGATTGGGAGCGGGAAGTACGCCAGACTGTTAGCCTTGATCTGGAAATGGCTTTCGATATCAGTGAAGCGGCACGCACAGACAATATTGAGTACACACTGAACTATAAAGCGGTGGCCAAGCGCCTGATCGCTTTTATTGAGAGCAGCGAATTCCTGTTGGTGGAAACCATGGCGGAACAGGCTGCGGCAATTGTCAGGGAAGAGTTTTCCGTAAGCTGGCTGCGACTGCGTTTGTCCAAGCCAGGCGCGGTCAGAGGGTCCAGGGATGTGGGTGTCATTATCGAGCGCGGCGAGAGGCCGGCAATAGGTGCAGCAGCGATGTCTGCGGGAGTATAAACGTGGCTCAGGTGTATCTCAGCCTCGGCAGTAATATCAATCGCGCGCAATATATTCGCGCAGCGCTGGATGCCCTGGCCGGGCGGTTTGGCGAATTACAGGTGTCCCGGATCTTCGAAAGTGAAGCGGTGGGCTTCCAGGGCGATAACTTTTACAACCTGGTGGTGGGGTTGCAAACTGACCTGCCGGTAGGGCAGCTGGCCCTGTGTCTACGTGGTATAGAAGATGCCAATGGCCGCCTGCGCTCCGGTCCCAAGTTCAGCGCGCGCACCCTGGATATTGATATTCTCACCTATGATCACCTGACCGGAACTGTCGACGGGGTAAAATTGCCTCGAGGTGAGATTGTAAAAAATGCCTTTGTTTTACAGCCTCTGGCAGAGATTGCACCTGAAGTACTGCATCCGGTCGAGCAGAAAACTTACCGTCAGCTGTGGAATGAGTACGACCAGGCTTCACAAAAATTGTGGCCGGTAGAATTTATTTGGCCGTGATTCCAATAATTTCTTAAAAAATGTATATAAAAAAGCAGCCCTTTGAGGCTGCTTTTTGTTAGGAATAATTAACTTAGGCTCATTAACGCTTCTTTGGTAAACGGCGTGATTTCCTCCGCGCGATCTTCACGTACCTTGGCGAACCAGTGTGGGTCTTGTAATAGCGCGCGGCCTACGGCAATTAAGTCGAACTCCTGGTTGTCCATACGGCGGGTCAATTCGCCTAAATCGGTAGGATTAGCGGTACCGCCCATGCCCTGGTTATTGCCACCGATAAAATCATCGTCAAGGCCGACACTGCCGACAGAAATTACCGGTTTTCCAGTCAGCTCCTTGGTCCAGCCTGCCAGGTTGAGATTAGAATCCTCAAATTCCGGCACCCAGAAGCGTCTTGTAGAGGCGTGGAAAATATCAACACCAGCTTCAACCAGCGGTGTCAGAAAGCGTTTCAGCTCTTCCGGGTTTTGCGCCAACTTGGCTTCGTAATCCTGCTGCTTCCACTGGGAGTAGCGCAGCACTATGGCGAAATCTTCGCCTACGGCTTCACGTACCGCCTTGATAATTTCCACTGCAAAGCGGGTGCGATTTTCGATGGAGCCACCGTACTCGTCATCGCGTTGGTTGGTACCTTCCCAGAAAAACTGGTCGATCAGGTAGCCGTGGGCGCCGTGAATCTCTACGCCGTCAAATCCAATTTCCTTGGCTGCTTTCGCCGCGTCCGCAAAAGCTTCTACAACTTCCTGGATGTCCTCTTTGCTCATCACCTGGCCATTGGGCTTGCCGGGTTTGAACAGGCCTGAGGGAGAGTAGCCGGGCACTGATTTATCCGGGCCTATGCCCTCTTTGCGCACGGAGCCTACGTGCCATAACTGCGGGATAATCTGGCCACCGGCAGCGTGTACTTCGTCTACCACTTTTTTCCAGCCGGCGAGAGCGGCTTCACCGTATATTGCTGGGACATTCTCGTAGCCGTTTGCGGCTTTATGATTAACGAAGGTACCTTCGGTAATAATCAGCCCCACTTCACCCTCGGCGCGGCGGCGGTAATAGCCGGCCACTTGGTCATTGGGGGCATAGCCCGGCGACATAGTGCGGGTCATAGGTGCCATTGCGACCCGGTTGCGAAGCTTTAGGGATTTATGCTCGAAAGGACGCAGTAGGTTGTCCAGGGAACCACTCATATTTCTCTCCTGAATGTCTCGATTCAACACTGGGACTCACTGGTCCCACTAGGTCACAATTAAAACGGTTGCGTTATAAGACCTTATTTTAAGGTTGAGTTCAATATCTGGTTTCGTATTGCAACTCTTTTACCGGTATACTAGGGGTATGTCACGTAAACGCTTTGATGATCTTGATTGCTCCCTGGCTTGCGCCCTAAATGAGGTGGGGGACTGGTGGTCCCTGTTGATAATTAAGCAGGCGATGCTGGGTACCCGCCGTTTTGTGGATTTCCAAAGAAACCTGGGAATTGCCAAAAATATCCTTGTGGATCGGTTATCCCGTTTGGTGGAAAACGAAGTGCTGGTGCGCTTTGATGCGGGTGAACACGGCACTCGCTATGAGTACCGCTTAACGGAAAAAGGCCGGGATCTGTTTACGGTGGTAATCGCCCTGCGTCAGTGGAACCTGCGTTGGAATGGCAATAAAGATGGGATGCATCTGGTCGATAAAATCAGTGGCGAACCAATCTCTGAAGTGGCTGTGCAGAATGTCCAGGGACAGAAACTCAGTATCCGCGATGTATTATTTGTGGATGAAAATGGCCAGCCCCTGGATCAGGCTGGCTAGCTGGCTTTTGAGGGGCTCTATCAATCCTGGCTCTTGGACAGCAGTCTGATTATGTCCAGAGCCCTGCCCGGCTCCCAACGCATTGCAGAGACAACGCCATGCATGGCCAGTAGGCGCTTGTCTATTTCCCCTTCCTCCTGAAGCTTATGCAATTTCTCTGTGGCCTCGGTAAAGCCGTGTTGCTCATAAGTGAGTAGTAATTTGACGGTCTGCTCCGCTGGAGTGACTTGGCGTGGAACAGGGGTATAGCCCATCGCGCTTACCATACTCTCAGCCGCCAGCCAGGTGGACCAGGGGTTTTGCCCGGTAATAAGCTGGCCATCCACACTGACTTGTTCCAGGTAAGTGGGCCCAGCCTGAAAAAACGCGCCCTGTTCACGTAAGCGATCCTCAAGCAGGAATGGAAATCGTTGCTCGGCGTCAGGGATAAGAAAAAGCTCCTCTTCGTTAGTAAAAGCACTGATCTGCCGATCGGCGATTAAGGGCTTGCCATTATCCAGGATGACATTGGCAAGGGCTGCTGGCCCGTGGCATACCGCTCCGATAATTTTGCCGCTGTTATAGATTTCCCGGACCAGGGACTGGATATGGGGATTGTCGGGGAAATCGAACATGGTGCCTTTACCGCCGACAAAAAATACGGCCTGGTAATCCTCTGCTGATACCTGATCGATAGGAATACTGTTGTTGACCTTTTGCTGTGCCTCCGGGTCATTGAGAAAGGCATAGTCGAAAGGCCCCAGATCATCTTTATCGATCACCGCAGGCGGTTTGCCACCTTTGGGACTGGCAATATCGACAATAAATCCGTTGGCTGAAAAGATGTAATAGGGGCGTGCCAGTTCCGTTAATTCATAACCAGTCGCCTTGCCACTATCCCCCATCGTTTCAGTACTGGTAGCAACAGCTAAGATTTTTCCTCGGCTTTCCCTGGGTAATTGTTGTAAATACGGCAGGTCACTGACTGTCGTAGTGGAAAAGTCCTGCTCTTGGAGTGGAATTAGGCCCTTAATCCAAATAATAAAACCAAAAAAGACGGACAAAGTCAGTGTCAGGGAAATAACAATTTTCTTAAACATATTAATCTCCAAAATTGTAGTAGCAGTCGGAAAATCTTCTAGTGAGTTCGTAGGAGAATAATGGATGGAAGGTGAAATTCAGGTGAGATTGCAGTTGCTATTTAGGAAGAAAGAAAAAGCTGCGCTCGAGATCGTATAAGGTATGGATGCCGATTCACTGTGCATCTCGAGCGCATACGGTAAAAATTTGAATCTTAGAACGCTACTGTGTAAAAGATAGAGAGCACTGATAAATATTTTTTTTACATTGGATAGAGATGGTCCAATTCAAGGCTTCACAGATTCTCTTGGCCAGGAAAAGGCCTTGACCAATGCCGTCACTGCCTTCCCTTTTTTGGCCGGGTAAGAGGGAGGTTTCTAGATCTAATTGGTTGTCTGTGGCGTTCTCAAAAGAGAGTGCGTCCCCCTTATAGGTAATAACCAATTCAGGGCTGGTAGCATGCTGTAATGCATTGCTGATCAAGTTGTCGAAGAGCAGACTTACCAGGTGTCGATTGGCCAGGACTCTGACTTTGTGCCCTAACTTTAAATCAACAAAAAAATGCTTTTGTACAATTAACTGGTGTTGAGCTAAAAGACGTTCCTCTAGTAAAGCGCGCAATGGGATATCTTCCGACTGTAGAGACTCAGAGCGGGCGAGGGCTAATAGTGTCTTAACGGTTTTTTCCATACCGGTAACAGTTTCTAATAGCTCATTTTTCTCAGCTAAAGTCATTTCCCGATTTTGACTGAGAGCCAGTGTGCTTTTCAGAATGGTTAGCCCGGTGCGCAACTCATGGCTTGTATCCCGGGTAAACTCAGTTTCCCGGCGCAATGTTAGCTTTAGCTGGTTAAGTGTATCTTGCAAGGTACTTGCGAGATAACCGATTTCATCTTGTTCATTGTTATAGGGCAGGGAAATTTGAGAATCGCAGTTTCTCTGCTGCTGAACTGCTTTAGCAAGGGTTACTACAGGCGCGATGGTTTTACGGGAAATACGAAAAGCACAATAGAGGGCTAAGAGTAGGGTCAAGATACAGGCGCTGGCAAAGAGCCAAAGAAGTTTTGAAGATTGTCGCGTAACAGTGAGCAATTCACTGACTTCAGCTACGAGAACGGCGGAATGGTTGTCCGGAAAATGTACTCTGCGTAAATGGAAGTGATGTTCAGTATCACTAAACCACTCAGCCTTTTCTGCATAGCTTGGTAGGGCAGTGCGCAGTTCGGCCGGAATTATTTTGCTTTCAGTGTATAGCGTTAAATAGGGTAGGCGTGGCTTTGGGGTCGCACTAGTCAGTCTTGCCTGCTGTTCGAGGTAGCGGACTTCTCCGGCCAATAAGTTATCGAGTAAATGATCTTCAACTACATAGGCCACCATCATACAAATGGCAAAAAACACCAAGCATAGCAGCAGGGTAAAACTGCCAAAAATAGCGAAGACCTTCCTCTGTAAATTACTGGTTTCGCGCATTGGGAGTTTCCAACTGATAACCGAGATTGGTGATGGTTTTTAACATAGGGGCCTGGAAAGGCTTATCCAGTGTTTGGCGAAGACTATAAATGTGGGATTTTAAGGCGTCTGTTTCTGGGGGGGCATCACCCCAAATATGGTGGATTATTGCCGAGCGGCTTACTGGTGCTGGCGACGCCTGGGCGAGCATAGTGAGAATGCGAAAACCGATAGTTGTCAGGGGCAGAGGTTGTTTATCCCGGTAGGCCGTTTGCTGGCGCTGGTTTATCTGTAAATCACCGACCTTAATTTCTTCACTGGTATGCAGCTGGTGTCTACGTGCCAGGGCGCGGCATCTCAATATCAGTTCCCTTGGTTCGAAGGGCTTACATAAGTAGTCATCGGCACCGATACCAAATCCGCGTTCTTTATCTGCGAGAGCATCTCGGGCAGTTAACATCAGAATGGGCATGTTAACCGGCGCTTGTATCTTGATCTTTTCGCAGACCTCTAAGCCGTCCATATCCGGCAGGCCCAGGTCGAGAATAATCAGGTCGAAGATTTGTTCCAGGGCCAGCTGTAAGCCCTGGCGACCCCGGTGGGCATAATCTATCTGCCAGCCCTCAGCATGAAGGAATTCGGCAAGCTGGCGGGCGATAGTGGGGTTATCTTCAATCAACAATATCTTTAGTGAGGGCACCGGCAAACCTCTTGTGGCAGAGAAAGTTGCCAAACATTCTGACAGAGTGCCGGTGAAATTGAAGTGAAGCGCCGCTCTAGATATTGAGGTTGCGGCCGCCGTCAACGGCAATAACCTGACCGTTGATATAGGGGGCATCACAGACAAGGAAGCGCACGGTCTTGGCGATATCGCTGGGGTCGCCGGTTCGGGCCAAAGGAATGCGCTGGGTGATTTGTGCTTTCTTGACTTCGTTAGTTGCCTCTTGCTCTGGCCAAAGAATGGCACCGGGTGCGACTGCATTGACCCGGACCTGGGGCGCTAACTCCAGCGCGAGGCTTTTTGTCAGCATTACCAACCCAGCCTTGGCGGCGCAGTAAATAGTGTGCTCGGGCATCGGGCGCTCGGCGTGGATATCTGCCATATTAACAACGCAGCCCTGTTGTTGGCTGAGTGTTTCTTTCAGGGCCTGAGTGAGAAAGAAGGGGGCTTTGAGGTTACTGCCTACCAGACGATCCCAATCCTCCTCGGTCGCCTTTCCCACAGGTGTGGGGTGAAATGCTGAGGCATTGTTGACCAGAACATCAATACGGCCCCAGGCCTCTTGCGCGCGCCGGGCCAGATTGGAACAGGCTTCGGCGCTATTCAATTCACTGTGTAAGGCTATGGCAGAGTTGGGGCGGAGCTGGTTCAGCTCGTTTGCCAGGGCTTTAGCTGCATCAGCCGAGTGGCGATAGTGAATAACAACTCTGTGGTCTCTATGTAGCTCTTCAGCAATAGCACGACCCAGGCGTGCAGCGGCACCGGTAATCAACACATTACGCAATGTAGTCATCCTTTACTTTGGCGATTGCCTTGATGCGCTCCCGGTCCAGTGCTTGCCCGAGTTTCGCACCCTGGTAGCCCTGTTTAATCAACTCCTCGGCAGTTACTGCCGCTGCCCCATCGCGAGCGGCGCGTAAAAAGTCCACCTGTGGATAATCTCGATTCTCCAGCCCCTCACGACCCCGGGCATCTGCCTCACAGGCGCGTAGAAAGTTTTCAAATCGCTCTGGACGTCGCAAGGCATCCAGGCTGCGGATCATTTTCATAATGGTCTGTGGGCGCAATTCGAAGGCCCTGTGGCAATGGAGGTGGTATTGGCAGACACCGATGGCCAGAGCAGTCAGTTCCTTTGGGGTGCGCCAGCGCTCACAGACAGCCTGCACCAGGGGAACTCCGGCGGACTCATGACCGGTATGACTGGGGAGGGTTTCATCGGGAGTGAGGCCTTTACCCAAGTCGTGTAGCAAGACGGCGAAGCGCACTGGCAGCTCGGCGGGGGCAGTATGGAGAGCCAATAAAACATGCTCGCCAGTATCTACCTCGGGGTGGTGTCTGGGAGGTTGGGGGACGCCGAATAGGTTTTCCAACTCAGGAAGCAGGATAGATAGGGCTCCGCACTCGCGTAGTATGCGGATAAAAATATCCGGGTCTGGTTCAGTTAAAGCACGGCTGACCTCTTTCCATACTCGCTCGGCCACCAAATATTCAATCTCGCCGGCCTCTACCATCTGCCGCATAAGGGCCATGGTTTCGTCGGCGACAGTAAACCCGAGGTGATGATAACGCGCCGCGAACCGGGCTACTCGCAATACACGCAAGGGGTCCTCGGCGAAGGCCGGGGATACGTGGCGTAACAGGCGGGCCTGCAGGTCTTCCTGACCTTTGTAGGGGTCGATTAGCTCCCCGTCTTCTGTCTCGGCCATGGCGTTGATGGTGAGGTCACGGCGCAGCAGGTCCTCTTCCAGAGTAATATCCGCTGTGGCATTGACTGTGAAACCGCCGTAGCCGTGCCCGCTTTTGCGTTCTGTACGGGCAAGGGCGTACTCCTCCCCGGTTTGTGGATGCAGAAAAACCGGGAAATCTTTCCCCACCGGGCTGTAGCCAAGGCTACGCATATGCTCAACATCGGTGCCCACCACCACCCAGTCGCGTTCTGTTACTGGGCGGTTGAGCAGTTTGTCACGAACCGCGCCGCCAACAAGGTAGGTCTTCAAGTGAAACTCTCCACTACTGGAGAAAGTGATTTTTTGGAAAGGGGTTGCACTGCCATAAATCCATTGGTTCCGGCACAGTCCACCAATTACTTGGAGGCAATATTAGGTGGGAAGTAAAGACTGGGATTTGGGCAAGATAAAAAAAAGGCCCCGAAAAAACAAGGGGGCCCAGGGTCTTAGGGTATTCGCTTAGCAAACATCTAATTGCCAATAGCGGGATAACTGACTTGCCGGCCATGCCCGCTGGAGAGGATCTGGCGACACAGATGTACCGCTAAATCTGGGGTCATTCTATGAGACCTGTCATACCTGTCAACTATATCTTTTAGTATTTTTTGAGGGGGTTGTTTCGCTGTTCGTTAACTAGATACATGGACCGAATTTCGGGCTGGTTTTGCAGCATTGAACAGCATAATTTATAGGGGCGATCCTGTTGGGCAGGATAATTTCGCGCCTGGCTTCGGGGGATGGAGTCGGGGCTCGTGAGGTTGACCTGGCCGTCAAGGACTGCAGTTGTTGGGGAGAATAAATATGAGCGAACTACATGTGCTAACCACCGGGGAAGCGGCTCGGTATTGTGGGGTCAATTTCCGAACGGTGATTCGCTGGATTGAGCGGGGGCAACTCAAGGCATACAAACTTCCGGGGCGGGGTGACCATCGTATTTGTGTAGAGGACTTCGTGGGCTTCCTACGGGATAACTCTATGCCGGTGCCGAATGACCTGGCGGTACCCAGTCGTAAAGTACTGTTGCTGACAACAGATCCAGAGCTGACCTCTTCAGGCTTGCAGGCGCTGAAAAATATTGGCTGTGAAATTGAGGTGGCTGGTGACAGCTTTTCCGCAGGCATTTTAATGGCTAATGCCAAGCCGGCGCTGTTGGTGGTTGATGCCGCCCTGGTGGGCGATGGGGGGTTCCAGGTACTGGATTACCTGAGATCGCGCAGTGAGTACAGCAATTTGCGTATCCTCGTTGTAGCCGCAGAAGAAGATCTGGATAAAGCGCGCTGGTTGGATGCGGGAGCGGATGCCCTACTGGCGCATCGAGAGGAGCGCGGTGAGCTGGCTGCTAAAGCCAGACTGTTATTAGAGGCCGATCACTAAGCCAAGCTTTTCTGCTTAGATTTATTCCTGGTCATTCGCCCCACTGTAAGGGAGCTTTATCAAAAAGCTCCCTTACAAAATTCAGATGGGTTTTGGAATGAGCATGGATTCTTCCTCCCCCTCCTGCCTGTCACGGCCCTGTTCAGGACAGTGGTAGCTCGCCGTAATCTCATCCCCGTTGAGACTGTTTAGATGAATATCAAAACCCCACAGTCTGTGCAGGTGCCGTAAAACTTCGGGTGTATCTTTGCCCAGTGGACGGCGGCGATGTTGGGTATGGTTTAGGGTGAGTGAGCGGTCTCCCCGGGTATCTACAGAGTAAACCTGGATATTAGGCTCCCGGTTACCTAAGTTATATTGGCCAGCAAGGTTTTCCCGCAACTGTCGATAGCCGCTGTCGTCATGGATTGCGCTGACAACAATTTCATTTTCCTGGTCGTTGTCACTGATACAAAAGAGTTTCATATCACGCATTACTTTTGGGGA
This sequence comes from Microbulbifer sp. THAF38, assembly GCF_009363535.1. Classification (NCBI taxonomy): domain Bacteria; kingdom Pseudomonadati; phylum Pseudomonadota; class Gammaproteobacteria; order Cellvibrionales; family Microbulbiferaceae; genus Microbulbifer; species Microbulbifer sp. THAF38. The sequence goes on from NZ_CP045369.1 coordinate 455,484, forward strand.
GAGAAACTGCAGAATAAAGCTCTCGTCCTTGAAATCGCGCATGGCAAACTGCAGTGTTTCTCGCCAATTACTCCCAGCGATATCTGGAAACCAGCGACGGTCTTCATCGGTAGGGTCTTCACAGATACGCCTGAGATCACTGAATATGCTGAAACCCAGAGTGTATGGGTTGATGCCGTTGTAATAAGGGCTGTCAAAACTGGGTTGATAAATCACATTCGTATGGCTTTGTAAAAATTCCATCATAAAGCCTTCCGTGACACGACCACGCCGGTAGAGTTCTGTCAGCAGTGTGTAGTGCCAGAAAGTGGCCCAGCCTTCATTCATTACCTGAGTTTGACGCTGTGGGTAAAAATACTGGGCGAGCTTGCGTACGATACGCACTAACTCCCTTTGCCAGCCTTCGAGTAGGGGAGCATTTTTCTCAATAAAGTAGAGGATGTTTTCCTGGGGCTCTTCAGGAAAACGTTTTTCATTCGATTCTTCAGCGCCGTCCCCTAATTTTGGGATGGTTCGCCAGAGATCGTTTAGTTGTCGTTGTCGATACTCCTCACGCTCCTGTTGCTGGCGCTCTTCTTCGATAGCAGAGATGGGGTACGGTCGTTTATAGCGGTCAACGCCGTAATTCATCAAAGCGTGACAGGAATCCAGTACGGCCTCGACCTCATCAAGACCATGGCGCTCTTCGCAGCGGGAAATGTAATTTTTAGCGAAAATCAGGTAATCGATAATACTACTGGCATCGGTCCAGGAGCGAAAAAGGTAATTTCCCTTGAAGAAAGAATTGTGCCCGTAGGAGGCGTGAGCAATGACCAGGGCCTGCATCGTCATGGTATTTTCTTCCATGAGATAAGCGATACAGGGGTTGGAATTGATAACAATCTCGTAGGCGAGTCCCATTAGCCCGCGCTGATAATTATTTTCAACACTGATAAATTGCTTGCCGAATGACCAGTGGTTGTAGCCAACTGGCATACCTACCGATGAGTAGGCATCCATCATTTGCTCAGAGCTAATTACCTCAATTTGATTGGGATAAGTATCCAGGCCGAATTCGTCAGCCAGTTCGCCGATGGCGCGATCATATTCCTGGATTAACTCAAATGTCCACTCTGAAGTGGTAGAGATGGGGTTTACAGACTCTGGTTTTTGCGAGTCGTTGCCGCTGGCAAATGTGTCTAGCATCGAGCGGTCACCTTCTGGCTGAACAGTTGGCGGAATACAGGGTAGATATCCTGCACATCCACAATTTGCTCCATGGCGAAGTGATTTGGGAACAGTGTACGCACACTTTCATACTCTTCCCATAAGGCCTGGTGGTCTCTAGGGGTGATCTCCACATAGGAGTAGTACTGTACATGGGGCATGATGTCATCGATAAGAATGCGATGGCAGGTGCTGGAATCATCATTCCAATTATCGCCATCGGAAGCTTGAGCGCCATAAATATTCCATTCGCTGTCCGGGTAGCGCTCCTGCATAATTCGTCTCATTAGTTTTAAGGCGCTGGAAACAATGGTTCCTCCGGTCTCGCGGGAGTAGAAAAACTCCTCCTCATCCACTTCCTTTGCGCTGGTATGGTGACGGATAAATACGACTTCTGTGTATTCATAACTGCGTTGCAAGAATAGGTAGAGCAATAGGAAAAAGCGTTTGGCCATATCCTTGGTGGCTTGATTCATGGAGCCAGATACATCCATAAGGCAGAACATCACCGCTCGTGAACGTGGTTTCGGCTGCCGGATCAGCAGGTTATATTTCAGATCAAAATCATCGAGGAATGGCACCCGATCAACTCGCCTACGCAACTCGTTAATTTCACTTTTTAGGGCTTCTATCTTGCGTTGATCACGCAGAGCGGACTCTTTTTGCTCTTCGAGCTCCAGAGACTCTTCTAGATTGCGGATATGTCTTCTTTTACTACTGGTTAAGGCGATACGGCGCGCATGGGCGGCTCTGAGGGAGCGAATGACATTAAGACGACCAGGGGTGCCTTCGTTACTGATTCCCGCCCGGACCACTTGAAAGGACTCATTGCCAGCGAGTCGCCGTTTGATCATATTGGGCAGCTGTAACCCTTCGAACATAAAGTCCAGGAATTCTTCCTGGGAAATTTGGAAGACAAAGTCATCGACACCCTCACCGCTATCACTGGCACCGCCACCATTACCATCGCCACCTTTGGGGGGCTGGCGGGGTATACGATCTCCTGCGGTAAATTCTTTATTGCCGGGAAGAACGCGTTCAGTATGTCCGCCATTACCATGGGAAAATAGTGGTTCGCTGATATCTCGGGTGGGAATACTGATACGCTCGCCCTTATCCATATCCATTATGGAGCGGCTGTTCATTGCGTCGCCAACAGCTTTTTTAATATGGGCTTTATAACGCCTTAAAAAGCGCTGGCGATTAACAGTACTTTTCTTTTTCCCATTTAGGCGGCGGTCGATGATGTAGCTCATATTTCTGCCTTTAGTCTGAATAAAACCATCTGGCAAAGGCCACCAAGCAATCTATTCAGAAATACTCGTTCTGGCTATTGGGGCTCCGATAGGAGCCCTAAGTGGTTGAATTTTGTCGGCTCTACAGGGAGAGAAATAATCTCGCTTGTGTATTTGAAAGTCGCAGACAGTAAATTTAATAAACCCAGTTACTGTGATTTACGCACTCGCAGATACCACTCTGATAACAGTCGAACCTGTTTCTCTGTATAGCCACGTTCCACCATACGGGCAACAAAATCCGCATGCTTACGTTTGTCATCTGCCGAGGCCTTGGTGTTAAAGGAAATTACTGGTAGGAGGTCCTCTGTGTTGGAGAACATCTTTTTCTCAATAACGGCGCGCAGTTTTTCATAAGAGCGCCAATCTGGATTTTTGCCTTGATTGTTGGCGCGAGCACGTAGAACGAAATTGACAATTTCATTGCGGAAGTCTTTTGGATTGGATATGCCGGCAGGTTTTTCTGTTTTCTCCAGCTCCTCATTCAGTGCGCCTCTGTCGAGAATTTCTCCAGTCTCAGGGTCCCTGTATTCCTGGTCTTGAATCCAGAAATCGGCATAGGTGACGTACCGATCAAATAAGTTTTGCCCATATTCGGCGTAGGATTCAAGATAAGCCGTCTGGATTTCCTTGCCGATAAATTCTACATATCTAGGCGCTAGGTATTCCTTAATAAAGCCGAGATAATTTTCCTGGATTTCCGGAGGAAACTGCTCCTGTTCAATTTGTTGTTCAAGCACATAGAGTAAATGCACAGGATTGGCCGCCACTTCTGTGGCATCAAAGTTGAAAACTTTGGAAAGTATTTTAAAGGCGAAGCGGGTGGATAACCCATTCATGCCCTCATCAACACCGGCATTATCCCGGTATTCTTGGATGGTTTTTGCTTTTGGATCGGTATCTTTGAGATTTTCTCCGTCATAGATGCGCATTTTTGAGTAGAGACTGGAGTTCTCTGGATTTTTAACACGTGAGAGTACGGAAAACTGAGCCAGCATGCGTAGGGTATCCGGCGCGCAAGGGGCTTTTGATAGGGAGCTGTTTTCCAAAAGCTTTTGATAAATCCTGATCTCTTCATGAACCCGTACACAATAGGGTACTTTTACGATATAAATTCGATCAAGAAATGCTTCATTATTCCGGTTGTTACGGAAGGACTGCCACTCAGACTCATTGGAGTGCGCGAGAATAGTTCCATTAAATGGTATAGATCCGAGCCCTTCGGTGCTGTTGTAGTTACCCTCCTGGGTTGCGGTAAGCAGTGGATGGAGAACCTTAATTGGAGCCTTAAACATCTCCACAAACTCCATCAGTCCTTGGTTTGCACGGCAAAGGCTGCCAGAGAAACTGTAGGCATCTGGATCATTTTGAGGGTAATCCTCAAGCTTTCGAATATCAATTTTGCCAACTAGTGAGGAAATGTCCTGGTTGTTTTCATCACCGGGTTCAGTTTTAGAAATAGCAACTTGATCGAGGATCGACGGACGGATTTTCACTACTCTGAATTTACTGATGTCACCTTTGAATTCATGTAGGCGCTTAACCGCCCATGGAGACATGATGGTATTTACATAGCGTCTTGCAATTCCGTAGTCCTCCTCAAGGATGCGACCATCTTCACTCGGAGAGAACAAGCTAAGTGGCGACTCAAAAACCGGGGAGTCCTTGATCGCATATATGGGGACCTGCTCCATAAGCGCTTTAAGGCGCTCCGCCAGGGAGGACTTTCCGCCACCGACAGGCCCTAGTAAATAGAGAATTTGCTTTTTCTCCTCTAAACCCTGAGCAGCATGACGGAAGAATGAGACGATCTGCTCTATGGCCTCTTCCATGCCATAGAACTCACTGAAGGCTTTGTAACGCTTAATAACTTTGTTACAGAATATACGTGATAGACGGGCATCGCGGGAGGTGTCAATCAGTTCTGCCTCGCCAATAGCCATCAGCATCCTCTCAGCGGGAGAGGCGTAGGCGCTGCGGTCCGTCTTACAGAGTTCCAGGTATTCTTGGATACTGAGCTCTTCATCCTGGATTGACTCGTATCTTTCCAGGTAGTGATTAAAAATTGTCATAATATTTACCTCCCTGTAGCCTGGTGGGCAGAGTCCAGCGTCCTGCTTATCATTTGGAATCAGAGCACTGACTAGTTGTTTTGAAGACTGTATGTGCTGCTCGTTCCACAAAGTGAGTGGTTGGCGGTTATCCAGTCATTCCTTGCTAGAGAGTTGCCCGGCATAAAGCACTATTCATTATCGCCGTTGCTAACCTTGTTCTTCCCCGAGTCCGATGAAACAGTCCCGGCTTCTCCAGCATAGCTTTCTGGTTCAGCACGGCACTGGATTAGTGTCCGGAAAGGTTGAATTTAATGGCAGTTTTAGTTTTTACTTACGGCCAACGGGAAGTGTACAGATTTGAGAGGAGTTGAAATGACGATTTTAGTGACTGGCGGTGCTGGTTATATTGGTAGTCATACCTGCGTAGAGTTATTGTCGGCAGGTTTGCATCCAGTTGTCGTGGATAATCTGTCCAATAGCAACCGTGAGGCTTTGCAACGAGTAGAGTTGATCACCGATAAAGAGTTACCTTTCTTCGATCTGGATATTACTGATAAACATGGGCTTCGCCAAGTATTTGTAGATTTCAACATAGAGGCAGTAATCCATTTCGCTGGGCTTAAAGCAGTGGGAGAGTCTGTAAGCCAACCTCTGCGTTATTACCAAAATAATGTTGCTGGTACCCTGGCTCTAATGGAGGTGATGGAGGAGTTTGATGTTAACAAAATCATTTTCAGTTCATCAGCCACGGTTTATGGTGACCCGGAAACGGTACCAATTCTTGAGGGGTTTCCTACTGGCGCTACGAACCCTTATGGCTCAAGTAAGCTGATGGTTGAGAATATAATGAAGGATATATGCGCTGCGCCAGCTAGCCAGTGGAAAATTAGCCTTCTACGCTACTTTAATCCAATCGGTGCTCATGAGAGTGGTCGAATTGGTGAGGATCCTAGTGGGATACCTAATAACCTGCTGCCCTATGTTTCTCAGGTGGCTGTGGGTCGGCGGCCATTCCTACAGGTCTTCGGAGATGACTATCCTACGGTAGATGGTACCGGTGTCAGAGATTATATCCATGTGGTTGATCTTGCTCGAGGCCACTTGGCTGCATTGAACATGCTGAGTAAAGCCTCAACTCAAGTGGGGTGCTATACCTACAACCTTGGTACGGGTAAAGGAAGTTCTGTATTGGAAGTAGTGCGAGCATTTGAGGCTGCTAGCAGCAAATCTATAGCCTATAAAGTTGCACCACGTCGCCCAGGAGATGTTGCTGAATGTTATGCAGATTCTGCGTTGGCGGAGAGTGAACTTGGCTGGAAGGCTGAGTATAGCTTAGAGCGAATGGTCGAAGACACCTGGCGCTGGCAGTCCCAAAATCCTAATGGTTACGAGTCTAAGTAACCCTCATTTCTGAGTGAAAGCTGAGTAGAGGGAGGGGGTCACTACTTTTAATTTCTCCCCATTTTTTGTGGAACTATTAATCTTCCAATAAGTATCTACCTCTTGCTGCTTATGTTGATTTCTTCTTTAGGGAGTGAAGACACATTGAAACGACTGTTGTTTGATAACTTAAGTATCCATAGGGAAGCAAAAAGAGTTATTGCAGATTTATGCTGCTATATAAATGCTCAGATAGTAGGAATATAGAGAAAAAATTATTCTGGAAAATAATCAGTTTTTAGAAGTGTCTTTTATTTCTGATTCCACTCTAGGGGAGAATCCCTGGTGAGTTTTTAGGTGATGGTTTCATTCCCATAGAGAGGTGATTGTTGCCGTTCAGGGATACTTATAGAAGCTTCTGATGTCATTTTAAGTGGCGCTACTAATCCTTTTGATAAAGAATTTTACCTGTAGTCTTTTTTTGGTTTCTATACACTTTGCACAGGTATTTGGTTTTACTTTCGCTTAATAAAAGAGGGTTTGTTATTTTGCCCTCATTATTTAAAACTCATAAGAAAAGTTTTGTGAAAGCTTAAATGCTGCAGTCGGTACAAAAGAACTCTTCATCGCCTAGTCGCATGGCCGTGAGATATCCACCCCAAACACAGCCTGTATCCAAAGCGTAAATATTTTCGGTATCAGCTCTGCCTTCAAGGGCGGCCCAATGGCCAAAAATTATTTTGTCATTTTTGGTTTTTCTATCAGGGAAATTAAACCAAGGCTTGTAATCCCCATGAGATGCTTGTGGTCCGCGCTTGGTAACAAGGTCGAGGGTGCCATCCTCTTTGCAAAAGCGCATTCGTGTGAAGTAATTAGTAATAGAGCGCAACCTCTCAATACCGATTAGATGATCACTCCAGCAGTGGGGCTCGTTACCGTACATGCCATAAAAAAAAGCTTTTGCCATTGCTTCGTCTGAGAGAGCAAGTTCGACTTCGCGTGATAGTTTCTGTGCTTTAATGATACTCCAGATGGGGGGGATGCCAGCGTGGACCATGGTATACCCCTTTTTATGCACCAGTAAGGGGAGAGTCTGTAGCCAGCTTAATAGACGGTCTGAATCCTTTGCCCTAAGAATTTTTGCGAGGTCTTGCTCTTTGTCTGCCAGATGCTTGGCGCCATGCGCCAGAGCCAATAAATGCAGATCGTGATTACCGAGAACTGCAGTGACTTGCTGGCGATGCTCATAGAGAAAGCGCAAGGTGCCCAAGCTGTCTTCGCCACGGTGAACCAAATCTCCGGCAATCCATAACTTGTCACGGTCAAAGCGAAAATGGATTTTTTTCAGTAGGCGTTTTAAAGATTCGAAACAGCCCTGAATATCGCCAATAGCATAAGTGGCCAAACTCTTATCCCCCGAGGTCTAGCTTGCTTATTGTTGCCCAAGCTTTGCGCAGTAATTCGACAATTGTACAAATTCTTGCACACTTAATGTTTCTGGGCGGCGGCTCGCGTCTACTGGCAGTTGCTCATGGTCAAGTGCAGGGAATAGGGGTTTTAGTGCGTTGCGCAGAGTTTTTCGGCGCTGTTGAAAAGCGATATTAACGATTCGTTCCAGTAGCTTTTCATCTTCCGCTATATAGGGAATTTCACTATGGGGGATCAGGCGGACAATAGCCGATTCAACTTTAGGCGCTGGTCTGAAGGATTGCGGAGGCACAGGGAATAGCCCTTGTACACGGCAGTAATACTGAACCATGACGGTGAGGCGTCCATAGGATTTTGTTCCGGGGCTGGCTCCAAGGCGATCGACGACTTCTTTTTGCAGCATAAAGTGCATGTCCTGCACTTTGCCTTTGAAGCTGAGCAGATGAAATAAAAGAGGTGTCGAAATATTGTAGGGTAGATTACCAACGATACGCAGAGGGCGCTCCGCGGCAAACTCACCAAAATCAAATTTCAATGCGTCCCGCTCAATAATCTTGAAGTCGGGATAATCCCTGAACTTAAATTCCAACAGGGGAATTAGATCCCTATCCAGTTCCACGGCAGTGAGTGAGGGGCAGCGTTGTAGGAGTAGTTCGGTAATAGCGCCTTGGCCTGGACCAATCTCAACTAATTTATCAGTTTCTTTAGGAGCTATAGAGCGAACAATACGCTCGATAATATTCCCATCGACCAAAAAATTCTGGCCGAAACGCTTGCGTGCCTTGTGTTGGAAAAAATTGTCCATTAATTAATCTGCAATTCTAAAAGTGGTATGAGGCATATATAGGCTGCTATTGCCTAGCGGGACTGTAGTTGCGCCAGTTCAATTGCCTGGGATAGGGCAGCTTCAAGGCTACCGCAACTGGCTTTGCCGCTACCAGCCAGGTCGAGAGCTGTGCCGTGATCGACCGAGGTGCGAATATAAGGCAAGCCCAGCGTTATATTTACGGCTTTGCCAAAGCCGTGAAATTTTAACACTGGCAGCCCCTGATCGTGGTACATAGCAAGTACCGCATCGAAATTTTCTAACTGAGGAGGGGTAAACAGCGTATCCGCCGGCAGTGGGCCGGTCAGATGGAGCCCACGACCGCGCAGTTTTTCAAGTGCAGGTTCAATCACTTCAATCTCTTCCCTGCCCAAGTGGCCTCCCTCTCCGGCGTGGGGGTTTAGGCCACAAACACCGATGTGGGGTGAGTCGATGTGGAATTGGTCGCGCAGACCACGATGTAAGATCTCCGCAATGAGTTCCAGACGATCACCGGTTATTGCCGCGCTGACATCTTTAAGTGGCAGATGTGTAGTGACAAGTGCCACCCGTAGCTCCTGAGCGACGAGCATCATGACTACCTGCGCTACGCCCGCTCGTTCTGCAAAAAATTCGGTATGGCCACTAAATGTAAACCCAGCTTCATTAATTACCCCTTTGTGCACAGGGCCTGTCACCAGAGCATCAAACCGGCCATTAAGGCAGCCATCTGCGGCTATCTCTAATGTCTTTAATACATAGGTGGCATTGGTAATGTCCAGCTTTCCTGGCCGGGAAGCCTGTTTCAAGGGGCTTTCTAAAATATAGAGACTGCCAGGGGCCGTTTCTGATAGTAGGGTATCTTCAGAGAAAGTTAGAAGCTGCAGGGGAAGCCCTAGTCTGCGGGCAGCTTGTTCCAGAAGGCTGGGATCTGCAATGGCAATCAACTGGGCAGGGCTGCCTTGCTGGGCGACTTTGACACATATCTCCGGGCCAATACCTGCAGGTTCTCCGGGAGTCAATGCGATTCTGGGTATCATAGAGAGGCCACACCTTATACGAATAAAAAACCGGGCGCTTTGGCCCGGTCTCAGAGATCTCAGAAAGCGCTCTTATTGCGCTTCTTCTTCGGAGTCCTCTTCCTTCTCATCTGTCAATTTGATCTCTACATAAGCCTGGTCTCGAATTTCCCGGCGCCAATTTTGCAGCTCTTCTTCATAGCGGCGGTTTCGCAGGAGGTTCGCGGCCTGGTTGCGGATGTACTGATCGGTCATGTCCTGTTTACGTCGACCCTCGACCTTTAGGATATGCCAGCCGAACTGGCTGCGAAATGGCAGACTGATTTCGCCGATGCCGGTGGTCTTCATGGCCTGGGTAAATTCCGGCACAAACTGTCCAGGCATAGACCAGCCGAGATCGCCCCCGGATAGCATAGAGCCAATATCTTCTGAATTCTCGCGGGCGAGTTCAGAAAAATTATCGCTGGTCATCGCCTCTTCGCGCATGGCCACAAGCTTGTTATAGGCCTCATCATCGGTAAGGATGGCGGAAGGCTTTAATAGGATATGGCGAACCTTAGTTTGCTCCACCAGCTGCTCACTGGCGCCTTTTTGCGCGTGTATCTTGAGTAGGTGGAAGCCGGCATCACTGCGGAAGGGTTCGGTGACATCGCCGACTTTGAGGCCGTTGAGCGCATCGGCAAAGAGGGTGGGGAGCTCCACGGTCTTGCGCCATCCCAAATCGCCACCGGCAAGGGCATTCTGACCGGCAGAGTTGGCGATCGCCAGGCGACGGAAATCGGTACCGTCGCGGACCTGTTTAACCAGCTCTTCGGCTTTCTCGCGCGCCTGGGTGACTTCACTGGCGGGGGCACTGGAGCTGATCGGGATCAGTATGTGGCCCAGCTCATATTGAGGGGACTTCCAGAACTCTCCCTCTTTGGAGCGCAGGAAATTGTCGATGTCCTGGTCACTGATCTGGATTCGGCGGTTGACGCTACCCTGTTCCACCCGGCGGATCATCAGCTCCTGGCGGATCTGCTGGCGGAAGCTCTTCATGGTCATGCCATCAGTGCGCAGGCGCTGACGAAACTCTTCTGGGCTGACACTAGCGTTTTGTTGAACTCGGGCGATTGCTTGGTCTAGCTCGGATTCAGAGATGGTAACGCCCGCACGGGAAGCCATCTGTAGCTGTAACCGCTCAATGATCAATTGTTCGAGTACCTGGCGGCGCAGAACATCGACAGGCGGTGCCTGAACCTGTTGGGCTTGAATCTGGCTGGCGATAGTGTTCATGCGTTGGGCCAGCTCACTGGCCATAACCACATCTTCATCGACAACAGCGACTACCCGGTCCAGGGTTTGTACTTGAGCTGTGACCGTGCCGGCGATCAGGGCGCAGGCAGCCAGAACGGATGACAGGCCTAGTTTAGGCATAAATTTCTGTATTATTTCCATCACGGTTTTAGCTTTTCTCTCTGATCAAAATTGGCAATTCCTTGGGTCAACATCTGAGTGACTGTTGCTCCAAACCCTGCTAAGCCCTTCAATTGTATCTCGAGGTAGATGCCCTCATCGTATTGAAGGTCTTCCGCTGCAACGACTCCGGCCAGATCATTGTCTAGGGTACGACGCCATAAAAGGCGCGCACGATAGCAACAATCGTCATATTCGATACCGGCAAGGTATTCCAGTTCCCGATTCAATGTCAGGTCATAGGCCGCGCCAGCCATTATAGAGGTATGGAGATTGATGGGCAGTACGGCTGAACTGTTGAGCTGCCTTACCGAGGAGTCATCATCATTATTTAGATCATCTGGGAAAAGTGGATCGTCATCCCGTTCATAGTAGTAGCTGAGGTTGAAAATACGGGCATCGTTATCAAGGTAACGCAAGCTGAAGTTGCCTCGATTAATATTGTGCTCCGAATCATCGTAGACCAGTTCGCTGCCTATACGGAGTGACTGAATAGGACGACTCTCCAGCCTTGCTGCAAGTTCTGAGCGTGGGGTTTCTTCAATAAGCTCCTTCAGACCAATTTGGGTGTCACTGGAGTAAAAGACTTGGCCGATACTGGCGGATAACAAATCTCGCCCACTAATAGGCTCGATAAAGCGAGTGGTCAGTCCTAATGCAACTCTGCTTGCATCATCGATACGGTCATTACCGGTAAAGCGACTGTGGCGGAACAGTTGATCGTAACTGAAGGTGAACAGCGAGGTGTCATAGAGCAAATTATTACTTTGCGGATCAATTGGGCCTAGATTATCGAGATCAGCATCTGTGATATTGAAGAAATCTTCTTGATTGGCGCTGCTACTGAGCAACCCATATAAGCGGGGCTCCAAGGTCTGAATGTAATCGCGGTTAAAGGCGAAGCCATCCCGCTCGAAGTAGAGGCCGGTGTCTAGAGTGAGCTGGGCGGCGGAAGCACTGGGAGTGTCGTTCGCGTCTTCTGGCAGGAAGGTATCACTGACTTGGTAACCTAGATAGCGGCCTGCCAATCCAGGTTTAAAGTAGCCCCACAGCCACTCTTTATCCCAGAAAAGCTCATAGTCTAGGCGCAGGCGGTCTGCGGTTACAAAGTCTCTTGTTTGTTCAGTGACACTGTCAGGGTCATCAATATCTTTAATAAATCTGATTGTCTGGGTATCCTGGTGTCGCCATACAGTAGCTTCATTCTGTAAGGCTAGCTGCCAGTCACCCCAGCGGTAATCCCCATCTACATCCAGCCGAGGTAGTTGGGCGAAAGTATCGAAGCGATCATTTTCCAATATCTGGTAATCTTGGGCGCGAAGCGTGATAGCCCAGTTCTCAAACGTCAATTTGCCCTGGGCTTTTTGGCTAACCTGGGTCTCTGCATTGACTTGAAGATTGGCGGTACTTAAATCCTTAAAATAGTCGGGGTCGCTGACTTTGGTGTAGTCGATATCGGTACGCCAGATACTGCCGCTATAGCCGCCCTGCTGTTCGAGGTTTACCAACCATCGATCTTCACCTTTGTAGGGCAGGACCAGGTCCTGTGGGAAGCCTCGGTCGATCAACTCTTGCGCAAGGTCACTGTTACCGCCCTTGTCGTCAGGGAGATCCGCGACACGGATTTCCGTATTGAACATGGGGCTCAGGTGGCGAAATTCCACCTCCAGGCCAGTGCCTCGGTACTGGATATAGCGGGGTGTGATGGTCGCATCCATCTGTGGGGCAATGTTCCAATAGTAAGGAACAGATAAATCCCAGCCGTTCTTTTCGCTGTTGCTCAGGGAGGGGAACAGGAAGCCCGACATACGCGCATCGCCCACCGGGAAGCGAAAATAAGGGAAGTAGAGCACGGGGACATCGAGTATCTCCAGGCGTACATCCCGCGCTGTTCCCTGGCTTTCCACTTGATCGATATTGATTTCACCGCCACTCAGGCGCCAGAAGGCCCGACCTGGCTCACAGCGGGTATAGGTGCCATCGGTAAGGGTCAATTCACCACTGGTTTGGCGAGCAACTTGAGCCGCATCGCCATGGATAAACTCGTTGTGCACCACATAGGTTGCATCCTCAATGGAGGCGGCCTCGGTGTCTGTGTGCACCTCGGCGGTGGCGCCTCGAACAAGCAAATTGGGTTCACGCAGTTCGATAGCACCGCTCAGATAAGCGGTGTTGGTCTGGCGATTGAGCTCCACCTGATCGGCAAACAATTGGCGATAGCCCTGGGTGATATGGACATTGCCACTCAGTTCAGCAGACCCATTGTCTGACAAGTGGGACTGTTCAGCCGTAGCACGCAGTGGCGCGTCTTCCGGGGGTAGATTCGCATCCGGATAATCTCTGGGCGGCTCAATAAAAGCGCCGGTACAAATTGCCGGTATCCTGGCTCTTTCCTCAGGGGTCAACTCTGAGCGGGGTAACCAATCCAGGTAGAGGTAAGGGTTATATTCGGGGTCTAGGGCGGTCTGCTCCGCCTGGGTCCATAGGGGGGCTGCGGCCATCAAGCCGAGCGCAACAGTATGGACTCGTGAATTCTTAGCGATCGCCAGCGCGAGGCGACGCCACCGGGAGACTTCAAGCATCAATCGATAGGTTCCGGCTATTCTTTGGTGTTTCTTTTATCGGCAGATGCGTGCACAGCTATCTAGCCGGGGCGCGCAAAAAATTATCGCCCGATTCTACTTGAATGTAGGAGTGGTTAATAGCCGCACAGGTGGTACGCGAGTAGCAAGGGGATAGTTGCTGCGTCTTATCGGGCAGGGTTTCAATGTGGGCCGCTTAGTGGGAAACTGCCGCGATAGAAAGAATTAGCGATAGGCCAAAGAGCAAATGAAGGATGTATTGTGAGTGATGACCTGCGACGAGAGACTCTGACTCGTTGGGTGGGGAGGGCTTTGGATACTGAGTCACCAATAGAGTTGGCCAAGCTTACCGGGGATGCAGGTTTTCGGCGCTATTTCCGTACTTCTACCGAGCCCAGATTAATTGCTGTTGATTCCCCACCTGAGCGTACCAATCCAGCCCGCTTTATAGCACTTGCCGATTATTTGCGGCGCAATGGCGTGCACACGCCCATGGTGATGGCCGCCGATACGACTAATGGCTATTTGCTGTTGGAAGATCTGGGCGATACCCAGTTATTCAATGTGTTGAGTCATGACAGTGTTGAGGGGCTCTACGCGGAGGTAATGAGCGAATTACTAAGCCTCCAGCAGATTCCTCGGGAAGAGGGTTTGTTCCCGGACTATAGCCAGGAATTGTTGCTGACAGAGATGCATATTATGCCCGAGTGGCTGGTAGGCAAATTACTAGGCTACTCCCTGAATGAAGCGGAAAACCGCCTGCTGCAAGATACCTTTCAACAGTTACTGGAAAGTGCTGCGAGCCAGCCGCAAACCCTGGTGCACAGAGACTACCACAGCCGCAACTTAATGGTCCGAGGTGGTGAACGTCCCGGAATCGTGGATTTCCAGGATGCAGTGTGGGGGCCGATCACCTACGATTTGGTCTCTCTGTTACGGGACTGCTATATCAGCTGGCCACGCCAACGGGTCGAGCGCTGGGCTTTGGCCTATGCCGCTACCGCAGAAGCTGCTGGGGTGCTGGAACCTGTAGACCCGAAAGAGTTCATAAAGTGGTTCGACTGGATGGGTCTCCAGCGTCACATTAAAGTGCTGGGCTTGTTTCCACGCCTTTCGCTGCGCGATGGCAAGCAGAATTACCTGGGGGATCTGCCCTTGGTGATACGCTATGTGCTGGAGGTTGCTGATCGCTATGAGGAACTCAAGCCGTTTGCGCAGTGGTTTGAGCAACAGCTGCTCCCGCTGATCGAGCAGCAGCCCTGGTACAGCGATTATCGCTGTGCCGGAGAGAAGCTTAGATAAGCCGAATAAAAACTGATAGATGAATTGAATGACTCAGCTCACCGAAAAAGCCCCGACAACCGCTATGGTCTTGGCGGCAGGTTTTGGGCGTAGGATGCGCCCTCTTACTGACCAAACCCCCAAGCCTTTGTTGTCTGTGGCAGGCAAACCTCTGATTGAGCATGTACTGGAGCGATTACAGGGCGTAGGAATTCAACGGGTAGTGATCAACCTGGGCCATTTGGGTCATATGATTCGTGACTACCTGGGGAACGGCAATCGCTGGGGCCTGGATATCCAGTATTCTGTGGAGCAGGAAGACCGGCCCTTTGAGACTGCAGGGGGAATTCTCAATGCGATGCCGCTGCTGGGAGAGGGTCCATTTTTTGTGGTTAATGGGGATGTCTGGTGTGACTTCGACCTTTCCCAGTGGGTGGCCCGCTCGCTGCCCAAAGAATGCCCCGGTCGCCTGCTTATGGTGCCCAACCCCCCGCATAACCCGGAGGGGGACTTTGGAATTGAGAATGGCCTGCTATCCGGGACAGCTAAGCCCCGCTATACCTTTGCCGGCATCAGCTGGCTACGCCCCGAAGTGTTGACCCGCTACCCCAAAATGCGCGAATGCTTCGGCCTTGGTGAGGTGTTCACCTTTAATGAGGATAAGTTACAGGCGGATTTATACACTGGGGACTGGTGTGATGTGGGCACCCCCGAGCGTCTGGAAAACCTGCATTACCGCCTGAGTGCGGAAAATTGAGTTACTGAAGGAAATAAAGATGTCAGATTACAAGATTGCCCCCTCGATTCTCTCCGCTGATTTTGCCCGCCTCGGTGAAGAGGTGGACAACGTGCTAGCGGCTGGTGCCGATTGGGTGCACTTTGATGTGATGGACAACCACTATGTGCCCAACCTCACCATCGGCCCAATGGTGTGCGAGGCGTTGCGTAAGCATGGTGTCGAGGCGCCAATTGATGTGCACCTGATGGTGGAGCCGGTGGACGATATGATCCGAATGTTTGCCGATGCGGGTGCAAGCTATATTACCTTTCACCCGGAGGCTTCACGCCACCCGGATCGCTCCCTGCAGTTGATTCGCAGCCTAGGTTGCAAGGCCGGCCTGGTGTTTAACCCGGCCACTGGGCTGGATGCGGCCAAATATGTGATGGACAAGCTGGATATGATTCTGCTGATGTCAGTCAATCCGGGCTTTGGCGGCCAGAAATTTATTCCGGGCACCCTGGATAAATTGCGTGAGGCGCGTCAGCTGATCGATGCTTCCGGTTACGATATTCGCCTGGAGATCGATGGCGGGGTCAACCGCGACAATATTGCGGAGATTGCCGCCGCCGGCGCGGATACTTTTGTTGCGGGTTCTGCGATTTTCAATGCCCCCGACTACGCTGAAGTGATCGGTGCAATGCGCGATAGCTTGTCCTGAGAAAAACCTGGCGGGTAACCTCTTGCCCGCCGTATACGGGATTTGTAAACTTGTGCACCTGCACAGAGGGAATTTCCGTGAACCACACTATCCCCACATCCAGCAGCTGGCGATGGCGCCGCTGATCCGCTGAGGCCAATGGGTCAAAGATACCATTCGGCCACCTCTCCCGTGGGCGCTGCCTATACTTTGGCGCCAACTAGAAAAATACCTAATAGATCGGAGTCTCTATGACCCCTAGTGAATACGCACAACTTGTGTCTGCGGGCTATAACCGTATCCCGCTGGTGCGCCGAGTACTGGCGGATATTGAAACCCCCCTGTCCACTTATATGAAGCTTGCCAAAGGGCGTTATAGCTACCTGCTGGAGTCTGTACAGGGCGGGGAGAAGTGGGGGCGTTACTCCATTATTGGTCTGCCGGCAAGAACTCTGCTGCGGGTACGTGGCAGCGAGGTTACGGTGGAGCGCGATGGGGCGGTGATTGAAAGCCACACGGAGCGGGACCCGCTGGCATTTGTGGAACAGTTTCAGCAGCGCTATCGGGTGCCGGAACTTACCGATTTGCCACGCTTTAACGGCGGCCTGGTCGGGTATTTTGGCTATGACTGTGTGCGCTATATTGAGCCGCGTCTGGCCCACAGTGTGCCGCAGGATAGCCTGGGTAATCCGGATATCCTGCTGATGGTCAGTGATGAGCTGGTGGTTTTCGACAATCTCGCCGGTGCGGTTATTTTTATTGTGCACGCAGACCCCGCTCAGGCCGATGCCTATGAGCGAGCCCAGCAGCGCCTGGATCAGTTGGTCGAACGGCTGGCCCAGCCGTTGCCGAATACTGTACCCCTGGATCTGGATGGCAAGGGAATCGAGGAGAGTGCTTTTCACTCTCACTTTGGTGAGGAAAACTTCAAGAAAGCCGTGGACCGGGTGAAGGAATATGTCCTCGCTGGCGATGTGATGCAGGTGGTGCCCTCCCAGCGCCTGTCGGCTCCCTTCGACGCACCGCCCCTGAATTTCTATCGCGCCTTGCGCAGCCTGAACCCCTCACCTTATATGTATTTCCTCGACCTCGGCGATCACCAGGTTGTGGGTTCTAGCCCGGAGATACTGGTGCGTCTGGAAGAGGGGGAGATGACTGTGCGTCCGCTGGCTGGCACTCGCCGTCGCGGTACCTCGGAAGAGGAGGATAAAGCCCTGGAGCAGGAACTCTTGGCCGACCCCAAAGAGTGTGCTGAGCACCTGATGTTGATCGACCTGGGGCGCAATGATGTGGGCCGCGTAGCGGCGACGGGCAGCGTGCGGGTCACCGAGCAGATGGTGGTGGAACGCTATTCCCATGTGATGCATATCACCTCCAATGTCAACGGCCAATTGCGGGAGGGGCTCACCGGTATGGACGCCCTGCGCGCGGCGCTGCCGGCCGGTACTTTATCCGGGGCACCAAAGATCCGCGCTATGGAAATTATCGATGAACTGGAACCGGAGAAACGCGGTATCTATGGTGGTGCGGTGGGTTACTTGGCCTGGAATGGCAATATGGATACAGCCATAGCAATTCGCACCGCAGTGATTAAGGATGGGCAGTTATTTATCCAGGCCGGTGCCGGCCTGGTAGCCGATTCAGACCCTCAGTCCGAGTGGGATGAAACCATGAACAAGGCCAGGGCACTGTTTCGCGCAGCGGGCATGGCCCTGGCTAGTAGTTGTAAAGAAGTAAAGATCGAACAAGATGAGCGAAGCTAGTATTCCCCAAAAAATATCTCTTGCCACCCGTTGCCAGCAGATAGTCGAAGCCCCGCTATTTAATCAGGTGATCATTGGGATCATCCTTCTCAATGCGCTGGCGGTTGGGTTGGAGACCTCCAGCTGGGTGATGGAGCATTTTGGTACCACGCTGGGCGTTGTTAACCAGCTGGTACTTATCGCTTTTATTTTAGAGGCGGCGATAAAAATAGCCTCGCAGGGATCGCGCCCCTGGCGTTATTTCGCCAGTGGCTGGAACTGCTTTGATTTCACCATCATTGCCCTCAGCCTGATTCCCGCTACAGGGCCACTGGCAACACTCGCACGCTTGGTAAGGGTACTGCGGGTACTGCGTCTGGTTTCCGCTTTCCCGGAATTGCGGACCCTGGTGGATACACTGTTGCGCAGCTTGCCGAGCATGATGCACATCGCAATTTTGATGGGGATTATTTTTTATATCTATGGCGTGGCGGGCTATTTCCTCTTTCACGAGGTGGACCCCACCCACTGGCGTAGCTTGCCGATCGCTCTGTTAAGTCTGTTCCGCATTGTGACCTTTGAGGATTGGACCGACATTATGTACACCGCTATGGACTCAATGCCCTGGGCCTGGCTCTACTTTGTCAGTTTTGTGGTCATGGGCGCTTTTGTCATGATTAACCTATTTATCGGTGTGGTAATCAATAACCTGGAGGAGGCCAAGCTGCGCCGTATGGATGAGATGTGCCTGCCACCCAGTCAAACCGAAATCCTGCGCGAATTGCGCTCAACCCAGGCGGCGCTGGCGCGATTGCAAAAACGCATGGAAGCACCTTCCGACACTGCACAGGCAATGGGGGCCAAGCAATGATTTTAATGATCGATAACTACGACTCCTTTACCTGGAATGTGGTGCAGTACCTGGAGGAGCTGGGTGCCGAGGTTGTGGTCAAGCGCAACGACGAGATCACCCTTGAGGACCTCGAACAGATGGCCCCAGCGAAAATTGTGATTTCACCAGGCCCCTGCACACCCAATGAGGCCGGGATTTCCCTGGAGGCAATTCGCCACTTTGCCGGTCGTATTCCCATTTTGGGCATTTGCCTCGGGCACCAGAGTATCGGCCAGGTGTTCGGTGGTCGCGTTGTGCGTGCCGGCCAGGTTATGCACGGCAAAACATCGCCTATAGTGCACAACAACCTGGGGGTGTTTCACGGCCTGTCCAATCCTTTCGAGGCCACCCGTTATCACTCCCTGGTGGTGGAAAAAGGCAGTTTGCCTGAATGTCTGGAAATTACCGCCTGGACGGAGACGCCTGACGGCGAGATCGATGAAATTATGGGGTTGCGCCACCGGGAATTGCCAATCGAGGGGGTGCAGTTTCACCCCGAATCCATTCTCACGATGCATGGCCACGATATGCTGAGGAATTTTCTCGAGTCCTGATGCTAAGGGCAAAACGCGGAGCGGTTATTTGCGCTCTGCACCAATCAACACTGAGCGGGACAAGGGGGACACAATGAATATACAAAAAGCCATCGCCAAGCTGGTGGATGGAGAGCACCTGACTCGTGAGGAGATGCGCGAGACTGTCGGCCAAATTATGCGTGGCGAAGCCCTGGAAGCGCAGATAGGAGCCTTGCTGATTGCGTTGCGTATTCGCGGTGAAACCGTCGATGAGATCGTCGGAGCGGTGGAAACCATGCGCGCACTGGCCACCAAGGTGGAACTCGACTTGGACAACACTGTGGATATTGTCGGCACTGGTGGCGATGGCGCGAACCTGTTTAATGTGTCCAGTGCCAGTGGCTTTGTTGCAGCCGCCGCCGGGGCCAGGGTGGCCAAACACGGTAACCGTTCGGTGTCTTCTAGTAGTGGCTCCGCTGATTTGCTCGAACACGCCGGGGTTTATCTGGATTTAAGCGCGGAACAAATGGCCCGCTGTGTGGAAACGCTCGGTATCGGCTTTATGTTCGCGCCCAGTTTCCACAGCGCCGTTCGCCATGTGGGCCCCGCGCGCAAAGCACTCGGGTTACGCACTATTTTTAATTTGCTGGGTCCCATGACCAACCCCGCGGGAGTTAAGCGCAAGGTTATCGGAGTTTACGAGAAGCATTATTGCCGCCTGTTGGCCGAGGTTCTGCAGCGTCTCGGTTCCGAGCACGTATTGGTCCTGCACAGCGATGATGGCCTCGATGAAGCCAGTATCGCCGCGGATACTTTTGCGGTGGAATTAAAGGATGGTGTTATCAGTGAGTTTACACTCCGCCCCGAAGACTTTGGGTTGCCCCGCCAGAGCCTGGACGGATTGATCGTTTCTGGTGCCGAAGAGTCTCTATCCCTGATCCGCGACGCACTGGGTAAACGCGAAACCGAAGCGGGGCAAAAAGCTGCGGATATTATCGCCCTGAATGCAGGCCTGGCTATTTATGTCAGCGGCACCGCAAACACGGCAGAGCAGGGCGTTGCCATGGCGCAGGACGCCATCGATAGCGGTTTGGCTGCAGAAAAAATTAATGACTTGGCTGCCTTTACCAGCGCCTTTCGCCCCGAGGAAGTGAAATCGTGAGCACACCGACCATTTTAAAAACCATTATCGAGCGCAAGTGGCAGGAAGTGGCGGAGCGTAAATCCCTATGCAGCCTGGAAGATATGCGTCTGAGTGCACAGGACCAACCGCCGGCAAGGGGGTTTGTCGCGGCACTGGAACACAAAATCGCCGAGGGGGAGGCCGCGGTGATTGCGGAAATCAAGAAGGCCTCCCCCAGCAAGGGAGTGATTCGCGAGGATTTTCTTCCCGCAGAAATTGCGACCAGTTATGAGAGAGGCGGCGCGGCCTGCCTATCGGTGCTTACCGATAGGGATTTTTTCCAGGGCGATGACAGTTATTTACAGCAGGCACGCAACGCGGTGCGCCTGCCAGTGTTGCGCAAGGATTTTACTGTGGACCCCTACCAGGTGTTTGAGGCGCGTGCCATCGGGGCCGACTGTATCCTGCTCATTGCCGCCTGCCTGGAAGACCAGCAAATGCAGGAACTCAATGGTCTGGCTTTGGAGCTGGGATTGGATGTGTTGGTGGAAGTACACAATCGCGCAGAGTTGGAGCGTGCACTGGTTCTACCCAACCGTTTAATCGGGATTAATAATCGCAACCTGCACACCTTTGAGGTGCAGTTGGAAAATACTTTC
Organism: Microbulbifer sp. THAF38; assembly: GCF_009363535.1. Lineage (NCBI taxonomy): Bacteria > Pseudomonadati > Pseudomonadota > Gammaproteobacteria > Cellvibrionales > Microbulbiferaceae > Microbulbifer > Microbulbifer sp. THAF38. Next base: position 476,338 of record NZ_CP045369.1, read on the forward strand.
AAGCTGCTCGATTTGATCCCCAAGGATCGCATTGTTGTTACTGAAAGTGGCATCCACACCACGGATGATGTCGCGGCCATGCGTGGGCACAGCGTCGATGCATTTTTGGTTGGTGAGGCCTTTATGCGTGAAGAGGAGCCGGGGCGTAAACTGATGGAGATGTTTAACTGACTGCAGGTGAGAAAATAAAAAAGGGCGATGTTAAAGTCGCCCTTTTTTATGCTGTGGATTAACTCGCTTTACTAGCGGGTACCGTACACCACCATGGTTTTGCCCTTGACCGAGACGAGCCCCTGTTCTTCCAGGGTTTTCAACACGCGCCCGACCATCTCGCGGGAGCAGCCGACGATTCGGCCAATTTCCTGGCGAGTGATCTTGATTTGCATGCCTTCTGGGTGGGTCATCGCATCGGGTTCGTTGCACAAGTCTAAAAGGGTGCGCGCCACACGACCGGTAACATCCAGGAAGGCCAGGTCGCCGACCTTACGGGTGGTATTGCGCAGGCGTCCGGCCATTTGCGTAGCCAGGGCGAACAGGAATTCCGGGTGCTGACGAGTCAGTTCCTGGAATTTGGTATAGGAAATTTCCGCAACTTCACACTCAGTTTTGGTGCGCACCCAGGCACTGCGGGTGTCCTGATCAAACAGGCCCATTTCACCAAAAAAGTCCCCGTCGTTCAGGTAGGCCACAATCATTTCACGGCCTTCATCATCCTCAATCAGGACAGTCACTGAACCGCGCATAATGAAATAGAGAGACTCACAGCGGTCGCCGGCATAGATAATCGTGCTCTTGGCCGGATAGCGGCGCCGGTGGCAGTGGGCCAGAAAGTCTTCAATATTGCCGATAGTCATGGGGTCTTCGATAGCAACCGTCACGGATTTATTCCTCATTTTTAGTCTCGTGCTCTATCCCGGCTTTAGCAGCTGAGCACTATTGAATTATCGCGCGAAAAAACAGTCCCCAACAGAGGTTGGGCGCGGTAAAGTTCCGCAGTGTGACCTGTGACACCCTGTCGCCGGTGCGATTGGACTGCAAGCGGGCTGCTGCGTTCACTGACGAAAGGTATAACTTCGGAAGTCAACTTTCCGCGCGGAGGTGTTGTGGACACTATACCGGAAATACTCTGCTTGTCGGCATAATCTTGTACTGTGCTAAGCTTCGCGATTTGAATTTCAGTGGGAGCATGGCAATGCAGGGCAAGGTAACCTGGGTTAATGATTTGACCTTCGTCGGCGAAGCCGGCAGCGGTAATTCAGTAGTGATGGAAGGGGGCCGCACCAATAATGGCGTACGTCCGATGGAGATGATTCTCCTCGGTGTTGGCGGTTGTGCAGCTTACGATGTGATTTCCATTTTACAAAAGGCGCGCCAGGATATTATTTCCTGTCACTGTGAATTGAATGGTATTCGCCCGGATACTACCCCTTCACCTTTTGAGCGAATTGAAATGGAGTTTGTTGTGCGAGGTCGTGGATTAAAAGAATCCCATGTCGCTCGTGCGGTGGAATTATCTGCAGAGAAGTATTGTTCCGCTTCAATTATGTTACGCAATGCGGGAGTGGAGATTGTACACCGCTATCGAGTGGAAGAAGCCTGAATAAAATATTGCAGGAAAAAGAAGAAAAAAGAAAAGGCCCACTAAAAGGCTGTTACTTTTAGCGGGCCAGTCCATTTTGTGAATCGGTACTTAAAACTTTAAATTTTGTAACTGGCTGAGGTCATTACCTTGGATACCAGTGACATAGCGCCTTTCACCGGTGCGGGGAAGCGTTTACCCCCGGCGGCCAGCGCCGCGTGAGCGTGTTCGCTCTCATCGACCAGCATCTGCTCCACCACGGCGCGACTGCGTTTGTCCTGGGCCGGCAGTTTTTGCAGGTGACTCTCCAGGTGTTCACAGACTCTTTCTTCTGTCGCGGCGACAAAACCCAGACTGATGCGATCGCTGATTTTGCCGGCGGCGGCGCCCAGTCCAAATGACAAGCCATACCAGAGCGGATTGAGCAGGCTCGGGCGGCTGTCCAGCTCTTTGAGACGTTGCTCACACCAAGCGAGGTGGTCGATCTCCTCGTCCGCGGCACGCTCCATTTCTCCGCGAACTTCCGGCAGTTTTGCGGTGAGTGCCTGGCCTTGGTAGAGAGCCTGCGCGCACACTTCGCCACTGTGGTTAACCCGCATTAGGCCGGCGGCGTGCTTGCGCTCGGCATCGCTGAGCTCGGCTTCTGCTTCGCCTTTGGCCGGAGATGCGCGACCGTGGCAGGGCTCGCCCGGACTCAGGGTGCGCAGGGCACGATCAGCCTGAATCAGCAGGCGATCGAGTCCACTCAGATTGCGTTCGCTCATGTGTGTTGCTCCCTCTGTATGGCGGCAGCTAGAAGCTACCGCCACGACTGGTAAAACTACTTATCGCTACCGGCCTGTTCTCTTTCGATCGCGCGATAGCCGATATCCTTCCGGTAAAAGACACCCTCCCAGTAGATGGTGCGGGCAGCCTCATAGGCATTGGCCTGGGCTTCGGCGACAGTGTTCCCCAATGCGGTGGCGCAGAGTACTCGACCACCATTGGTGACCACCCGCTCGCCGTCCAGGGCGGTACCGGCGTGGAAGACCTTGGCGTTATCACTATCGGCTTTTTCAAGTCCACTAATAGCATCGCCCTTGCGGTAACTGCCGGGGTAGCCGTGTGCGGCCAGTACCACCCCAAGTGATGGGCGCGGGTCCCACTCTGCCGTTACGCTGTCGAGCTTTTTGTCGAGCGCAGCCAGGCACAGGTCGACCAGATCGGATTTCAGGCGCATCATAATGGGCTGGGTTTCGGGGTCGCCAAAGCGACAGTTGTACTCGATCACTCTGGGAGCGCCCTGGGGATCGATCATCAGGCCGGCGTAGAGAAAGCCGGTGTAAGGTGTGCCCTCAGCGGCGAGGCCTTTTACGGTGGGCTCGATCACTTCCTGCATAATGCGCTGGTAAACGCTGTCGGTCACTACCGGTGCGGGAGAGTAGGCACCCATACCGCCGGTATTGGGGCCGGTGTCGCCGTCACCGACGCGCTTGTGATCCTGGCTGGTGGCCATGGGCAGGATATTCTCCCCATCCACCATAACGATAAAGCTCGCCTCTTCACCCTGCAGGAATTCCTCAATCACTACACGGCAGCCTGCGTCGCCAAAGGCGTTGCCGGAGAGCATATCGCGCACTGCCAGCTCGGCCTGCTGCTCGGTCTCGGCGACGATGACGCCCTTGCCGGCGGCGAGGCCGTCGGCTTTGACTACGATGGGCGCTCCGCGCTCGCGGATGTATTCGACGGCCGGCTCAATTTCGGTGAAATTGCGATAGGCAGCGGTGGGGATCTCGTGGCGTTCGAGGAAATCCTTGGTGAAAGCCTTGGAGCCCTCCAGTTGGGCTGCACCCTTGCTGGGGCCAAAGATGGCGAGACCACGTCCGTTAAAGAAGTCCACGATGCCGTCAACCAGTGGCGCTTCGGGGCCGACGATAGTGAGTTCCACGCCGTTTTCCTCGGCGAAGTCCGCCAGTGCGGGGAAATTATCGACGCCGATAGCCACATTCTGCACTTTGCCTTCACGGGCGGTGCCGGCGTTGCCCGGGGCTACGAACACGGTGCCCACTTTTGGGTTTTGCGCGGCTTTCCACGCCAGGGCGTGCTCGCGGCCACCTGAGCCGATGATCAATACATTCATTCTTAAATCCCCCTAAGTCGACCACTTGGGTCCATTGGACAGGTATCAGGTGCGCTAGTTTAGCGCGGAATCATTGCAGGTGGTGTTGTCCGCCTGCAATGGGCGCCTCTTTCTGGTGGGCGCTAGAAACTGCTGGTGACAATGGCGCAGTGGATACTTCATTGTCACTAGCCTCCGCGAAGCACGATAGGTACTCCGCGGAGTTTGCCGATGATTTAGTGGCGGAAATGACGCATGCCGGTAAAGACCATAGCCATGTTGTGCTCGTCCGCTGCGGCGATCACTTCTTCATCGCGCATGGAGCCACCTGGCTGGATGACCGCCTGGATACCGACAGCGGCGGCGTTATCGATACCGTCGCGGAAGGGGAAGAAGGCGTCGGAGGCCATCACGGACCCCTCAACGGTGAGGCCGGCGTGCTCAGCCTTGATCGCAGCGATACGCGCGGAGTTAACGCGGCTCATCTGGCCCGCGCCAACGCCGACAGTACGGCCATCTTTTCCGTATACGATGGCGTTGGATTTCACAAACTTGGCCACCTTCCAAGTGAACAGCAGATCACGGATCTCCTCTTCAGTGGGCTGGCGCTTGGAGACCACTTTCAAGTCGGCGGCGGTAACAATACCGTCATCACGATCCTGAACCAGCAGACCGCCATTAACGCGCTTGTAATCCAGTGCTGGGGTGCGTTCCGCACTCCATTGGCCGCAAACCAGCAAACGCACATTTTTCTTTTCGGCAACTGTCTGCTTGGCTTCTTCGGAGACAGATGGGGCGATGATCACTTCAACGAACTGGCGTTCGACGATAGCGCGGGCAGTTGCGCCATCCAGCTCGCGGTTGAAGGCGATGATGCCGCCAAAGGCGGACTCGCTGTCGGTGGCGAAGGCTAGGTCATAGGCTTTGCCGATGTTCTCACCAATTGCCACGCCACAGGGGTTGGCGTGCTTAACGATCACACAGGCTGGCTCGTCAAAAGCTTTCACACATTCCAGTGCCGCGTCCGTATCGGCAATATTGTTGTAGGACAGCTCTTTGCCCTGCAGCTGAGTGGCGGTGGAGATACTGGCCTCAGCCGGGTTGGCCTCGGTGTAGAAAGCGGATTTCTGGTGCGGGTTCTCGCCGTAGCGCAGATCCAGCTTCTTGATAAATTGGCTGTTGTAGGTGCGAGGGAACAGCTGCTTTTCTTCGCCCTTAATGGCGCCCAGGTAGTTGGCGATAGCGCCGTCATAGCCCGCCGTGTGTTCGAAGGCTTTTACTGCCAGGTCAAAGCGGCTGGCGTGGCTCAGGGCGCCGCCGCTGGCTTTCATCTCTTCGATAATGCTGTCGTAATCGCTGGCATTGACCACGATGGTGACATCTTTGTGGTTCTTGGCCGCGGCGCGAACCATGGTGGGGCCGCCGATATCGATATTTTCGATGGCGTCCTCGAGAGAGCAGTCAGGCTTGGCAACGGTTTGTGCGAAGGGGTAGAGGTTGACCACAACCATATCGATCGGAGTGATGCCGTGCTCACCCATGATGGCGTCATCGGTGCCACGGCGTCCCAGAATACCGCCGTGCACTTTCGGGTGCAGCGTCTTAACGCGGCCGTCCATCATCTCGGGGAAGCCGGTGTAGTCGGAGACCTCTACGACGGGGATTCCTGCTTCTTTGAGCTGGCGGTGGGTGCCGCCGGTGGAGAGGATTTCTACGCCCATTGCGGAGAGCTGTTGGGCGAACTCTACGATGCCACTCTTGTCAGAGACACTAATCAGAGCGCGGCGGATTGCAACCTGGTCTGTCATTGCACTTGGTCCAACTGGTTTTGGAATAGGGTTGTCAGTGGTTGTAGCGGAGTTTGCGCTGCTGTGGCGAAAACTGCCGCCGGGAAAATAGCGAAGGGGGATGAGTAACCTCATCCCCCTTCAAAAATTCGCATGGTGGGAAGCTTACAGCAGGCCGTAGCGCTTCAGCTTCTTGCGCAGGGTGCCGCGGTTGAGACCCAGCAGTTGCGCGGCGCGTGTCTGGTTGTGACGGGTGTATTTCATCACCACTTCGAGCATGGGCGCTTCGATTTCTGACAGCACCATGTCGTAGACATCGGTAACCATCTGGCCATCCAGGTGGCGGAAATAGTTCTCCATTGCGTGCTCGACCGCATCGCGCAGGGACTGCTGCTGCGGCTGAGCCAGCTGCGTTTGCCCCCTGGAGGATACTTCTTCGCTGCCAGTATCCGGAATCAATACTTCGTTATTCATGCCGCTTGTGCCCCTCTCGTTATTCGGCGTTCAAACCACGCGTGAACGCTGGCATGTTGTACTTCTGCGCTCTCTATCTGGAAAAAGGTCTTGCGGAAGGACTCGCTGTCCGCGAGTGTCTTCAAGTACCAACCCACATGCTTGCGGGCGATACGGACCCCCATCACCTCACCGTAGAATCGGTGCAGTTCACCCAAGTGGGTGAGCAGTATTTTTCTTACTTCGTCCAATGTTGGTTCGGGCAGCCGCTCGCCAGTGGCGAGGTAGTGGGCTATCTCCCGAAAAATCCAAGGTCGTCCCTGTGCGGCGCGGCCGATCATGACCGCCGCCGCGCCAGTGTAATCGAGCACCTCGCGGGCTCTCTCGGCACTGGTGATGTCGCCGTTGGCAAAAACCGGGATCCCTACCCTGGATACAATTTCGGCAATGGTATCGAATTCAGCCTGTCCGTGGTAGCCGCAGGCGCGAGTACGACCGTGAACCGCCAGAGCGGCGATGCCGGCATCCTCAGCCATTTGGGCTACGGTGACACCATTGCGGGAATCCGTACACCAGCCGGTGCGGATCTTGAGCGTCACCGGGACAGAGACAGACTGGACCACGGCCTGCAATATATCCGCAACCAGTTTTTCATCCCGCAGCAGGGCGGAGCCCGCCGCTTTTTTACACACTTTTTTTGCCGGGCAGCCCATATTGATATCGATGATTTGTGCGCCGCGACGCACATTTTCCCGAGCGGCCTGGGCCATCATCTCGGGATCACCACCAGCGATTTGCACCGATATGGGAGCTGCTTCACCACCGTGGTCCAGGCGCAAGCGCGACTTGCGGCTATTCCACAGACGCGTGTCAGAGGTCACCATTTCCGATACCACCAGGCCGGCGCCGAGTTGGCGACATAATTGGCGGAAGGGGCGATCAGTAACTCCGGCCATAGGCGCCAAGATTACCGGGTTGTCGATAATGTAGGGGCCTATAGCAATAGACACGGTAACTCCGTTTGGGCTTTGGAAGGGCGATCTATGCCCTGGCAAAAAGGCCGCCTATGATAACGACTGGCCCGGCGTTGGCAAAGCGAAAAAGCGGGCAAATTGATCGATCCCTGTGCGTTTAGCTCGCAGAGTGGTCAATTTTGGTGGCTTTGTCCGCCAAGGCGTCAGCGACCATGGCGCCAATCATTTTCCTATGGGGCGATTTTCATCTCGTAGTTCACCGCCTCGGCCCCTGGGTCAACCACCTCAATGGCGATGTGAATGGGGCTGCCCTGGGGCATCTGCTTGCGTCCAGCCAGCTCGCCCTGCAAATACTCTTCGGGAGTAAAGCGGCGACTCGCCACCGCCTTGTTTTTCAAGTCGCTGAAATTTAGCAGCAAGTTGGGGAAAGGTTGGGGGTAGGGAGCTGAGTTCAGTAACACGGCGTCCACTACCAGTGCGCCTTCCAATTGTGGATGGCTGCGCACCATCAGATTGGAGGCCTGGATTGCATTGGGATCCCGCAGTGGGGGCAGGGCACAGCCGAGCAGTGGACAGACAGAAGCGTAGATATCGCGCCAGGGCTGCTGCTTGCTAAGCCGGTCAAACTGAAAGTAAGCCAACTGGAATAACAGTAAGAGTGTTAAAAAGGGAAGGAGTAGCCGCCACAGCCAGGGATTCACCGCTCTCTTCGATGATGCCGCACCCCAAGTCATTTCCACCGGGGCAGGCTGAATAGCGGAGATTAGTTGTTCGCGAACGGGCTCCGCCTGCGGTTCTGGGGCGCTGTCGGCTCCGGTGGCAAAGTAGGGCTCTTTGCGTCCATTACCGGCTTCCTGCAATGGTGCCGGGAGTATTTCTTCAGAGGCAGAGGGTGCCTCGGGTGCGGGTTCAGGCTCGTAGGACTCCGTTGTGGGAGCCGGTGACTCTAAGGGGTGCTCCCAGGGCTCAAGGTCGCCGAAGTTATCACTCTCAGCAGTGGGGCTGAGGGAATCCTCATCGGCGTTTGTAGCACTGCGCTCGAAATCGGGCGCATCGTTCCAGTCTGGTTTTAGTACCGATTCGAGTTCTTCCTCGGGATCGTCCTCGAATTGGTCCTCCTCCTGCAGTTCCTGCCACTCATTATCGCCAAATGCATCACCAATAAGGCTCTCTGAATTGGCTGCTGGTGTTTCGTGGGAAGTGTTTCCTGCTGATTCACGGTCTGCAGTGTTACTGGGAGAATGCTTTTCGGTGGGATTGGCGGTAGCCGCCTCCTCTGCCGGATCATCATCTTCCAGCTCGATATCGTCGTGTATCAGGAAGTCATCGTCTTCCAGTAGCGTTTCCAGATCACTGCGTGCGTCGGGGCCATTGTCGTTGAAGACGATGTTCTCATCCGCGCGGAAAACCTGCAGGCAGGAACCGCAGCGCACCGCACCGCGAGCGGCGCGAAGCTGCTGGTCGTTGATATGAAATGAGGTGCTGCAGTGGGGGCAGCGGGTTACCAGTTGAGACATTCGACTATGGCGCAGTTTATTTTACGCTCAAGTTTATCAGTCTGCCCGGTCCTCGCGTAGTGCTGGCTGGCGTATTTAGCGAATACGGGTGCCGCTCAAACGTACCCAGCCCTCGTGCTCGGCATCCTCATCGAAGTCGATACTCTCTGCGTAGGCGGTTTTTACCTGTTCTGCCTGGGAGGCGAGGATGCCCGACAGGCAGATGCGACCGCCGACTTTGGTCAGAGCAATTAACTGCGTGGAGAGTTCTACCAACGGGCCGGCAAGGATGTTGGCAAGCATGAAATCGGCACTTTCTTGCGGCATCTGTTCCGGTAAATAAACCGGGAAGCGCTGTGGATCTATGCCGTTGCGCAGGGCGTTGTCACGACTGGCGATCAGAGCTTGAGGATCGATATCGGTACCCATGGCGCGTTCGGCGCCGAGTAGCAAAGCACCAATACCGAGGATACCGGAGCCGCAGCCGAAGTCGATGGCGCTCTTGCCCTGCAGGGGTTCTTGCGCCAACCAGCGCAGGCACAGGAAGGTTGTGGGGTGAGTGCCTGTGCCGAAAGCGAGTCCGGGGTCCAGCAGCAGGTTGACTGCTTGCGGCTGGGGCGGCTCGCACCAGCTTGGGCAGATCCACAAGTTGTCGCCACACTGAATGGGCTTGTAGTGCGACATCCACTCGCGCTCCCAGTCTTTATCTTCGAGCTGGTCCCAGCGGGCATTGGGAAGGAGTTCGCATAAGAAAGAGGCGGCTTTGGCCTCGGTGACGCCTGTATCGACTTCGGCATCGAACAAGCCGGTCACCCGCGTTTGATCCCACAGGGGGACCTCGCCGAGTCCGGGTTCGAGAATGGGTTGGTCTGCGTTGTCCTGCAGGGTTACGGATACGGCGCCGGCAAAAAGCAGGGCGTTTTCGATTTTTTCCGCTTGGGCACGATCGGTGTCGACGCGGAGTTGTAGCCAGGGCATAGGAATTCCGTGGTGAGTAACTGCTATTCAGGTGGTAGGGCCACCCTGTTTATGCGATGTCCGCCGCCATCCCTGGCGTCCGGTTTCATCGTATTTTGAACGCAATTCTCTCCAACTTTGCCCCGGCTGGCGAGGGCTAGAGCCCCAGCTTCTTCTCCAAATAGTGAATATTGACCCCACCTTTAGCAAAGGCTTCATCGCGGACCAGCTCTTCCTGAAGGGGGATATTGGTCTTGATACCATCCACAACCAGCTCGGACAGGGCTACGCGCATACGCGCCAGGGCGGTCTCGCGGTCCTCGGCGTGGGTGATCAGCTTGGCGATCATTGAGTCGTAGTTGGGGGGAACCGTATAGCCGGAGTAGAGGTGCGAATCCACGCGCACACCCAGGCCTCCGGGCATATGGAAATTGTTAACCTTGCCGGGGCTGGGGAAGAAAGTCTGAGGATCTTCCGCGTTGATACGGCACTCGAAGGCGTGCCCGCGAATAACGATGTCTTCCTGCTTGAAGGAGAGCTTCTCGCCGGCACAAACGCGAATCTGTTCCTTGATCAGATCTATGCCCGTCACCATTTCGGTGACCGGGTGCTCCACCTGGATACGTGTGTTCATCTCGATGAAGTAGAAGCGCTCATCCTCATAGAGGAATTCAAAAGTGCCGGCGCCGCGGTAGCCGATATCAATACAAGCCTGTACGCAGGAGTCGTGCACTTGACGGCGCACCTCGTCGGGGATGCCGGGGGCTGGTGCTTCCTCAAGCACCTTCTGGTGACGGCGCTGCAGGGAGCAGTCGCGATCTCCAAGATGGATAGCATTCCCTTGTCCATCGGACATTACCTGGATTTCTACGTGTCGCGGGTTCTGTAGAAACTTCTCCAGGTAAACGGTGCCGTCACCGAAGGCGGCCTGGGCCTCGGATTTAGTCACGGAGATCGCGTTGATCAGGTCTTCGGCACGCTCCACCACGCGCATACCGCGGCCGCCACCGCCGGCGGCGGCCTTGATAATCACCGGGTAGCCGACTTTCTCACCGATCTCTAGGCAGCGCTCGTTGTTATCGGGCAGGGGGCCATCGGAACCCGGCACTGTGGGGACTCCGGCCTTTTTCATTGCGGCGATGGCGGATACCTTGTCACCCATCAGGCGGATTACATCCGGGTCCGGGCCGATAAAGGTAAAGCCGCTTTTTTGTACCTGTTCGGCGAAGTCGGCGTTTTCTGCGAGGAAACCGTAGCCGGGGTGTACGGCCACCGCGTCGGTGATTTCCATGGCGGAAATCAGGGCCGGAATATTCAAGTAGCTCTGCGAAGAGGGGTTGGGGCCAATACAGACAGACTCATCGGCCAGGCGCACATGCTTCAGGTTGCGATCCACTAACGAGTGCACCGCAACCGTGGCGATACCCATCTCTTTGCAGGCGCGCAAGATCCGCAGGGCGATTTCGCCGCGGTTGGCGATCAGGATTTTGTCGAACATAGTGACTTACCCCGCTCAGACGATGGTCACGAGCGGTTGATCGAACTCTACCGGCTGGCCGTCTTCGAGCAGGATGGACTCGACAGTGCCGGCCTTGTCGGCCTCAATCTGGTTCATCATTTTCATCGCCTCAACGATGCATACGACATCGCCGACCTTAACCTGCTGACCCACTTTGACGAAGGGCTCGGCACCGGGGCTGGGCGCCGCGTAGAAAGTACCCACCATCGGCGACTTCACCGCGTGGCCGCTGATCGTCGGTTTGGTTTCTTTTTCCTCTACCGCCGGGGCCGCACTTTGGGCTGGCGCTGGCGCTATAGGAGCCGGCGCTGGCGCCATTGGGGCGCCGTAAGGGGCGCCATAAACCGGAGCGACTGGCTGCGCTGCGCCGCTGACGCCGCGGCTGATGCGTACAGACTCTTCACCCTCTTTAATTTCCAGCTCGCCGATATCCGATTCTTCGAGCAGCTCAATCAGTTTTTTAATTTTGCGGATATCCATAGTTCTTTCACTCGCAGGTTTGATTCATTGATTTTGAGGCGCCATAGCCAGTTGGTGTATGGCCGCCTGAAGTGCCAGGGTGTAGCTGTGTGGGCCGAAGCCACACACCACACCGAGGGCCAAGTCGGATAGATAGGAATGGTGCCTAAATGCCTCTCGGGCATGGGGGTTGGAAAGGTGCAGCTCAATAAACGGTATTGCGACACCCGCCAAGGCATCCCGCAGCGCCACACTGGTATGGGTATAGGCAGCGGGGTTGATCACGATAAAGTCCACGCCGGTATTGGCGGCCAAATGGATGCGCTCCACCAGGGCGGATTCGCTGTTGCTCTGCAGGGTTTCCAATTGGTGTCCGGCGTCCTCACACTGGCGCTCGGCGGCCAGATTAATTTCCGCGAGCGTGGTGGCACCGTAGATATGTGGCTCACGGCTGCCGAGCAAATTGAGATTGGGGCCGTGCAGGAGAAGAATTTTAGCCATAGTGCGCCCTAGGGAAAATTGCCGAAAAACCCAAAAAATTGGTCTAAAGTTGGCTATCTTGCGGGCAAACTCGAATTTTTGGCGTATTTGCCCGAGTGCTTTAAACGAGTGTGCCGCAAAAGTGACTCCCTGTCCATGCCTGCAGGGCAGTTTATCGAAGTTAGCGGCAGTTCGGCGATATTTGGCCAAAAATTAGCGCAAAATATCCGTGCTGTGGCTTTTTTACCCCTGCAATTGGCTACAAAGGCGGAAGTTTCTTTTTACGGAATAGAGGTTGTGCGGAGCTGGCTGCCCGCGGCGGCCTCAAGCTCCATCAAAAGCTCCTCGCGGGAGAGGATTTGCGGCAGGATTTTGGCCTCACCGCCATTGGCGGGATAGAGCAGGTAGAGCGGTACACTGGTGCGACCGTACTTCGCCAGGAGTTCGCTAATATGCGGGTCCTGGTTCGTCCAGTCTCCTTTCAGCGCCACTACACCGAGTTTCTCGATAGCCTGGCTCACCGCATCGCTCGACAACACCACCTTTTCATTAGCCAGGCAGGTAATACACCAGGCGGCTGTCATATTTGTCAGTATCGGACGCCCTTCCCTACGCGCCGTCTCCAAGCGTTCGGCTGAGTAGGGTTGCCAGTAGTCGCTAGTCTGCTGTTGTGCCTGGGGGGCGGTACTGAGGCGCGGCAGTAACATCAGCGCAAAACTCAGAGCGACAACCGCCAACGAGCCCCGCAGCCAGTGCCACTGGGGACTCGGCCAGAGCCACAGGGCAAAGGCGATAGCGACAGCGCCGCTGAGCACCAGGGTGACACCGTCGCCCCCTGTCTGACGCCCCAATACCCAAAGCAACCAGACTGCGGTCAGGTACATGGGGAAGGCCAGTAGTTGTTTCAGCCGGTCCATCCAGGGGCCTGGGCGTGGCAGTTTGTCCGCCAGCGCGGGGATATAGGTGAGAAGTAGAAAGGGCGCGGCCATGCCGGCACCAAGAGCGGCGAATACGCTGAGTGCTACGGCAGCGGACTGTGTTACTGCAAAACCCAGTGCAGAGCCCATCAGGGGGGCGGTACAGGGACTGGCTACCAGGGTGGCCAGGGCACCGGAGGTGAAGGAGCCACGCAGTCCTTGGCTGTTGCTCAAATTGCTGCCAATGCCCATCAGACTGCTGCCAATCTCTGTGACACCGGACAGGCTGAGCCCCATGATAAAGAACAGGTAGGCTAAAGCTGCCACCAGCCAGGGGGACTGTAGCTGAAATCCCCAGCCAATCGCTTCGCCCGCGGCCCGCAGGGCCAGCATGGTTGCGGCAATGGCGACAAAGCTCAGTACCACGCCGGCGGCGTAGGCCCAGCCGTGGTGATGGCGCTGGCTGGCGCTTTGCGCCGCCTGGCTCACCGCCAGTAACTTAATCGAGAGTACCGGAAAGACACAGGGCATCAGGTTAAGCAGTAGGCCACCGGCAAAGGCAAAGAGCAGGGCCAAAGGTAATGTAATAGCGCTGCCAGACTCGCCCTGAGAGGCATTCGATGAGGTGCCGCCTGACCCTAAGGATGTATTCTGGAAGCCCCCGTCAACAGGTTGGATGCTGCCTGAGGCGATATCTATACGGTAGTGACGAACCTGTGGCGGATAGCAGAGCCCCGCGTCGGCACAGCCTTGGTAGTGCAACTCCAGTTGCAGATTTTGGGGGCTGCCAGTGACGGTAATGGGGAATTCCAGCTGGCCGCGATAGACCTCGGTCTCTTTTTCGAAGTAGTCATCCCAGATAACTTTACCGCTGGGTAGATCTAGGGGGATCGCGGTTTTTTGTCCGTTTTCGATACGATACAGGGCAAGTTTGTCGCGGTAGAGATAGTACTCTGGGGCGATTTCAAACAGGGCGCTGAGCTGTTCGCCGCTCAGTAGCAGGTCCTGCCGGTAGGCCTCGTCGACAGGCAGGAAGGTGTTCTCCTGCTGGCCGATGGAAGAGGAAGCAAAAGGGTTACTCCCGGCCTGAGCAAATGCATTGATCGCAGGCAGGCATAACAAGATTGCCAGCAGAGCGAGGAAATTATTTCTGAAACTTCTGGTCATCACAGCCATAGATGAAAAAATTCATTATAGTCGGGCGCATGGTTCTGACTGCAGCGCCGGACGGGGGTTCAGTCGCGTCAGCAGTATAGCGACGCCAGTGGTACAAAAAAACAACAACGGGGGATTGCTTTGCCGTCATTAGAACGCCTTCACAGCTTTGCTATCTATCTATTGATGGCTGTGTTACTCGGTGCCTGTGCTTCAAACAAGCCGCTTCCCCCTCCGCCCAGTCCACCGCCGCAAAAGGCCAAGCCTTCGACCGAGGAGGTGCGCCGCAACAATGTGGCGTATTTCTTAAAGCGCGCCGAACAGGCCTTGCGTAGGGGCCATCTGACCCAGCCCGCCGGTGCCAGCGCTTATGACTATTACCTGAATGTGCAACAGTTGGACCCCGGCAACCGCCGTGCCCAGACCGGAATCCAGACGATTGTGGTCACCTATGTGGAGCAGGCTCGGGAGGCACTACGCAGACGGGCTTTTGCGGAAGTGGCGAGCTTGTTGCGGCGCGCAGAGATGCTGGCTCCGGGTAACCCCTTGGTCGCCGAGGTGCGCAGTCAACTGGCCCGAGAGCGCGGTCGTGCAAAACTGGATTTGCCCCGAGGGGAGGCTATCGGGCTGCCGCAAGCGGAGCTTAGAGCCAGGTCTGAAAAACTCATTGCACAGCTGCGCCAAGTGGCCCAGCGCATCCGCAGTGAGCAGCTGCGTGTCATTATCGTCGCCGGGGATGATGCCGAGGGCCGCTGGGTTTACCAGCAGTTGCGCGAGGCGGTGCCCGGCTATCGGGTGCGGGGGGATATTAAGATCGGCAGTCCCGCGCGTTTACTTCTTATTCAGCCCAGTGGAGGGTATCAGTGAGAAAGACGGTTTTTTTTGCATGGGGACTGCTAATAAGCAGCCTTTTTTACACAGTGGGGGTTTCCGCCCTCACTAACCCCCTTCTGGTTGAGGGCTATGCCCGCGAGACGCCACCGGGGGCGCCGATGAGCGCGGCCTACCTGTCCCTCCACAATACCGGAGAGCACTTGCTGCAATTAACAGCCGTAGAGCTGTCTGGAGATACAAAGGGCTCTGCCAATTTACATACGACTGAGCGAGCGCAGGGTGTCAGCCGTATGCGCCCTCTGGAGAAACTGGCGATCGCTGCTGGCGAGAAATTACAGATGGTACCAGGAGGCGTACACCTGATGATTCATGGAGTACGACTCAGGGCGGGAGAATCACTACCACTGCGCCTGCTCTTTGCCGATGGAAGCAGTTTGGAGGTCCTGGTGCCCATTATGGGGCGGGAGGCGCTTGAAAAAGATCACCACCGCCATCATGGCAGTGCAGGGTAACTAGTTTTTGTTGAAGTAAAAGGAAAGAAAAATGAAGAAATTGTTGTTATTGGTGGGGGCCCTGGTCTTAGCTGGATGTGCTCACAGTCCACTACAAATTCGTCTGCACCCTCAGGTTCAGGTAGCTCCCGAATCCATTGGTGCGGGGCACAGTCTCAATGTTCGCGGGATCAATGAACTGCCTGGTGGCGGTTTGGGCTCCCTCGGCGGTGTCTATGCGGATACCTCTCAGGTAAGTATCGCCAACGACGCGGGCAGAGCCATTGCCGCTGGCTTGAGTGAGGGCTTTGCCAACTGGTCTTTCCGTATCACTGACTCGGCTCCTGAGGTGCAGGTGACGGCAAAATTGGTGAAGCTGACTTACAACAGCCCTAACACTGTCTATACCACCCAGATTGATACTTCTGCCGAAATTCACCTGGAGGTTAAGGCAGGCCATGCTACCTATTTCGGGACTTATAGCACCTCGGGTAAAGACCGCAACCTGATCAAACCCAGCAGGGAAGAGGTGGAAAGCCGGGTAAATGGTCTGCTGAGCGCGACCATGCAACGGGTGTTTGAAGATGAAAAGCTGAAAAAATTCTTGCGCGCAAATCTCTGAGTGTGCAATTTAAAGGCCTGTAGGAGAGGGGTCAGCTGGAGACAGGATAATTGAATAAAATCGGCGATCTTGGGCGATGTTAGCGTTACGTTTGCCCACATTTTGCAACCACGCTCCATTACCGGCTGTATTTGCGATCTTTTCTATGGTGCGTTTCGGTTCCCGCAGGGAGTGCGGCTGTGTCCTTGTTTGACCCTCAATCTGCTCAATACCTCGGCCAGCTAGGGGAGCTGGAGGCTCAACTCAAACCCTGTGAGCAGATTAGCCTGCAGGCTGCCGAGGCGGCACTGGGGGAAATTGCTGACGGAGTGATCGTCACCGATCCCCGCGGTATTGTTCAGTATGCCAACCCGCTGGTGAGTGAAATGAGCGGGGATCTGGTAGGGCTCTTGCCCGGCCAGCCGGTTAACGAGGGCCTGCGGCTCTGCGACAGTCACGGGGAGCCGTTAAACGCACTGATACCCGATATTCCCTATCACGAAGTGCCCAGTGTGCGAGAGATCCGCGCCTATATCTGGCGATCTGGCGAAAACCGCCCACCGCTGGAGGTCTCTGTGCAGGTGATGGCTCTGTGGGATGCCGGCACACTGAAAAACTATGTGCTGGTTTTGAGGGATACGTCCGCTGCCCGACGGGTGTCTACCCGCCTTAGCTGGCAGACCAGCCACGACGCGCTAACCCGCCTGCCCAATCGACAGTATTTTGAGGGTGAGCTACAAAAACTTCTCTCTCAATGCGTCGATAAACGCCAGCACCATGTGCTGCTGTATCTGGATGTCTACCAATTCAAAGTGATCAACGACACCCTGGGATTTGTCGCCGGTGACCAATTGCTGGTGCAGTTGGTATCGCTGCTGCAACGGGGGTTGTCAAAAGCCGATTTGTTTGCGCGAGTGGGCAGCGATGAATTCGCCATTTTGTTGCGGGACTGCACCCTGGAAGAGGGTGGGCGCGTGGTGGCGCGCCTGCGTGAATCTGTACAGGATTTCAGTTTCCACTGGCAGGGAAGTGACAGCCGTGTGGCGGTCTCGATTGGAGTGGTGGGCGTAGACCGCTTCACCCCCAGTGCCAGCCAGTTGTTGGCGACCGCCAATGATGCCTGCTGTTCCGCCAGGGATCAGGGGCGCAACCGGGTCAAGCTGTTTGGGGACTCGCGCAAGGTGCTGGAAAAGCGCCGTGAGTCCACTTGGGTTGCGGAAATTCACGCGGCCTTGCGGGAGGATCGCCTGATGCTCTATCGGCAGCCGGTGGTTTCCTTGAAAGGTGAGCGTGAGCTCCACCATTATGAAATTTTGGTACGCATGCGCGGGCGCGATGGCGGTGTGATTTCCCCGGGTCTTTTCCTGCCGGCGGCGGAGCGCTACGGCCTGATTGAGGAGGTTGACCGCTGGGTTATTCGCCGCGTGTTCCACTACATGGCCCAGGAGCAATTGATCGGCATCGACACGGCAAGCTATGCCATTAATATTTCTGGCATCAGCCTCGGCGATGACACCTTTGCAGACTTTGTGCTGGAGGCGATGAGCGAGGAGGGGGTGACTCCCTCAAGGGTGCAATTTGAGATCACCGAGACCAGTGCTATCAACAATCTGGAGAGGGCGCTGATTTTTATCCACAAGCTGCGTGCCGCCGGCTGCAGCTTTGCTCTGGACGACTTTGGCCGCGGGGTTTCCTCCCTGGCTTATTTGCGCCAGCTGCCGGTGGACTTCCTCAAAATCGATGGGAGTTTTGTGCGCAATATGCTCGAAGATGAGATCGACAGCGCGATGGTCAGCACTATTGACCACTTGGCCAAGCGCATGGGTATCAGCACTATCGCAGAGTATGTCGAGAGCCCTGAATTAATGGATAAACTCTGTCGAATGGGGGTGGATTACGCTCAGGGTTTTGGTATTGCCGCCGCCTCGGGATTGCCCGATATCGGCGAGCCCCAGGGGTTTTGAGGTTGAGCGGCCAGTAAAGGCCGCTCTTTGTTTCTGTTGGTGGCTTTAGATAACCGCCGCCAACAACTCTGAGTGTTGCTCCGCCTGCAGACGTGGGCCGTATTGGCTGACGACTTGAGCTGCAGCACGGCAAGCCAGTTCACCGGCTTCAACAAAGCCCATTTCCCGGTTGATCGCATACAAAAACGCGCCCGCAAACATATCACCGGCACCGTTGGTGTCTATTGCGCGTACCTCTGGACTGGCTACTTTGTATTGCTTGGCGCCATCCCACAGCAGCGCGCCATCGGCGCCCAGAGTAATGGCAAAACTGCGGCAGTAATCGCTCAGAGCTTCCGCCGCGGCATCCAGTGAGTCGGTGCCGGTAAAGCCCAGGGCCTCGTCGCGGTTACAGAACAGCATATCCACGCCGCCGCCAATCATTTCCCGCAGGCCTTCGCCAAAGAATTGCACCATGGCCGGGTCGGACAGGCTCAAGGCAGTTTTCACACCGGCTTGCTGTGCCTGTTCCCGCAGGGCGATTGCGGCTCGACGCCCAGTCTCGGAAGAAACCAGGTAACCCTCGATATAGGCCCACTGGGAGGACTTTAGTGCTTCGTCGTCCAGCTCGGCTACCGAGAGCTGCTCACTGATCCCCAGGTAGGTATTCATGCTGCGCTCGGCATCAGGGGTAATCAGCACCAGGCACTTTCCGGTGGTACCGCCATCTGCCTGTTGCAGGGTGGTTGGGTATTCGACACCAGCGGCGCTGAGATTATTGCGGTAAAAATCCCCGTTATCGTCGGCGGCAACCTTGCAGGAATAGAAAGTGCGCAGGCCAAAATAGCTGGCGGCGATCACAGTATTGGCTCCGGAGCCGCCGCAGGCGCGCTTGGCGGTAACCATATGGTCCCGAAGGTCGTCTACCAGCTGTTTCTGCCGGGCATCGTCCACCAGGGTCATAATGCCCTTTTCAACACCGAGAGCTTTGAGATCCTTGTCGGATACCTCGATTTCCGTGTCCAACAGGGCGGCGCCGATGCCGTAGAGATCATATTGCTGCATGTCCATCCTTTTCGGGCGATTTGTATAGATTTCCGCCGCATTATGGCCGTGATTGCAGCAAGTGCAAGGTGGTGGGTTTGACTTAAAGCGGCCAGCGTTTATAAAGGCGTCATATGCCTCAATATGAACTTATGGGAGGCAACTGCGGTCAATCCACGAACAGGTGTTTAATGTGCCTGTAAGATGACCTCCGGGACGCACAGCCCGGGATTTTGGCGGTTCACGGATGTTCCCCCATGGCGCCAGTTCAGGTGCCTGCGGCAAGATACCAGCGGAGCTGCCACCTGCTGGTGTCCTGCCTGAGATAGCGGCGAGGCTCAGGGCACTCTCTGCTATCGAAAGATGTACCGAGATGGCAGCTGGATAACTCTTATATGGCATCGACGAAACGCCGGCGCAGTAAAGCGTCAAAACCGAAAAGACGCTACCGCTGGCTCAAATTCCTGTTTTTGCTGGCCCTGGTGGGCGCGCTCGCCCTGGCCGGGTATATGGCTTACCTCGACGTACAGCTGCGCCAGCGTCTCGACAGCCGCCAGTACCAGCTGCCGGCACGGGTTTTTGCGCGCCCCCTGGTATTGCGCGAAGGCATGGCGATGCACCCGGATGAGCTGGAGAGTGAGTTTGCCGCCCTCAATTACCGCAAGCAAAAGACGCTGACCGAGCCCGGTTCCTGGACACAGGAGGGTATGAGCTATCGGGTCTGGCGCAGGGACTTTATCCACGCCGATGGCCGTGAGCCGGCGGCTATGGCCACCTTCCGCTTGCGCAACGATGAAATTGATAACCTGCGCGATGAAGATGGGCAGCGCATCTCCGAGTTTCGCTTGGACGCCGCCAATATCGGTTCACTGCTGGGCGGCGGAGACGATCGCAACCCGGTTCGCTTTACGGATATCCCACCACTGGTAGCAAACACCCTGATCGCGGTGGAAGACCAGGACTTCCTCAATCACTTCGGGGTCTCCCCGCGGGGTATCGCCCGGGCGATGGTAGCCAATATCAAGGCGGGGCGCCTGGTG
The DNA here is from genome assembly GCF_009363535.1 of Microbulbifer sp. THAF38. Classification (NCBI taxonomy): domain Bacteria; kingdom Pseudomonadati; phylum Pseudomonadota; class Gammaproteobacteria; order Cellvibrionales; family Microbulbiferaceae; genus Microbulbifer; species Microbulbifer sp. THAF38. Next base: position 496,165 of record NZ_CP045369.1, read on the forward strand.
CAGGGGGGATCAACCATCACCCAGCAGCTGGTTAAGAACATCTTTTTCGACCACAAACCAAGCCTGCAGCGCAAAATCAATGAGGCCTTGATGGCCGTTTTGATGGAAATTCACTATGACAAGGCCTACATCCTGCAGGAGTACATCAACGAGGTGTGGCTGGGTCAGCAGGGCGCCCGGGGTATCTACGGCTTTGGCCTGGCGTCGGAATTCTATTTCCAGCAGCCGCTGGATACGCTGGAGCCCCACCAGGTCGCCCTGCTAGTGGGGTTGGCGAAGGGTGCCTCCTATTACAACCCCTGGCGCCATCCACAGCGCGCACTGAAGCGTCGCAACACGGTGCTGGATTTGATGCGTGAGCAGGGCCTGATTACCCAGGCTGAATTCGAACACTACTCCGCCAAACCACTGGGTGTAGTGAAAGGTGGTGTGACCGCTCAGAATCCCTATCCGGCCTTCACCGAGCGGTTGCTCTCCGAATTGCGGCCCTATTATTCCTACGAGGAGCTTCGCACAACCGGGTTGCGGGTCTATACAACCCTGGCGCCCTCGGTGCAGAAACTCGCGGAAGAGTCCGTGAGTGGAGGCGTGCAGAAGCTGGAGAAAGACCGCAAGATTAAGGCGAATACTCTGCAGGCTGCCACGGTGCTATTGGATAACCGCACGGGCAATGTACTCGCCATGGTGGGAGATCGCGACCCGGATTATCCCGGATTCAATCGGGCTCTGGAGGCACGCCGCCAGGTGGGTTCTCTGATCAAGCCGGCGGTCTTCCTAACCGCTCTGGAGCGTCCCGAAGAATACAACTTGGCCACCCTAATCGACGATGCACCGGTGCGTATCGAGGAGGCCGATGGCGATGTATGGATGCCGCAAAACTTCGATAAGCTCGCCCACGGTCAAGTGCCTCTCTATGTAGCGCTGGCCAAGTCTTATAACCTGGCTACCGCTCACCTGGGTCTCGATTTGGGACTGCAGAATGTACGCCAGACTATCCGGCGCCTGGGTGTGGATACCAGCCTGCCTCATGTACCGGCAATGTTGCTGGGCGCGGTGGAAATGACACCATTAGAGGTGGCGGGTATGTACCAGACCATCGCCAATAATGGCGAGACGGTGCAACCCCGCACCCTGCTAGCGGTATCCGATGCTCAGGGTGGTCGGGTTCAGCATTTCCGCCCGCGCACGAATCGCGGCGTCGACCCAGTGCCTGCTTACCTGTTGCGTTGGGGCCTCGAGCAGGCTATGCGCGAGGGTACCGGACGCAGGTCTGCCAAGCGATTGCCCAGCAGCGTGCCCTTTGCCGGTAAGACCGGTACCACCAACAATAACCGCGACAGCTGGTTTGCCGGATTTTCCCCAGAGGTTACCGCGGTGGTATGGCTCGGACGCGATGATAACGAGCGTACCCGTTTGACCGGTTCCACCGGAGCCCTGCCGATCTGGACCGAAATCATGCGCAAGCTGCCCCATCAGCACGGTCCTGTGGAGGCTCCACGGGGGATCGAGTTCAAAGAGGTGAATGCTCGCGGACAGTTTATGGACCCGGATTATTGCCGAGGTGGCTACGAGATACCTTTCTCCTATGAAACCCACTTGCAACCGGCGCCAGAGTGTCGGGGGCAGGACCGCTGGCGTTGGTTCCGCAACCTGTTTGGCAATGAGCGTTCAGAGGCGGCACCGCGGGAGCAGATGACCCCTGGCTGGGGCAATGACATAGAGCGGCAACAACATGAGAGTGAGCGCCGTAATCAACTGCGGGAACAGTTGCGCGGTGATGATGCGGAGGAATTTGGCGAGGACTCCTCTTTAGAGCCCCTCGAATTGCCCCGCAATCAGTCTGCTGAGGTGGAATATCGAGGTGTTCCCGTTGAAGAGGCCCAGCCGGTGGGACCGGCGCTGGAAGACCAGTGGCCCTGAATAAGTAGCGCGGCGTAAGCCGCGCAATAATTACAAGGCTTCAGCCCTGCAGCAGCTGTGCGGCTTCCTCGGCAAAATAGGTGAGAATTCCATCGGCGCCAGCGCGTTTGAACGCCAACAGGGATTCCAGAATCACCGCCTCGCGCTGTAGCCAGCCGTTTTCGAACGCGGCGCAGTGCATGGCGTACTCACCACTCACCTGGTAGGCAAAAGTGGGTACCCTCAGCTCCTCTTTCACCCGACGCACGATATCCAAATAGGGCATACCGGGCTTCACCATCACCATATCGGCCCCTTCTTGAAGATCCAGAGCGCACTCGTGTAGGGCTTCATCGGAGTTGGCGGGGTCCATCTGATAGCTGGCCTTATTGCCACCCTTGAGGTTACCCGCGGAGCCCACGGCATCGCGGAAAGGACCGTAGTAGGCGGAGGCGTACTTGGCCGCATAGGACATGATCAGGGTATTGCTGTGCCCGGCGCCTTCAAGTGCCGCGCGAATAGCGCCGATACGGCCGTCCATCATGTCGGAAGGCGCCACCATATCGGCACCCGCAGCGGCGTGGGAAAGGGCCTGCTGTACCAGTACTTCCACAGTCTCATCGTTGACGATGTAGCCGCTGTGATCCATCAAACCGTCCTGGCCGTGGCTGGTGAACGGGTCCAGGGCCACATCGGTAATCACCCCTAATTCCGGCACCGCATTCTTCAATTCCCGCACGGCGCGTTGGGCCAGGCCATTGGCGTCGTGGGCAGCGCTGGCGCAGTCGGATTTCGCCGAGGGATCCACCACGGGGAACAGCGCAACAGCGGGAATACCCAGCTGTTTTAAGGACTTCGCTTTTTTGGCTAGTAAGTCCACGCTGAGGCGTTCAACACCGGGCATAGAGGCCACTTTTTGGGTTTCGCTACGGCCCTCAATGACAAATAGTGGCAGTATCAGGTCGTCGCAGCTGAGCTGGTTTTCCCTCACCAATCGGCGGGAAAAATCCTGTGCGCGCAGGCGGCGCAAGCGTGTGTTGGGGTAGGCTCCGCGGCCGAGATTTTGACTCATGGGGAATTACTCCGGCTATCGATAGGGTCGCAGCAACCCCGCGACCGCAATTGGCGGCCATCATATCAAATTGCCGCCGCCGGTGATTTCCCTCGACTCGCTTTAGGAGCTGTTTCTAGCGGTGTGAAAAAAGGCCACCAGTTTCTTGCCGGCGGTCTCGATATGCGTGGCTAGCAGGGCTGCCGCTTCATTTTCCCGCTTTTGTTGTAGCGCCTCAAGAATCGCATAATGCTCCTTCTGACTGGTGCTCTGGTAGTGCAGGCTGCGGGATTGGTAACCGATATAGCGCTCACTCTGCCTATGTAGTTGCTCCACTGTGGCGAAAAGGGTGGGACGCTCTGCGGCGAGGTAGATACAGGCGTGAAACTGCCAGTTAAGACTGCCGATCTGCTCGGCTGAGAGACTGGGATTCCCCTCCATGGTATCGAGAATATCCCGTGCCCGGCCGAGTGTTTCACTGGTGAGGTTTTTTTGCGCGAGGGTTTGTAAGAGAGGCTCCAGGCGCATACGCATCAGGTAGAGATCCTCCACCTCCAACGGATCGAACTGGGGTACGGCGACACCACGTTTGCCGTGGGGCTCCAGCCAACCCTCATTTTTGAGGCGCTGCAAGGCGTCTCTCACGGGGATACGGCTGACTTCATAGAGTTCGGCCACTTCCGCCTGCTTCAGTGCTTGACCGGCGGGGAAACGCCCGCGCTGCAAATCCGCTTTGATTTTTTCGTAAAGGTTCATTGGGCCCTTATTTATTATTCCGCCTGAAAAACCAATAACAGCCCAGCCCGCCGACCAGCCCCCAGAAAGCGGCACCTATCCCCAAATAACTGATGCCTGAAGCGCTGATAAGAAAGGTGATCACCGCCGCTTCCCGGCTTTCTGTATCTGCGGTAGCACCCGCCAGGCAGTTACCGAGTGTCCCGAGTAAAGCCAGGCCAGCCAGTGCTGCGATCAGCGCCTTGGGGAAATTACTGAATAATGCTACTACCGTGGCGCCAGACAAGCCTACCAGTAGATAGAAAAAACCTGCGGCAATCCCGGCCGTATAGCGCTTGTCCGGGTTGGGGTGGGCTTCGGGCCCGCTACATATTGCGCCGGTAATCGACGCCAGGGTTAGAGTAAAGCCGCCGAAGGGGGTGAGAAGCAGGTTGGTTAATCCGGTGCCACTGATAAGAGGAGAAACTGGTACCCGCTGATAGCCACTGGCGGCGAGGGTGGTCGCCCCAGGGAGATATTGAGAGGTCATAGTGACGATAAATAACGGGATGCCGACACTAATGAGGGTTGAGAGTCTGAATTCCGGTGTAACCCAAATGGGTTTTGGCGCTTGCCAGTGAATCTGGTCAGGTGCGAACAGTTGCAACTTCCAGCAGACCACCAGCCCACAGACGAGTACCAGAATAATGGCGTAGCGGGGTACCCAGCGCCGCCCCACAAGATAGGCTATTACCATAGCGCCCACCAAAACGGGTTGGGATTGCAGTGAGGTGAAGGTACCTAGACCGAACTGCAGCAGTATGCCCGCCAGCATGGCGCCGGCAATCGGGCCGGGTACCAGTCTGGCCACCCGTTCGAAGGCTCCGGAAACCCCCACTATAAGGGTCAGCAGAGCGCTGAAAAAAAATGCGCCGATGGCCTCGGCAATTGGAATACCGCTGAGGTTGGTCGCCAGTAATGCGGCGCCGGGAGTCGACCATGCCGTAATAATCGGTGCCCGGTAATACCAGGAGAAGACGATACAGGAGAGCCCCATCCCAAGGCCCAAGGCACCGATCCAGGAGGCAATCATCGCCTCATCGGCGCCGGCTGCACGGGCTGCTTCAAACACAATAGCCGCGGAGCTGGCCACGGCGACCAGTACGGCGATAAAACCGGCGTTGATCGTGGATAGGCTGGTATCGGATAATACGCTTCTCAAAATGTATACCTTTTAATTTATGTATACATTTTCACCCTGCCATATGAAAAGAACAACGCTTCTGCGGCAAAGCGTTAACTCAAGTGCTGGGTGAACGATTTTGATGCAGGAGGAGAGTAGGTACCCACCTTGTAGTGGGTACCAGGGAGAGGAAATCAGTCGAGTCGGGCGAAAACGCGCTCTGCGGCAGCGATAGTCTCTTCGATATCCTCGTCACTATGGGCGGCGGACATGAACCCGGCTTCGTAGGAGGCGGGTGCCAGATAGACACCTTCTTCAAGCATGCCGTGGAAGAATCGATTAAAACGCTCGTTATTGCAGGCCATTACCTGTTGGTAGTTGGTGACATGAGTTTCCTCGGTAAAGAAGAAACCAAACATGCTGCCAGCCTTGTTGGCGGTAATGGGAATTCCCGCTTTCTTGCCTGCGGCGAGGATGCCTTCCACCAGGCGGTCTGTTCTGGCCACTAGAGGCTCGTAGAAACCGGCTTCTTCCACCAAGCGCAGGGTTTCCAGGCCCGCAACCATGGCCACCGGGTTGCCGGACAAAGTACCCGCCTGATAAACGGGCCCCAGAGGAGCGATCTGCTCCATAATTTCGCGCTTGCCACCGAAGGCACCCACTGGCATACCGCCGCCAATCACCTTGCCGAGAGTGGTCAGATCCGCTTCGATGCCATAGTGTCCCTGGGCGCCAGTGAGGCTGACGCGGAAGCCTGTCATGACTTCGTCGAGAATAAGTAAGGCGCCGTGTTGGTCGCAGACTTCGCGCAGTGTTTCCAGGAAGCCGGGCACTGGCGGGATACAGTTCATATTGCCGGCGACGGGCTCCACGATGATACAGGCGATCTGGTCGCCAATCTCATTGAAGCAGGCACGCACGCCTTCAGCATCGTTGTAGCTCAGGGTGATGGTGTGGTCCGCCAGGGCTGCAGGAACGCCGGGAGAGGAGGGGACCCCCATGGTCAGGGCGCCGGAGCCGGCTTTGACCAGCAGTGAGTCCGAATGACCGTGGTAGCAGCCTTCAAACTTCACAATTTTATCGCGTCCGGTAAAGCCGCGAGCCAGGCGGATGGCGCTCATGGTCGCTTCGGTGCCGGAGTTGACGAAGCGCACCAGATCCATGTTGGGCCACAGGCGGCAGAGTTCCTCAGCCAGCTCGGTTTCCAGCTCAGTGGGGGCGCCGAAACTCAGGCCTGATTGGGCCTGTTCCACAACCGCTTCAATCACTTCCGGATGTGCGTGACCGAGTACCATCGGGCCCCAGGATTGCACATAGTCGATATAACGTTTCTCGTCCGCATCGAATAGATAAGCGCCTTCGGCACGGCGGATAAACAGGGGCGTGCCGCCAACGGCACGGAAAGCGCGAACCGGGGAGTTAACGCCGCCGGGGATAAATTGCTGGGCTTCAGCAAAGAGCTGCTCAGATTTACTCATAGAATTCATTCAGAAATTGCGAAAAAGGCCAAGAGTCAGCGGCCATTATCAGGGTGTGGGGCCTTGAGGACAATGCGGGGCAAGTCAGGGCGCAGCAGGGAGGGTTGGCTGGTAAGTCGCACCGACGTTGCTGTCGGTGCGGATCGCGAATTGCAGTGAGACAGCGAGTACCCTAGCGCTCACACCAGAACAAGCGGTTGGGAATCGGGCGCCCCATCCCCAGCCGGCGACTATCGCGGATAGCGCTCCAGGCGTATTGCTGACTGCGGCTTACCGTCTCGGTGATAGTCAGGCCGTGGGCGATATGGCAGGCGATGGCGGTGGCGAGTGTGCCGCAAACCCCATAGGCTGCGGGCGGCAACCGCTCCCAGTGGAACTCACGGATCAAACCGCGCTCATCGTAGAGACGGTTCTGCAGCTGTTGCTCATGGGGCACCCCGGTCAGTAACAGGTAGCGGCAACCGCTTTCCAGCAGTTCCTGGGCCATGGCGTCATGGGTATCGGCCTCCACCGCCATTGCACGCGCCTCACGCCGGTTGGGACATACCATGGTGGCGTAGGGCAGCAACAGGGAACTCATGGCCTCCCAAAGGGGTGGGGCCAGTACACTCTCTTTATCGGCCAGGGTGGCGTCCGGGTCGATAATGACTGGAATGTCGGGGTAATCGCGCAGCACACTGTGCAGTGCCCGCACATTTTCCACTGAACCGAGATAGCCAACCTTGATAGCCGCTATGGGCATATCCTCCAGGACTGTTCGGGCCTGCTCAATCAAAAGGCTGTCATCCACTGGCGCTACCCCGATCAGTTCGCCGGTGTTACAGACGCTGATGGCGGAAACGACGGAGGCTGCGTGGCAGCCCAAACTGACGGCCGTTTCCGTATCTGCGCCTATGCCGGCGCTGCCACTGGGATCGTGGTGGGTGACGGTCAAAATAATGGGCTGCGGTGTATCCATAGAAGATCTACATGACTGCCAATTGCTGTGCGCCTAATTTTAGTTCCTATATGATCCAGGCAAAGAATGATTTCGCGCCAAATTAAAAGGGCTTCACCACGGCCAGAATGACGATGGCGAACAGGGCCACGGTCGGAACCTCATTAAAAATACGGAAATAACGTCCGCTGCGGTTATTGGTGCCCTGGGCAAACTTACGAACGTAGGCGCCACACATATGATGATAGGCCAGCAGGAGCACAACAAAGGTGAGTTTCGCATGCATCCAGCCGGCCGAGGTGTAGTAGCTGGGATTCAAACTGTAAAGCCAGATACCCAGGCCAATAGTGGCAAGCATGGCTGGGATGGCGATCCCCCTGTAAAGGCGTCGTTCCATGATGCAGAAGCGGTCGCGGCTGAGGGCGTCGGTGGCATCCACGTGGTAAACGAAAAGACGCGGTAAATAAAAGAGCGCGGCAAACCAACACACCATGGCAATAATATGAAAAGCCTTGATCCACAACATGGAAAATCCCCTCAAAAAAATAAAAACGAAAACTGATTATTTCCGGTAAAAATTATCGATCTGTAGCGGCAGAATAATGCCCGCAATGCGATTGTCCAGGGAGCCGCTCTGGTGGCGACTAATATACAAGGCGTCGGCCCCGGTATTTTTAAGTTCTTGCTGAGCTTCCAGCATGGTTGCACGCCAATTTAATTCCGCCATCTGTTTACGCTCACCGGGGATTTTTAGCAAATCAATCTTTGCCGTTGTGCCCTCGTCTTTTTGTTCCTGCTCCACAAGAGGTTCTTCACCCTCCCCCTCTTTACTGCCCTGAAGAAACGTGGCCAGATCGGCAGCACGCAGGAGTTCAGGCGGTTTTTCATCGGGCAGGTCGATCAGTATCCACTGGGGGTGTTGTGAGATATAGCCCTGTGCCTGCTCCAGAGGGATTTCCTGCTGAGCGACAATAAAACTTCGCTCCATTTGGCTGGCCACGCCTACACCGCTGAGCATTTGCTGGCGCCAGGTTGGGGTGCCAGCTTTATTTAGTGCGCGCAGTGTTTCGAGGTAAATTCCCTGGGTGGAAAAAAGTTGTCGACTGATCAAGGTGGCCACCACGATCATCATCATTCCGGGAAAAAGCACATTGGGGTTGTAGGTCAATTCGAGAATGGCGAGCAAGGCGGCAAGGGGAGCGTTGAGCATGGCTGCCATCATTGCAGCCATGCCCACCATGGCGTAAAAGCCTGGACTCGCCGTATGTTCCCCCAACCACATATTAGCGAGGCCACCGGCAATACCGCCGATGCAGGCACCGAGGATAAGGCTGGGGCCAATAACCCCCCCAGGGATGCCCAGCCCAGACCCTAGAGCGGTAGCAACCAACTTGGCTGCAACAATCACTATTAGAGTGTTTATGCCCAGCTCTCCCAGCATCGCCATTTGCAGTGTGTCGTAGCCCCCACCGAGAATTTCCGGTACCCAGATTCCGATAGTGCCGGTTACCAGCCCCACTATCAGAAAGCGCAACAGCGGTGAGCGATGGGTTTGCTTGGTGAGTTTGCGGTGGGCCAGTATGAAAAGCGCTGCCAGAACGCCGATAACCAGCGCACATAAAAATAAAATAGGCAGTTCCGCCAGGGAGTTGAGATGGATTGCCGGTACATTAAAGTCTGGTTCACGGCCAAAAGTCAGCTGGGTAATCGCACTACCGGTTACCGCCGCCAGAATGACTGGTAAAAAGCCGGCCACGGAATACTCGAGCATCACCACTTCCATAGCGAATATCACACCAGCTAACGGAGTGTTGAATGAGGCTGCAATAGCGGCGGCCACGCCACAACCGAGCAGGCTGCGCGCTGAGTTGTTGGGCAGCCTAAGTGCGCGCGCCAGCCAGCTGCCGCTGGCTGCGCCAAGATGTACCGCCGGCCCCTCACGACCCACCGAATGGCCACTAATCAGGGCGATGGACCCGGCGAAAAACTGCAGCAGTGCATTTTGCACTGGCATATAGCCCTGATGGTTATAGAGTCGGTCGAGTACATGAACCACACCAACGTCGTAGCGCTTGGGGCTGAGTACCAGGTAGATAATGCCAATTAACAGGGATCCGATTACCGGTAGGGCAAACCGCCAGAGTGGCGGTAGGGACTCGTAATTTTGGGGTACGGACAGAAAAAAGGTGGTTGGCCACTCCATGGCAAAACGAAAAAGCACGGTGACACCACCGGCGAGTACCCCGGTAATCAAAGCCATGCCAACCAGTGGCGCCAGGGCTTCCCGGGCCGAGAGTTGCAGGCGAATTTGCTCCAGAGCGTTTGTCTTGAGTAAGTAACGGCTCAGGGTGCTTTTCAGTGAAATCCTGGGGCGCTGTGACACCGCACATCCTTCAAGGTCTGGGGCTTGTGGTAGAGTGCTTGGCTGATTTTATGATTATCGTCTCAATTGGCGGATTTATCGGGAGAGTCTAGCAAGGTGATTAAGGTAGCAATTGTCGGAGCCACCGGCTACACGGGAGTGGAGCTGCTGCGAATTTTGGCGACACATCCACAGGTAAAAGTGGTTGCAATCACCTCGCGCTCCCTGAAGGGCACACCTGTAGCAGAGTTATTTCCCAGTCTGCGTGGACACTACGACCTGGCTTTTTGTGAGCCGGAAATCGAGCAGTTAGCCAGCTGTGATCTTGTCTTCTTTGCTACGCCCCACGGAGTTGCTCAAGCCCAAGTGCCGGCACTTATTGAGCGCGGTGTGCGGGTAGTTGATCTTTCCGCTGATTTTCGTCTCAAGGATATCCCCACCTGGGAGACTTGGTATGGCCAGGAGCACGCAGCTCCAGCACTGGCCCAAGCGGCGGTTTACGGTTTGCCTGAAGTCAACCGCGCCGATATCGCAGGCGCGCAGCTGGTGGCCTGCCCCGGGTGTTACCCCACTGCAATCCAGTTGGGCTGGATTCCTCTACTGGAGGCGGGTGTGGTAGAGCCGTCGGAACTCATTGCCAGTGCGGCCAGCGGTGCCAGTGGCGCCGGGCGCCAGGCCAAGACAGACCTGATCCTTGCGGAAAACAGTGATAACTTCCGCGCCTATTCTGCTGCCGGTCACCGCCATTTACCGGAGATTGAGCAGGGCTTGCGCAAGGTACAGCCGCTCGATGCCAGCCCGGCGCAGGTAACATTTGTGCCGCACCTATTGCCAATGATTCGGGGCATCCACGCCACTCTGTTTGCCAAGACTCTCTCCAAAGTGAGTCTTTCAGCCAGCGAATTACAGGGGTTGTTTGAGCAGCGCTACAAAGATGAGCCCTTCGTCGATGTGCTTCCGCCTGGAAGCCACCCGCAAACCCGCAGCGTGCGCGGAACAAATATGTGTAGGGTGTCCGTGATGCAACCCCAGGATCGGGATACCCTGGTAGTCATGTCGGTGATCGACAACCTGGCCAAGGGTGCCTCGGCCCAGGCGGTCCAGAATATGAACATTATGTTTGGCCTAACTGAGACGTTGGGCTTGGAGAGCCCCGCGCTGCTGCCTTAAAATCAAATAATTACGATAACCGGTAATCTCGGTTCAGCCCCAGCGAATTATATGGAGCTCAAAGTGAAAGGCAGTAAGCAGTACCGTATGAAAGTGGTGCCCCACCGCCCCTTCTCCGGCGTGATTGCCGCGGGTGGTGTCGCCCTGTTGGTATTGGTCACCTCTGCCGGTTCCTATTTCGCCGGCCAGTATCACCTGCGTAAAAACCTCGATGAGAAGACCCTGGAATATACCCGGGTGCTGGAGCAACTCGAGGCACTCAATAGTGAAAATGAAGCCCTGCGCATGCGTGCCGCTACCGCCGAGCAGTCCCTAGTAATTGGTGAACAGGCCAGCGAGGCCGTGCGCACTGAGCTGGTTCAAAAAGAAAGCCAGATTGCCGAGTTGAAACAGGAAATCTCCTTCTATCGTGGAGTTATGGCGCCGGCAGAAGGCGGGGAGGGGGTCTCGATCGGCCGCTTTATACTCTCCCAGACCGCTGACGCGCGCAGTTACCAGTACAAGCTACAGGTTCAACAGTCGGCGGCGCGCCGTAATGTCATTAAGGGGACGGCCACCTTTACCGTTGTGGGCCGCCAGGACGGCGAGTCAAAGCGCTACGCCTTAATGGATTTATCGGAGCAGGTGGATAAAGAGTCTATCCCGCTGCGTTTTAAATATTTTCAGAACATAGAGGGGGAGCTGCGCCTGCCGGAAGGGTTTATACCCGAAGGCGTGGAGCTCTCGCTTAAATCCAGTGGACGCAGCGGGTTCAATATTGAGCAGCGTTACGGCTGGTTGGTACAGAAAAGCTAGCATTGATGCCAGAGGCATGAGGTTTTAGGGATTATGTTAAGAAAAAAAGAGAAAAACGTAACTATGGCCAGTACCGGTAGTAATCATACGACTCTGATCGCGCGCCAGACGGAAGTCACCGGCGATATACACTTTCGTGGAAACCTGGTCATTGAAGGCAAGGTAAAGGGCAATGTCTCGGCTCACAGTGATAGCGATGCACGTTTGCAGATTGTTGACGGTGGCGTGATCGAAGGCGAAATCCGTGTGCCCCAGGTGGTCATCAACGGCAATGTGAATGGGGATGTATTCGCAGCACGTCATCTGGAGCTGGCCTCCAAGGCTATGGTAGAGGGTAATGTGCACTATAAGCTGATAGAGATGATGAAGGGTGCCCAGGTCAATGGCGCACTGGTATCCAATGCGGACCTCAGCTCCGCCGGTGATACCCCGATGATTGGCTATTCCGAAGACGAAACAGTGATTGAAGCCTCTTAAGTTGACCTCCCACAGCAGACCCCGGCTTCCTTCAATACCGGGGCCTGTTGCGCCAAATACTTGACTGATTTGCTGGGTTTAAGCAAGATGACGCCCCCGAGGCTGCGCTCTGTATAGCTTTTATACGAGTTGCGAACGTCCCGATGAGTTGAGAGAGACTTATGTCAGAAGCTGTATCCTTTTCTCCTGCACCACTGGTGGTTACCGATAAAGCGGTAGCTAAGGTCAAGAGCCTGTTGGAAGAGGAGGGCAATCCGGATTTAAAGCTTAGGGTCTTTGTTACCGGTGGCGGCTGTTCTGGATTCCAGTACGGGTTTACCTTCGATGAGCTGGTTGCCGAGGACGATGCCATTATCGAGAAAGACGGCATCCAAGTACTGGTCGATGCCATGAGCTACCCCTATTTGGTGGGTGCCAATGTGGACTATGAGGAGGGACTTGCTGGTTCTCGCTTCGTGGTGCAAAACCCCAATGCTTCCTCTACCTGTGGCTGCGGCTCTTCCTTCTCGATCTGAGCCGCCCACCAGCTAGCCGCTTAGGGGGGATAGATAGCCCCGAGAACGGCTTCTTTTTTTGCCCCGGTGACACCGGGGCAATTTCCGGGCAGGCCGAGCAGTGTCTGCCGAGCCAGCCAGGCAAATCCCACAGCTTCAAGCCAGTCGGCATCAATGCCATAAGTTCCCGTATCGGCAATTGACCAAGTAGGCAACCGCCTCTGTAGCCTGGATAGTAAATCCTTATTCTTTGCGCCCCCACCGCATACCAGTAACTCCCCACCATCCGCGAAGGAATGCACGGCTTCGGCAACACTCGCCGCAGTGACTTCTGACAGGGTTGCCTGCACATCTGCAGGGGCTAGTTCCAATCCAGCCAGGGCTTGTTCCAGCCAATTGGCGTTAAAGGTTTCGCGGCCAGTGCTTTTCGGCGGTTCGGCGGTAAAGTAGGGATCTGACATCAAGCGGTTCAACAGCTCGGGGTTAGCCCGGCCGCTGGCTGCCCAGCTACCTTCTCGGTCGAAAGGTTGCTTTTTATGAAGGCTTACCCAGTAATCCATCAGAGCATTGCCGGGGCCAGTGTCGTAACCGCAAATGCTGCTATCGGCTTTCAGCTCGGTAATATTGGCCATGCCACCAATATTGACAACGGCACGATTGCCCTCGGTTTTGAAGGCGGCGCGGTGGAATGCGGGCATAAGCGGGGCCCCCTGTCCGCCCAATGCCATATCGCGTCGACGAAAATCTGCGACCGTGCTAATGCCGGTCATTGCGGCAATCGTATTGGGGTCGCCAAGCTGTAGGGTGAACGGGGAGCTTACAGTGCCAGGCGGTCGGTGCCTGACAGTTTGCCCATGGCTGCCAATTGCGGTGACATCATGCGGCTCTACACCCGCACGCGCCAACAAGGTATTCGTTGCCTCGGCAAATACCTGGCCAAGCTGTCGATCCAGCTGCCCGGCGCGATCCAATTCCGATGGGCCGGGGGAGCATAGGGCGAGGATTGCGCTGCGCAGTGAAGGGTGGATGGGATGGCTGAGAGCTGCCAGGATACGCGGCTTGATTTTATCTTCACCGCCAAAGTCGACCAGTACCGCGTCGATGGCATCGACGCTGGTACCGGACATCAGACCGATAAAAAGATCGGGCATAAAATAAAGTGCTTATTAATTGTCGTCGTCGAGTTTTGCCAGAGCCGGGCCCTGGTAATTTTCCAGCTTGGCCAGCAGAGGCTGCGTTTGATTCTTAAAGCGCGTCATTTCCGCTGAGGGAACAGACTTGGCTTTGGGTAGTTTGCGCACGATCGTGGCCGGATTGCGATGCCTGCCATCCACCAGGAACTCATAGTGCAAGTGAGGGCCAGTGGCATAGCCAGTGGAGCCGACAGTGCCGATAACTTGGCGCTGCTTTACCCGCTGGCCTCTCTTCACTTTGCGCTTGGTTAGGTGTAGGTAGCGGGTAACGTAACGTTCACCATGCTGAATAAACACATAGTTGCCGTTAGGTTTGCTGTAACCAGAGGCAATCACCCGGCCGTCGCCGGTGGAGTAAACCGGGGTACCACGAGGGGCCGCATAATCGGTGCCGTTATGCGGGCGACGCGATTTAAAAACCGGATGCAAACGGCGTGGATTAAAGTGGGAGCTGATGCGGACAATATCCAGAGGTGTACGAATAAACGCCTTGCGCATGCTCTTGCCTTCAGGGGTGAAGTAATTGGCATCGCCGCTGCTGTCGACGTAGCGAACCGCACTGTAAGTCTGGCCCTGGTTGGTAAAACTGACCGCGAGAATAGGACCGTTACCAATCTTTTCCCCGTCGAGGAATTTTTCCTCGAACATCACGCTAAAACTATCGCCCTTGCGGATATCCAGGGCAAAGTCGATATCGGAGCTAAAGACATCAGCCATTTCCATAATTAGGCTATCGCTCAGTCCGGCATCGCTGCCTGCAACAAACAGGGAGCTATCAATTTGTCCCTGGCGATAGGCGGGGTGGCTGTCGGGTTCTCTTTGAACCAGATCGTGCTGAAATTTACTCTCAGTATCACGAGTAAATCTGACTTGGCTGAGTCTGTCCTTTTGCAGCGCTAAACTCTGTAGCTTGCCATCGGCATTGACCGTAAACGTCAGCTCTTCACCGGGATTAAGTCTCGCCAGTTTTTTTGCTTCCTTGCCACTGCCAAGCAACTGGTACATTTCACCTGCGCTGACTTTGGCGCGCTTAAACAGGTCAGACAGGGTATCGCCATTGCGTACGGTCAGGCTGAGTGACTTTAATGCCTCTGTAGCCGCTGCAGCTAATGCAATTCCCTGGTTGGGAGAGACTTCCTCGACCTGCTTTTGTTCAGCAGTAGTTTCTGTCTTCTCAGTGGTTGGAGACAGATTGACGGGAAGAGGCATGCGCTTGGCTTCGACTTCTGGCGTTGGGATAAAAATTGCCAAAACCAGAACACAGGCAGCGGCACTGGCCGTTAGGGCGTGCACGCGGGGAAAATGCTTGGGCAAGGCGCCTATTCGGACACGGGATGTCGGTTTGCGATGATTCTGCATGGTATTAACGGGCGGCGCCGGCTGTCGTTGTTATCTGCGCTTGAAATAAAGGGTGTTTAAAAAACAGGCATTGAAGTGACTTTATAGCAAAAAAGCCGCCTGGGTTCACTGGGTAATTGACCCATATCTCCATGAGTAAGTTCCTCAGTATCTAATTTACCATTTTATAGCAGCAGTAAGGCCCGCTTGTATTTGCCGCAAAGTTCGGTAATGTTGCAGCGCATTTTGCCACCGTCCGGTGGCGCTCTTTTCAAGCCTACATATGAGGGGAAAGCATGGCTGGGGTCGACATGACACTGCTTGAAGACTTGGACCGTCGCGGATTGATTAATCAGGCGACTGGTGACGGCGAACTGACGCAGCATTTGTCTGAGAGTCGAACCCTGTATTGCGGTTTTGATCCCACTGCAGACTCCCTTCATATAGGCAGTCTAGTACCGCTGCTGACCTTGAAGAGGTTTCAGGCGGCAGGTCATCAACCGATAGCCCTGGTCGGCGGTGCTACCGGTTTGATTGGAGACCCGTCTTTTAAAGCTCAAGAGCGCAGCCTCAATACTCCAGACGTCGTTGCCGGTTGGGTTGAGAAGCTGAAAAACCAAGTTTCTCAGTTTATCGATTTTGATTGCGGAGAAAATAGTGCCTTAGTAGCGAATAATCTGGATTGGACTTGCGAGCTCAATGTGCTCGATTTTCTGCGTGACGTGGGAAAGCATTTCTCCGTCAACAATATGGTGAATAAAGAATCTGTTAAGCAGCGTATCCAGAGGGAGGGTGAGGGGATCTCCTTTACCGAGTTCTCTTATATGTTGCTGCAGTCCATGGATTTTTCCGAACTGTATAAGCGCAATAATTGCACCTTGCAGATTGGCGGCTCTGACCAGTGGGGCAATATTACCGGTGGTGTCGACCTGACTCGGCGTCAGCACCGAGGTAAGGTTTTTGGTTTGACTCTGCCACTGGTGACCAAAGCCGACGGCACCAAGTTTGGTAAAACAGAAAGTGGCACTATCTGGTTAGACCCGAAGCGGACCAGTCCTTACGCCTTTTACCAGTTCTGGCTGAATACCGCTGACGCGGATGTCTACAAGTTCCTACGTTACTTCACTTTCTTGAGTGTTGATGAAATTGAGGCAATTGAACAGGGTGACCGCGAGCGCGCTGGAAAACCTGAGGCACAGGGTATTTTGGCTCGTGAAGTTACCCGCCTAGTTCATGGTGAAGAAG
>NZ_CP045369.1:517500-627500 GCF_009363535.1 Microbulbifer sp. THAF38
TGTGCAAACTCGTAAGAGGACGTATACGGTGTGACGCCTGCCCGGTGCCGGAAGGTTAATTGATGGGGTTAGCTTCGGCGAAGCTCTTGATCGAAGCCCCGGTAAACGGCGGCCGTAACTATAACGGTCCTAAGGTAGCGAAATTCCTTGTCGGGTAAGTTCCGACCTGCACGAATGGCGTAACGATGGCCACGCTGTCTCCACCAGAGACTCAGTGAAATTGAAATCGCTGTTAAGATGCAGTGTACCCGCGGCTAGACGGAAAGACCCCGTGAACCTTTACTACAGCTTTGCACTGAACTTTGAGCCTACTTGTGTAGGATAGGTGGGAGGCTTTGAAGCAGTAACGCTAGTTACTGTGGAGCCGTCCTTGAAATACCACCCTGGTATGTTTGAGGTTCTAACTCTGGTCCGTTATCCGGATCGAGGACAGTGTATGGTGGGTAGTTTGACTGGGGCGGTCTCCTCCCAAAGAGTAACGGAGGAGTACGAAGGTGCACTCAGCATGGTCGGAAATCATGCAATGAGCATAATGGTATAAGTGCGCTTGACTGCGAGTCAGACATGACGAGCAGGTACGAAAGTAGGTCATAGTGATCCGGTGGTTCTGTATGGAAGGGCCATCGCTCAACGGATAAAAGGTACTCCGGGGATAACAGGCTGATACCGCCCAAGAGTTCACATCGACGGCGGTGTTTGGCACCTCGATGTCGGCTCATCACATCCTGGGGCTGAAGCCGGTCCCAAGGGTATGGCTGTTCGCCATTTAAAGTGGTACGCGAGCTGGGTTTAGAACGTCGTGAGACAGTTCGGTCCCTATCTGCCGTGGGCGTTGGAGATTTGAGAAGAGTTGCTCCTAGTACGAGAGGACCGGAGTGAACGAACCTCTGGTGTTCCGGTTGTCACGCCAGTGGCATTGCCGGGTAGCTATGTTCGGACGGGATAACCGCTGAAAGCATCTAAGCGGGAAGCCTCCTTCAAGATAAGATCTCCCTGACTCCTTGAGAGTCCTAAAGGGCCGTGGAAGACTACCACGTTGATAGGCTGGGTGTGGAAGCGCTGTGAGGCGTTGAGCTAACCAGTACTAATTGCCCGTGCGGCTTGACCATACAACAGAGATGGTTACTAACGACTAGCTAAGCTAGCGGATTGTGAGTAAGAGACATACAATCGCTTGCGGTGTATTACTACAGATTTTTTCACCGACCTTATTTGGGTTGACTGTTAACTGAGAAAAACTCAGTGGCAAACGGACAGTCAAACGGCAGCGCAGGGCAAACGCCCATAAGACCAAGCCAACCCAAGCCAGTTTGCCTGACGACAATAGAGTTGTGGAACCACCTGATCCCTTGCCGAACTCAGAAGTGAAACGCAACATCGCCGATGGTAGTGTGGGGTCTCCCCATGTGAGAGTAGGTCATCGTCAGGCTTCTAATCCGAAAGGGCCACCCAATGGGTGGCCCTTTTTTTATGTGTGAAAGAATTAATAAAAATAATAAAAGCGGAAAATAAAAAAATAGAGTTGGAAGAAAAATCCGCTCTAGAGAAAAATAAAATTCCGGCCAAACCCCAGTCGAATTTTTACTCGCAATACTCTCGCTGAAAAATCCAACTCGACAGAAAAACCAGAAAAATTCTAAGCTTCCACAAAAATTGGAACAGCTTCCGACCCTCTAAACAAAGCAGTTTTCTCAACATTTACGTTAAGCAAAAAATAGAAAATACAGAAAAACCTGTCGCTTTATTTGATCCTTAGATCAGATACAGCAAAAAAATCCTCCAAAATTAAAAAATAATCTCCAGTACATAAAAGCCATTGCACTGAAAAAACTGACACAACAATACCAATAAAAAACCGGTGATTTTTTGCACGTTTTGGTGAGCCTGAGCAACCACGGGCCCTGGCGCTGATATACCGCAGTTATGCACAAGTCTATCCAGGCTTTCTGTTAGTAAAGTCAGCCTGTGGAAAATGGATAAAGGGCTGGTGCTTTTTTACCCGTTGAAAAGGGCCCCACGGAAACAGGGGCCTGAGCGTGGATATCCCGGAGTTATACACAGGTCTGTCCATGGAATCTGTTAGTAACAGCCTGTTAATAGAATTGTCATTATGGGGAAACAGAGATTTGCTGTGGATATATGGGGAAATGGGATGGGCTTGATCGCATCAGCTAGAAGGCAATAAAAAGCCCCACAAGGGGCTTTGAAGAGGCTTTAGAGGTAGCTGGTATTTGTGTTACGCCATTTGTTCGTAGGCATTATCAGGAACCAGGTCGTATTGCATTTCCTTCAAGCTTAATTCATCGAGAGGGACGAGAGCAGAAGGAAGAGAAAACCGCCGAATCGGCGAGTCCCCATGGCAGTCCATGACTTCGATATCTTCTAAGCTCTCCTGCAATTTATGCAACAAACTCTTCAGGTGCGTTGCACTCGCCGAGGATAGCGATTGGTAATCGTATGTGCCATCGAGCTTAACAAAACGTGCCTCATTGCCAGCCTCTTCTATTCGGAGCCAGGCTGCACCTTTATTTGTACTTGGATCGCCAAGGATCATAGGCCCGAGAGGGTCCTCATAAACGGGAACTAGCTCTGTTTCTTTCGGAGATAGCAGGGTACCCACCCAGACCCAGCCAGAGAGGCTTATACGGCTTAATTGCCATTCACATAACCAGACAGTTTGATCGTCATCTATGCGAAATTCCCGGTAGTCTCGCTGGCCGAGATAATTGTCGAAAGAGACTTTGGCACTGGGGTTGTCTCTGCGAAAGCTGTGTAGTTGCTGGGTCATTTCATAATTGACTTCCCAGTGCTTTTTTAAACGCCACTGCATGGGGTATTGGCCCCACTCGACAATGTACTCTTCCCGTTCAGAAATGGTTTCAACTACCCGCCAGAAAGCACCATCAATCAGTATGCAGGTTTCACCGATTTTGCAGCCGGGTGCAATAAAGCTGCACTCTGGCGATGTCTCAGAGGCGCTGACGATATGCTCGGCGCGTCCCTCGATAACCTCATACCAGGGAAAACCATGGCGAAGTGGGGGAGGGAAAGCCAGTGCAGGTCGGCCGCCAAGTAAGCGGCGGAAAAGTACCGATTTTTCAATTTCCAGGTCAGAAAGTGTATACCCCTCCTGCTGGGTGATCTGGCCCCAGGCAAAAGCGGCTCGAATTAAATGTTTTTCACGGTCTGAAAAGCTCATGGGTGCAGTCATGGGCAAGCTAAAACAGAAACCTTACCACTGAGCGCAGATGGGTGCTAATGCAATTCTTCGATTGAGAGCTGTATAGGACATGGATACAGGAAGTTGGATACACTGCTGTGATCGACACCATAGGTTAAGGAGAATAATGTCGTGTTTGGTGTTAAAAGGCCGCTAAATGACATAGCCATAGTATGTAGCCTGTTATTCGCATCGGTCTCGGTCTCGCAAGAATTGTCTGGTGCTCAGGATTGCTATTTGGATGGCTGGAGACATCCACTACAGTGTGAGCGAATTCCAGTGGGTGAGGGAGATAGTAAAGTTGAATTGGCGGTATTTGTTTCACCGGCTTTAGATAAGGCAGAGCGCGAACCTTTATATCTTCTTGCCGGTGGGCCAGGGCAAGCGGCGAGTGATCTCGTTCCTCTACTGAATAAGTTCCGTAAAATTAATCAAAATCATGCAATCGTCATGGTAGATCGAAGAGGAACTGGACTTTCCCGGCCATTTAATTGTGGTATTGATCGGCATACGCCAATGGACTTAACGCTTATCTCCAGGGAGTTGGAACAGTGTTATCTACAGCAGGCTAACTTTGCTAATTCCTTGAGCAGTCGACAAGCTGTTGAGGACCTGGAAGCGGTGCGAAAGCACCTCAATCACAATCGAATCTCTCTGTGGGGGGGATCCTGGGGGACGCGGACAGCGCTTCTTTATCAGCAGTGGTATCCCAACAGTTTAAAAGCTCTAGTACTTGATGCTGTAGCACCCATTGATACGAAGGTATTTCTCAGTGCGGCGGCCGCCGAAAGTGCTCTTCAAATATTGATGCGAGACTGTCAGTTCGATCCAACCTGTTCTGAGTTCGGTAACTGGAGGAAGGTTTTGGACGATCTGTTAAGTCAGTGGAGTGAGTCTATGGCAATAGACTTCCGTGATCCACTGACAGGAGAAACAATGAAATACCCAATGTCTCGTTGGGTTTTACAAAATACGATACGTACTGCGCTTTATTCTCCAGAGGCAGCTGCACAATTACCCTTTGCTATTCAGCAAGCGGGTTTGGGTAATTACAACCCTCTCGCCGGAATTGCCGGACTATTTCCCGACTCGGCAGTAGGCATGTCCCTTGGGTTAACGCTTTCAATAGCCTGTGCGGAAGAATTATCTCGTATTACGGATGAAGAAATTTCAGCGGATACCAGTAACACCTTTGTGGGGAATGCTTTTTTAGAGATATTTGAGCGTGGTTGTGAAGTCTGGCCAGTAGCCGATAGGCACTATGCTAAGCCACAACTCCGCGATCATCCGGTGCTGCTGATTTCCGGTGAGGCCGACCCAATCACACCGCCAAAATATGCGGAAAAGCAACTTGGCTACTTGGCCAATAAACAGCATTTGATTATTGCCAGTGGCGGTCATATTAATTCGATGAGAGGTTGTGTTCCTCGATTGATCAAAGAGTTTCTGGACTCCCCAGAGGAAGAACTGCAAAAAACCTGTGTCAATAAAATCCAGAGGCCACCCTTTATGAGTGGAATTTATGGGCCTGAGATCATGCCGGATATAACTCCTACAGCCGAAAATGAAGAGCTTAAGGAGAAAGTGTTGTGATTATATTGGAAGGAGTAAATAAGCAGTTTTCTGGAAATACTGTACTTCACAATCTGCAATTTTCTGTGCCCGATGGTCGGATTACAGCCTTACTAGGAGCTAACGGTACAGGAAAAACGACATGCTTGAGAATTATTGCAGGGCTACTGAAAGCCGATAGCGGTAATGTTTCTGTAGGTGGTTTCGATCCCTATAAAAACCCAAAGGGTGTTCGTCAGCAGCTCGGCATTGTCGGTGATAGGGAAGGGCTTTATGAGAGGCTCACCGTCGCAGAGTACTTATCCTTTTTTGCCGGTGCACAAGGATTGGCAGGGGCAGAATTGGAAAGGGCTTTACAGTCGGTGAGGGATGAGCTGGAACTATCCAGCCTTTGGAATCGCCGAACCAAGGGATTCTCCCAGGGAGAACGAATGAAAGTTTCTCTCGCCAGAGCATTGGTGCATAGACCTAGGCACTTGGTGCTTGATGAGCCAACCCGGGGGTTGGATGTGCTTGCGGCCCGCCTGCTGCGCAAAACCCTCTTGCGGTTACGCGAAGAGGGAACGGCTATTTTATTTTCCAGCCATATTATGGCTGAAGTCCTTGAACTTTCCGATGAGGTTTTGGTTATGGCCGAAGGTGCAATAGTGGGAAGTGGTGCCCCAATTGAGCTTATGCGGCAAACCGGTTGTGAAAATCTTGAGGATAGCTTTGTAAAGCTCGCCTACGGAAATTTGGCAGAGAGAAGTAAATATGGTGAGCCGGCATGATGTTTTTTAAAAATAGGCTTACCCAACAAATGCGAGTACTACTTCTCAAAGAGTTGCGCGAAGTTTGGCGAGACCGGCGCGCTTTACTGATCACACTGGGTTTTACCTTGTTGTTTCCCGCGCTGATGGTTGGCAGCGGGGCTTTATCTTTGAAGGTAATGTCTGAAACCACCTTTAATGTAGCGATTGTTGGAGCAGAGTATGCTCCTCTCTTAGAGGAGAAGTTGCAGGGAGGGGACCTTAATGTTGAGCGATTGCAGGATGGGGTTCCACAAGCACTTTTGGCAGGTAATTATGATGTGGTTTTGCAAATAGAGGAAAGTTTTGCAGAAGATTATCGAAGCCTGTTGTCTCCCAAGGTTTATTTGTATGTGGATAGCGCGGATCAGTCCGGTGGGCGCGGAGCACAATTGGTACAGCAGCATCTGGCACAACTTCAACAGCTGGTTGTGCAACAACGCTTAGCGGCTCGAGGTTTAGCCACACAGGTTTTAGCCCCATGGCAACTTGAAGTGAGGGATGTCAGTACGCCTTCTAGTCGAGGATTGGCAATGTGGGGGCTGATGGTTCCCGTGCTACTGATAATGGCATTACTGGTGTGTAGCGCGGCCCCCTCTATCGACACTTCTGCTGGGGAGCGTGAACGCATGACCATTGAGGTGTTGTTGCAGCAGCCTTTTAGTGGTTGGCAACTTCTAGTGGCAAAGGTTGTGGCCGTTACCAGTATTGGCTGGTTTGGTGCGCTCCTTTCACTGGCAGTTTTAACCGTTTCATTTAGCTTGCTTCCTCTGGCTGAGATTGGGGTTCGCTTTTCTGCGGGGATCTTTGAGCTCATTACGATAAGTCTCATACTGCTCCCCCTTGCGCTTCTGATCGCTGTACTGCAGATCCTGTTGTCGTTGCGCTCCCGCTCCTTCAAGGATGCCCAGATCCAGCTGAGTATTTTGCAGGCGCTACCTGTCACACTATTAGTTGCATTAAAGCTCTCCAATATTGAGCTGGACTCTCCCTGGTGGCAGCTGACTCCGCTTATCGGGCAGCAACAGTGGTTGAGTGCGTTAATGGCCGGGGAGTCTGTTTCTGCGTTCCTGGCCATAGCTGGTTCCTTGGTCACCCTTTCTTTGGTGGGGCTGTGTATATTAGTAGGTGCCCGTGCTTTACGACGTGAAAGCTTACTGGGGGCAACCTAGCTGGTGAATA
The DNA here is from genome assembly GCF_009363535.1 of Microbulbifer sp. THAF38. Lineage (NCBI taxonomy): Bacteria > Pseudomonadati > Pseudomonadota > Gammaproteobacteria > Cellvibrionales > Microbulbiferaceae > Microbulbifer > Microbulbifer sp. THAF38. The sequence continues at coordinate 524,263 of NZ_CP045369.1, forward strand.
GAGAGTTGTGATGGCATGAACGATTTTCGCGAGGGGCTGCTGAGTATCAATTTGCAGTCCATTGCTGACAATTACCTGGATCTGACTAAGCGGTTGGCAACTGGTACCCGCTGTGGCGCAGTGGTCAAAGCCGATGCTTATGGTCTTGGTATGAGCCAGGTTGTGCCTGCTCTTTACAGGCAGGGTTGCCGAGACTTTTTTGTGGCAACTCAGACAGAAGGGGAGCGCTTGCGCAAGGAGCTGGGAGATAGTGTTCGCATTGTTATCTTGACCGGAGTACGCGCTGGTGCGGAGCTGGAGTGTGCTCGCGCAGGATTAATGCCGACGCTCTTCACTCTAGAGCAGCTTCGCAACTGGGTAGATATTTGCGCCAGTGCCAAGGTTGAGGCCCCCTGTGCGGTAAAAATAGACTCGGGTATGACCCGCCTGGGTATGGCTCCAGAGGAGTTTGACGAGTTACTAAAGGATAGTCAGTTACTGCACTCGGCGGAAATCCGTCTATTGCTGAGCCACCTTGCGTGCGCGGATGAGCCACAGCATCCGCAAAATGATTTTCAGTTGCGTAGCTTCAAGGAAGCAGGGGAAAAACTGCGTGCGCTGTGCCCAGAGGTTCAGCTGAGCCTTGCCAATTCATCGGGCATTTTCCTCGGCGAGGACTATCACTTTGATATCGCACGACCGGGCTCTGCGCTTTATGGGGTCAATCCGATACCCGGTACCCCTAACCCAATGCGCCCCGCCGTGTCGCTGAGCCTGCCTATCGTGCAAAAGCGTTATGTCAGCCGCGAACAGTGGGTGGGTTATGGAGCGACCCAGCAGATAGCAGCGGGCAGCTGGCTGGCAGTGGCCCGCGGTGGTTATGCCGATGGGATAATCCGGGCTCAGGGCGGGCGTGGTTGTGGCTGGGCATATGGCCGCCAGCTGCCAATAATTGGCCGGATTTCCATGGATTCCACAACGTTTGATATTTCTGCGCTCTCCCAAGAAGAGCGAGAATCCCTCCAATCGATTGAGGTCCTGAACAAAGACCTAACCGTAGATGAGGTAGCTGAATACGCTGGTACCATAGGTTATGAAGTGCTGACCAGCTTAGGGCACCGCTATTTCCGTCGCTACATAAAAAGTTGATTACCTTGCTAGATACTATTGCGAAGAGTCCGCTGGAGCCGTTGCGTCCGGTATTGGAATTATTGGCTGATGGTGAAATGCACTCTGGTGAGGCCCTCGGCGCAGCCTTGGGGGTCAGTCGCGCTGCGGTTTGGAAACAGCTGCAGAAGCTTGAACAGTATGGATTGATACTGCAGTCCATTAAGGGGCAGGGTTATCGCTTGCCTGGAGGCTTGGAGCTCTTATCTGCCGAAAGTATTTACAGGGCACTCGGCGAGGAAGCTGGGGCGTTATTGCGGGAGCTGATCCTATTTGATGAGGTGGACTCCACCAATACCCAGTTGTTATCGCTAATGGAAAAGGGCGAAGGTCATGCGGTTGCACTGCTTTCAGAGCGTCAGAGTGCAGGCCGCGGACGTCGTGGTCGCCAGTGGATTAGCCCCTATGGTGCGGGTATCAGTCTTTCTGTTGGCTGGGAGTTCAATGGCGGTGTGCAATGCCTGGAGGGGTTGAGTCTCGCCGTGGGGGTGGCCATCGCCAGGGCATTGAAGCGCTTTTCGGTACCGGATGTCCGCCTCAAGTGGCCGAATGATGTTTGGTGTCGAGGTCGAAAGTTGTCCGGTGTTTTACTGGAGTTAAAAGGCGATCTCACGGATCGCTGCGCTGTGGTGATTGGTATTGGCTTAAATAGTGGCCTGCGAAATGAGAGTGCTACTGCTATTGATCAGCCTTGGGCGGATTTGCAGCAGGTAAAGCCTGGAATTTCACGGAATCAATTGATCGCAGCGATCCTGGCTGAGCTACTGCCACTTTTATACAGTTATGCCGAACAAGGTTTTTCTGCTTACCGAGAAGCCTGGATGCAGCTGGATCAGTTTGCCGGGCAAAAGGTTACTCTGCAGGCTGGCACCCAAACCTGGTGCGGAATTGCCGCAGGAGTCAGTGAAAAGGGTGCTTTAGAGTTAAATATTGATGGTGAGATACAACACTTCCACGGTGGGGAGATCTCTTTACGGGGGCAGGTTTGATTCTCGAACTGGACATCGGTAATACCCGGGGCAAGTGGCGCTTGCTGAGTGAGGGGCAGGTGCGTTCCAGAGGCAGTTTTAAAACGGCTGATCTGCGTGCGGGACATTTGCCCGAAGGGTGGGATCTGCTGGATCCCCGGAGAGTGCGGGTGGTCAATGTGGCGGGGCCGCAAGTCGCGGAAACGCTGATTGGGCATGTACAGGAGTTGTTCTCTCTCGAGGTGGAGTTTTCCCAGGTTCTGCTGGAGTGCGCTGGAGTAGCCTGTGGCTATGACAACCATCGCCTGCTTGGCGTCGATCGCTGGCTGGCGATGCTGGCGGCTTATGATCGAGAGCGCCGGGCGGCTCTAATTGTGGACTGTGGCAGCGCAGTGACTTTGGATCTGGTCGACAATAATGGGTGTCATTTGGGGGGCTACATAGTCCCCGGTATCGGCCTTATGCAGCGCTCACTGTATCTCGATACCCACGCGGCCAAGAGTGCGCAGGATATCACCTTAATAGAGTCCCTCGGCGCCGGTCGCAGCACCGATGACGCTATTAACCGAGGCCTCCTGTTGATGGTGCTCGGAGCTATTGATCGCGCACTGGAAGAGTTGCGCGGATATTGTGAGGAGGAGCCGTTGTTATGGCTAACAGGCGGCGATGCCCCTCTATTGTCAGCACTTTACCAGCGGGAGCACCACCTGGTTCCAGAGCTGGTAATGGACGGCTTAGCATTAAGTAACCCTTGAAAAATAAATAATGCTCTATGCGTTGGACAGCTCTTTCTTTACTACTGTTGAATTTCGGCGTTTTCGCTTGGTTTGTCAGCACCACAACCGCTGAAAAAGAGAGGGTAAGGATCGCCGACAAGCGGGCGGAGGCCCAGATTCAGGGTATTACCCTGGTCAGCGAAATGTCGCGGAAGGATCTATCTCCTCTGGCAGCGCCTTCTGCGCCGCCACCTGCCGAGCACTCAGCAGAACAGCTTTGTACATTACTTGGCCCCTTTGCAGAGGAATTCCTGGGTGAGGCGATAGTACAGCGCTTAAAGGCCTTACAGGTTGACGCCATTTTGCGAGATGTGGAAATGCAGGGGCAGATGCGTTATTGGGTCTTTCTGCCCCCCTTAAATTCCCGTCGAGAAGCCTATAACCGCTTGCGTGAATTGCAGGCGCAGGGGATCGATAGCTATGTGATTCCCAAGGGGGCGCTGGCGGATGGAATTTCCTTTGGTATTTTTAGTGAACGTTTACGGGCTGAATCACTGACCAGTGAGCTGCTTGAGAAAGGGATTCGCGCGCAATTCCGTGAGGAGCCACAGACCCATAGCGAACGCTGGATTGTGTTGGTACCAGGGGCATCCGATGATTTGGCTCCCGAGTTTTGGCTCCAGCTACAGCAGGAGTACCCCGATTTGGATCGTCGTCGAAATCTCTGTGCAGAGGTGGCGGGTTGAAAGGGGTTGGGCTATAGGTCTAGATCCTCAAACGCTGATCGTACGCGGCCGTTTTTTGCTGCATGTAGCAATAGGCGACACAAAAAATTCTGATTTATCTGCAAAAAGGGTGTTGCTTGTCGGGATAACTTCCCCTAGAATCCCGCCTCCATTGACGAGGGTGACAATTCAACTTCGACAATGGATGGGATAGGGCTGGCGTAGCTCAGTTGGTAGAGCAGCTGACTTGTAATCAGCCGGTCGGGGGTTCGACTCCTCTCGCCAGCTCCATTTTTATCCCGGCGCTGTCCAGCATTAAGTTTTGTAGCTAAGTCTGTGAAATTTAAAGAAAAAAATGTTGACAGCGCGGCGGAAGGTGTAGAGAATGCACCCCGCATTGAGGCAGGGGTTCCCGAGTGGCCAAAGGGATCAGACTGTAAATCTGACGCGAAAGCTTCGGTGGTTCGAATCCACCCCCCTGCACCATTTTTTACACCGTAAGGTGTTGCCGGCGAAACAGGTAGTTTCGTCTGGAGGCTCCCGCAAGCGGGCATAGTTCAATGGTAGAACCTCAGCCTTCCAAGCTGATGATGCGGGTTCGATTCCCGCTGCCCGCTCCAATTATGGGTTCGGCTGGAATGCTCTCCAAAACGGCAAGCCTTGTGGTCGCCTAGAAAAGGCGGTGATTTGCTCATGTAGCTCAGGGGTAGAGCACACCCTTGGTAAGGGTGAGGTCGGCGGTTCAAATCCGCCCATGAGCTCCATTTTTCAATAGCCGCAAGAGTGAGAGCTCTTGCGGTTGTTTGTGTCCGGGGTCGGGGTTTTTCCGGGTCGGATGCGCATGTTCTGGACGTGGGTGGTGTCGTTAGCGGCTCATCCATATTAGGAGGCTGCAATGGCAAAAGAAAAGTTTGAACGTTCCAAGCCCCACGTGAACGTGGGCACCATCGGTCACGTTGACCACGGTAAAACCACCCTGACCGCTGCTCTGACTCGCGTATGTGCCGAGGTTTGGGGCGGTGCTGCCGTTGCTTTCGACGGTATCGACAATGCTCCAGAAGAGCGTGAGCGCGGTATCACCATCGCTACCTCTCACGTTGAGTACGAGTCCCCGACTCGCCACTACGCGCACGTAGACTGCCCCGGACACGCCGACTACGTTAAGAACATGATCACCGGTGCTGCTCAGATGGACGGCGCTATCCTGGTATGTTCCGCAGCTGACGGCCCCATGCCGCAGACTCGTGAGCACATCCTGCTGTCCCGTCAGGTAGGTGTACCTTACATCGTGGTATTCCTGAACAAAGCGGACATGGTAGACGACGAAGAGCTGCTCGAGCTGGTAGAAATGGAAGTTCGCGAACTTCTCGACCAGTACGAGTTCCCGGGTGACGACACTCCGATCATCGTTGGTTCTGCTCTGATGGCCCTGAACGGCGAAGACGATAACGAAATGGGTACTACCGCTGTTAAGAAGCTGGTAGAAACTCTGGACGAGTACATCCCTGAGCCGGAGCGTGCGGTAGACCTGCCGTTCCTGATGCCGATCGAAGACGTATTCTCTATCTCTGGCCGTGGTACTGTTGTTACCGGTCGTGTAGAGCGTGGTGTAATCAATACTGGCGACGAAGTTGAGATCGTTGGTATTAAAGAAACCACCACCACCACCTGTACTGGTGTTGAAATGTTCCGCAAGCTGCTCGACGAAGGTCGTGCTGGTGAGAACATCGGTGCGCTGCTGCGTGGCACCAAGCGTGACGAAGTTGAGCGTGGTCAGGTACTGGCTAAGCCGGGCTCCATCACTCCGCACACCAAGTTCGAAGCGGAAGTGTACATCCTGTCCAAGGACGAAGGTGGTCGTCACACTCCGTTCTTTAAAGGCTACCGTCCTCAGTTCTACTTCCGTACTACCGACGTAACTGGTGCGGTAGAGCTGCCGGAAGGCACTGAAATGGTAATGCCGGGCGACAACATTCAAATGGTTGTTACCCTGATCGCTCCGATCGCCATGGAAGACGGCCTGCGTTTCGCTATCCGCGAAGGTGGTCGTACCGTAGGTGCGGGCGTTGTTGCTAAGATCATTGAGTAATCTTTGATCTTCGTGTCGCCGGGATTCCCCGGCGGCGCAATAGATGAGAGGGTTGTCTGTAGCCCTCTCTATCTTCGGATGCTGTAGCATCCATGCTGTACAGGCCAGTAGTTCAATTGGTAGAGCACCGGTCTCCAAAACCGGCTGTTGGGGGTTCGAGTCCCTCCTGGCCTGCCATTTTAAACACTCCACTTGAAATAAGTTTAGGGGTGTCGCAAGACCCTACTTTTCAGTGGGGCTTTTGTGTTTTTGAGCACTAAGGGCTTATCTATAGTGCGCTAAGGGCTTCATATATGAATGCTAAAGCAGAAGCGAAAACCTTTCGTCTTGACGGCCTGAAGTGGCTGCTAATAGTGCTGCTGGTTGGTGGTGCTGTAGCGGGCAATTCTTATTATGCCGAATTTCCCCTGATTTACCGCGTACTGGCAGTGACTGCAATCTGCCTGGCTGCCCTGGTTGTTGCGGTGAATACTGCGAAGGGTAATGCACTCTGGCAACTTTTGCGCGAGGCGCAAACAGAAGTCAGGCGCGTGGTTTGGCCGACTCGCCAAGAGGCCACCCAGACGACAGTGATTGTGGTGGTTTTTGTGTTGATTATGGCGCTAATTCTCTGGGCGCTGGACTCCGCTTTAGGTTGGGCGGCATCCAAACTCATCGGCTAAAGGTTGATACATGGCAAAGCATTGGTATGTGGTCCAGGCTTACTCGGGCTATGAGAAGCGTGTCGCCAGCTCTTTGAAAGAGCGTATTGAGCTACACGAAATGGACCACCTGTTTGGTGAAGTGCTGGTTCCCACCGAAGAAGTGGTGGAGATGCGAGCAGGACAAAAGCGCAAGAGTGAGCGCAAGTTCTTCCCGGGTTATGTCCTGGTGGAAATGGAACTGAATGACGATACCTGGCACTTGGTGAAAGAAACCCCCCGAGTGCTCGGTTTTATCGGTGGCAAGGCAGATAGGCCGGCCCCGATTACCGATCGAGAGGCCCAGGCTATCCTGAATCGAATCGACGATTCCGCCGATAAGCCCAAGCCCAAGACCCTGTTTGAACCAGGTGAAATGGTTCGGGTTATCGACGGTCCGTTTAATGATTTCAACGGTGTGGTCGAAGAGGTCAACTACGAAAAGAGCCGCCTGCGCGTGGCCGTATTGATCTTCGGGCGCTCCACCCCCGTTGAACTGGAGTTTAGTCAGGTAGAAAAGACCTGATTCCAGTGTAAATTTTTTGCCCTCTTTCGCCGCAAGGTGGAAGGGGGTTTTCGCGTCCCCGGAAAATATATTTTGTTGTTTTTTGGGGCGGGGAGCCAGCTCTCTGCCGAGAGGTAAGTTGTGGCTGGCGTTACCACCCATCTAGAGGAGAGCTGTAATGGCTAAGAAAGTAGAAGCTTATATCAAGCTGCAAGTTAAGGCCGGTCAGGCCAACCCAAGTCCGCCCGTTGGTCCTGCACTGGGTCAGCACGGCGTGAACATCATGGAATTCTGTAAGGCGTTCAACGCCCAGACTCAAAGCCTTGAGCCGGGTCTGCCGGTGCCGGTTGTGATCTCTGTATACAGCGATCGCTCCTTCACCTTCATCATGAAGTCCCCGCCTGCTGCAGTACTGCTGCGCAAGGCTGCCAAGATCAAGAGCGGTTCCGGTCGTCCGAACACCGACAAGGTAGGTAAGGTTACCCGCGCTCAGATCGAAGAGATCGTAGAAATGAAGAAAGCCGACCTGACTGCATCCGATATGGACGCGGCCGTGCGCACTATCGCCGGTTCCGCACGCAGTGCCGGTATCGAAGTGGAGGGTCTCTAAGTGGCTAAATTGAGCAAGCGTCAGCGCGTAATCGCTGAGAAAGTTGAAGCTGGTAAAGCCTACGGTATCGAAGAAGCCGTAGCTCTGCTGAAAGAGCTGTCCAACGTTAAGTTTGCAGAGACTGTAGACGCCTCTGTAAACCTGGGTATCGACCCACGTAAATCCGATCAGGCTGTTCGCGGTGCGACCACTCTGCCGCACGGTACCGGTAAAGAAGTTCGCGTAGCTGTTTTCACCCAGGGTGCAAACGCTGATGCCGCTAAAGAAGCGGGCGCTGACCTGATCGGTATGGACGAGCTGGCTGCCGACGTTAAAGCGGGCAAGATGGACTTCGACGTAGTGATCGCTTCTCCAGATGCGATGCGCGTTGTGGGTCAGCTGGGTCAGATCCTCGGCCCGCGCGGCCTGATGCCGAACCCGAAGACTGGCACTGTAACTCCAGACGTTGCTACCGCTGTTAAAAATGCTAAAGCTGGTCAGGTGCGTTTCCGCGCTGACAAAGGCGGCATCATCCACGGTGGTATCGGCAAAGTTGCTTTCGATGCTAACTTGCTGAAAGAAAACCTGGAAGCTCTTGTAGCAGACCTGAAGAAAGCCAAGCCGGCTTCTGCAAAAGGTGTGTACCTGAAGAAGATCACCCTGAGCACCACTATGGGCCCAGGTCTGGTTATCGACCAGTCTTCCCTGAACATCTAATTGAAGCTGTGCGCTAACAGTTTTAACGCACAGTAAATCGAACTTTGGGGTCCACTTGATGCTTCGGCAGAAATGTGGGCCGTCAAAGACCGTAGGTGCCAGGTACGTTGAGGTTTAACGTGTCTGGCTTAATCCAAGCCTCGGCCAGGTTGGCCGTTAAGAGGCTTGAGCCTACGCAGACGGTGTCGCCCAAACCAGTATTTTTACTGGATTTGAGCTTTATGCACCGGAACGGATCGGGCGTTGAGCCCGGTTTTTTTCAAATCCAGGAGTGACACTATGGCTATTGGACTCGAAGACAAGAAAGCGATTGTCGCAGATGTCCAGCAAGCTGCTGAGGGTGCTCTGTCTGCGGTTGTTGCGGATTCCCGCGGCGTTACCGTAAATGACATGACTGCCCTGCGCAAAGAGGCTCGCGAGAACGGCGTTTGGTTAAAAGTCGTCCGCAATACTCTGGCGCGTCGCGCTCTGGCAGGAACCGATTACGAATGTCTGACTGACAAATTCGTAGGTCCTAGCATCATTGCATTCTCTAACGAACACCCAGGTGCCGGCGCGCGTATCCTGAGCCAGTTCGCCAAGGGCAATGACAAGCTGGAACTGAAAGGTGCTGCCTTCGAAGGCGCGATCACCGACGTCGCATTGTTGGCAAGCCTGCCGACTTACGACGAGGCGATCGCCAAGCTGATGAGCGTATTGAAAGAAGCATCTGCTGGCAAGCTGGTCCGCACTATTGCGGCCGTTCGCGACCAAAAAGAGCAGGAAGCTGCGTAATACATTCGCTTTGGCGAATCGCGGTTTCAAAACGAAATACGAGCAGCTACTGCTCAAACCAATTCAGGTAATGACTCATGTCTCTGACTAAAGAAGATATCATCAACGCTGTTGCCGAAATGTCTGTTAAGGACGTTGTTGAACTGATCGAAGCAATGGAAGAGAAGTTCGGTGTAACTGCTGCTGCAGCAGTTGTAGCCGGCCCGGCGGCTGCTGAAGCAGCTGAAGAGAAAGACTCTTTCGACGTAGTTCTGACTTCTGCAGGCGACAAGAAAGTAAACGTGATCAAGGTTGTTCGCGGCATCACCGGCCTGGGCCTGAAAGAAGCCAAGGCACTGGTTGACGGCGCTCCAAGCCCGCTGAAAGAAGGCGCAACCAAAGACGAAGCTGAAGCCGCTAAGAAAGAGCTGGAAGAAGCTGGCGCTACTGTAGAACTGAAGTAATTCAGTTACTGCGATTCCCGCTAGCGGTCGCGTAAAGCGACAGATAGCGGTAAGGCTGGTGGACTTTTGTCCGCCGGCCTTTTTGCCGTTTGCGGTACTGAGGTTTTAGCGGTGCCGGCGGTATAAAACCGTGGCAAACCTCAATTTAACCATAGCGCAGTTGCGCTGCCCGAAAGCAAGCGGAGAGGTTTCTGAACAGTGCAGGCAATCTGTATTGTTCAGAGGCTTCTCGCCCGGAGGGGCTCCCGAATGGAGTCCCACGAAGTCTTGTCACTGATCAAGCTGGGGAATTTGAATGGCTTACTCATATACTGAGAAAAAACGTATCCGCAAGGATTTTGGCAAACTGCCTAAGGTCATGGATGTGCCCTTCCTGCTTGCGATACAGCTGGATTCATATCGCAATTTTACACAGGCCGACAAGCGCCCCGACGACCGCTTGGACGTTGGCCTGCAGGCGGCGTTTAAATCCGTATTTCCGATTGTTAGCTATTCCGGAAATGCCGCCCTGGAGTACGTGAGCTATACCCTGGGTAAGCCCGCCTTTGATGTCAAGGAATGTACCCTGCGCGGCGTGACTTACGCCTGCCCGCTGCGTGTACGTGTGCGTCTGATTATTTACGATAAAGAGTCTGCCAATAAGTCCATCAAGGACATCAAAGAGCAGGAAGTCTACATGGGCGAGATTCCGCTCATGACGGACAACGGTACCTTTGTGATTAATGGTACCGAGCGTGTAATCGTTTCCCAGCTGCACCGCTCCCCAGGTGTTTTCTTCGATCACGATAAAGGCAAGACTCACTCCTCCGGTAAGCTGTTGTACGCCGCGCGCGTAATCCCCTACCGTGGTTCCTGGCTGGACTTCGAATTCGATCCAAAAGATCTGGTATTCGTACGTATCGACCGCCGCCGCAAACTTCCAGCGACGATTCTGCTGCGCGCTCTGGGTTATAGCTCCCAGGAAATGCTGGAAATGTTCTTCGAGACCAGCAAGTTCGAACTGCAGGAAGACCGCGTTAGCCTGGAACTGATTCCCTCCCGCCTGCGCGGTGACGTGGCTTCTTTTGATATCAAAGATGGCCAGGGCAAGGTGATTGTGGAAGAGGGGCGTCGTATCACTCCGCGCCATATTCGCCAACTGGAAAAAGCCGGCGTAGAAAAGCTGGACGCGCCGTTGGAGTACCTATTTGGCCGTATTCTGGCTCACGACATTATCGATGAGTCTACTGGTGAAATTGCAGTCGAGTGTAATGCTGAGATTACCGCTGAGGTGATCGCGCAGCTGCGTGCTCTGAATATCAAGCAGTTCGAAACGCTGTATACCAACGATCTGGACCGCGGACCGTTTATCTCCGATACCCTGCGTGCAGAGCCTTCCCGCACCCAGCTGGAAGCGCTGGTAGAAATCTACCGTATGATGCGCCCGGGCGAGCCGCCCACCAAGGAGTCTGCGGAATCCCTGTTTGAAAACTTGTTCTTCACCGACGAGCGCTACGACCTGTCTGCCGTTGGCCGTATGAAGTTCAACCGCCGTCTGGGCCGCGAAGACGAAACTGGCCAGGGTACCTTAAGCAAAGAAGATATCGTCGATGTACTGAAAACATTGATTGATATCCGCAACGGTCAGGGTATGGTCGACGACATCGACCACCTGGGTAACCGCCGCGTGCGTTCCGTGGGTGAAATGGCCGAGAACCAGTTCCGTGTTGGTCTGGTACGTGTTGAGCGCGCGGTGAAAGAGCGCCTGTCCATGGCGGAGTCCGAAGGCCTGATGCCGCAGGACCTGATCAATGCCAAGCCGGTGGCCGCTGCAGTGAAGGAATTCTTCGGTTCCTCACAGCTGTCCCAGTTTATGGACCAGAACAACCCGCTGTCGGAAGTGACCCACAAGCGCCGTGTTTCCGCACTGGGCCCAGGTGGTCTGACCCGCGAGCGCGCCGGCTTCGAAGTGCGCGACGTACACCCGACGCACTACGGCCGCGTATGCCCGATTGAGACGCCGGAAGGACCGAACATCGGTCTGATTAACTCCCTGGCAACTTATGCCCGTGCCAACCATTACGGTTTCCTCGAGAGTGCCTACCGCAAAGTGGTTGACGGCAAGGTAACTGACGAAATCGAGTATCTGTCTGCGATCAACGAAGCAAACTACGTTATCGCCCAGGCCTCTGCGGCAGTGGATGACAACGGTAACTTCGTTGACGACCTGGTGAGCGTGCGTCACCACAACGAGTTTGCTTTGAAAGCTCCGGCAGAAATCCAATATATGGATGTCTCTGCCAAGCAGGTGGTCTCCGTAGCTGCGGCGATGATCCCGTTCCTTGAGCACGATGACGCCAACCGCGCATTGATGGGATCGAACATGCAACGTCAGGCGGTTCCAACCCTGCGCGCTGAAAAGCCGTTGGTGGGTACCGGTATGGAGCGCACCGTAGCGCGCGACTCCGGCGTGTGCGTGGTTGCCAAGCGCGGCGGCATTATTGAGCGTGTCGACTCCAGCCGCGTGGTAGTCCGTGTAGCGGACGCCGAGGTTGAAGCCGGCGATGCAGGTGTGGATATCTACAACCTGACCAAGTACATCCGTTCCAACCAAAATACCTGTATCAATCAGCGTCCGATTGTTAACACTGGTGATCGCGTAACCCGCGGCGATATCCTCGCCGATGGTCCTTCGGTAGATCTGGGTGAGCTGGCTCTGGGCCAGAACATGCGCATCGCGTTTATGCCCTGGAACGGATACAACTTTGAGGACTCCATCCTCATTAGTGAGCGTGTTGTACAGGAAGACCGTTTCACCACGATCCATATTCAGGAACTGACCTGTATCGCCCGTGACACCAAGCTGGGCAGCGAGGAAATCACTGCGGATATCCCCAACGTGGGTGAGTCTGCGCTGAACAAGCTGGACGAGTCCGGCATTGTATATATCGGTGCGGAAGTAGGTGCCGGCGATATCCTGGTGGGTAAGGTGACTCCTAAAGGCGAAGCTCAGCTGACCCCGGAAGAGAAGCTGCTGCGCGCTATCTTCGGTGAAAAAGCTTCCGACGTTAAAGACACCTCTCTGCGCGCGCCCAGTGGCACCCGCGGTACCGTGATCGACGTTCAGGTGTTCACCCGTGACGGCCTGCAGAAAGATCAGCGCTCCATCGATATTGAGAAGGCGCAGCTGGATGAGGTTCGCAAGGATCTCAACGAGGAATACCGCATTGTTGAAGGTGCGACTTTTGAGCGTCTCCAGCAAGCGCTACAGGGCCAGAAGGCTGCCGGTGGCAAAGGTATCAGCAAGGGCCAGGAGCTCACTGCTGAAGTACTGGGTGGACTGCCGCGCGAAGACTGGTTCAAGCTGCGCATGGAAGACGAGAGCCTCAACGAGCAGCTGGAGAAGGCCGAAGCACAGCTGAAAGAGCGTCGCAAGCTGCTCGACGAAGCCTTCGAAGACAAGAAGAAAAAACTGGAGTCTGGCGATGACCTGGCTCCGGGCGTGCTGAAAATCGTCAAGGTTTACCTGGCGATCAAACGCCGCATCCAGCCGGGTGACAAGATGGCCGGTCGCCACGGTAACAAGGGTGTGATCTCCGTGATCAAGCCCGTTGAGGATATGCCTTACGACCAAAACGGTGAACCAGTCGATATCGTTCTGAACCCGCTGGGTGTTCCCTCGCGGATGAACGTTGGTCAGGTTCTGGAAATGCACCTGGGTATGGCCGCGAAAGGTCTTGGCGTAAAAATCGACAAAATGATCAAGGACCAGCAGGAAGTCGCCAAGGTGCGTGGGTTCCTGGAAGAGGTATACAACTCCACAGGCGGTCGCAAGGAAGAACTGGATCAGTTCTCCGATCAGGAAGTCATGACCATGGCGCAAAACCTGCGTCGCGGTGTGCCCATGGCGACTCCGGTATTCGATGGTGCCGATGAGAGCGAGATCAAGCAGTTGCTGCGCCTCGCCGATATCCCCGATTCCGGCCAGATCACTCTGCACGACGGTCGTACCGGTGATGCTTTCGAGCGTCCGGTTACCGTGGGCTACATGTACATGCTGAAGCTGAACCACCTGGTAGACGACAAGATGCACGCGCGTTCTACCGGTTCCTACAGCCTGGTTACCCAGCAGCCGCTGGGTGGTAAGGCACAGTTCGGTGGTCAGCGCTTCGGGGAGATGGAAGTGTGGGCGCTGGAAGCCTACGGCGCCGCATACACCCTGCAGGAGATGCTCACGGTCAAATCCGATGACGTGGAAGGGCGGACCAAGATGTACAAAAACATCGTGGATTCCGACCACCGTATGGAGCCCGGCATGCCGGAGTCCTTCAACGTACTGGTTAAGGAAATCCGCTCTCTCGGTATGAATTTCGAGCTCGAGCACGAGTAAGACCGATTGGTGCAAAAGCCTGTTCGCAGGTGAATTGAGACAAGTGCCGGCACCCCAAAGCTGTGGGATTGCCGGCCCGCCCGGCCCGGCGTAACGGCCGGGTTGACTACCCCCTAGTGGAGGAAAGGCCTTGAAAGATTTATTAAATCTGGTGAAGTCCCAGGAGCACCTGGAAGAGTTTGATGCGATTCGTATCGGTCTGGCTTCGCCGGACATGATCCGCTCCTGGTCCTACGGCGAAGTGAAGAAGCCGGAGACCATCAACTACCGTACCTTCAAGCCCGAGCGCGAAGGTCTGTTCTGCGCCAAGATCTTCGGTCCGGTCAAGGACTACGAGTGCCTGTGCGGTAAGTACAAGCGCATGAAGCACCGCGGCATCATCTGTGAGAAGTGCGGTGTTGAAGTCACCAAAGCCAAGGTACGCCGCGAGCGTATGGGCCACATCGAACTAGCCAGCCCGGTTGCGCACATCTGGTTCCTGAAATCTCTGCCGTCCCGTATCGGTCTGCTGCTGGATATGACCCTGCGCGATATCGAGCGTGTGCTGTACTTCGAATCCTATGTGGTCACCGAGCCCGGCATGACTACCCTGGAGCGCGGCCAGCTGCTGAACGATGAGCAGTACTTTGAGGCGATGGAAGAGTTCGCCGACGAGTTCGAAGCGAAAATGGGTGCCGAGGCAATCCAGGAACTGATGGCAGATATCGAGCTGCCAGCGGAAATCCAGCGTCTGCGCGAAGAGATTCCGGCGACCAATTCCGAAACCAAGATCAAGAAACTGTCCAAGCGCCTGAAGTTGCTGGAAGCCTTCTACAAATCCGGCAACAACCCGGAGTGGATGGTGATGAAGGCTCTGCCGGTTCTGCCGCCGGATCTGCGTCCGCTGGTACCGCTGGATGGTGGCCGTTTTGCGACCTCCGATCTGAACGACCTCTACCGTCGCGTGATCAACCGTAATAACCGCCTGAAGCGCCTGCTCGAGCTGAATGCGCCGGATATTATCGTGCGCAACGAAAAGCGCATGCTGCAGGAATCTGTGGACGCACTGCTGGATAACGGCCGCCGCGGCCGCGCCATCACCGGCTCCAACAAGCGCCCGCTGAAGTCCCTGGCGGACATGATTAAAGGTAAGCAGGGCCGCTTCCGTCAGAACCTGTTGGGTAAGCGTGTGGACTACTCCGGTCGTTCCGTGATCGTGGTTGGCCCGACCCTGCGCCTGCACCAGTGTGGTCTGCCCAAGAAAATGGCTCTGGAGCTGTTCAAACCGTTTATTTTCGGCAAGCTCGAAACTCGCGGTTTGGCCACTACCATCAAAGCCGCCAAGAAAATGGTGGAGCGCGAAGAGGCTATCGTTTGGGATATTCTCGACGAGGTGATCCGCGAGCACCCGGTGCTGCTCAACCGTGCACCGACCCTGCACCGTCTGGGTATTCAGGCGTTCGAGCCGGTACTGATTGAAGGTAAAGCGATCCAGCTGCACCCGCTGGTTTGTGCGGCCTATAACGCCGACTTTGACGGCGACCAGATGGCGGTACACGTACCCTTGACTATCGAGGCGCAGCTGGAATCCCGCGCGCTGATGATGTCCACCAACAACATCCTATCGCCAGCCAACGGTGAGCCGATCATCGTACCGTCCCAGGACGTGGTACTGGGTTTGTACTGGATGACCCGCGAGCGCGTGAATGATAAAGGCGAGGGCATGTTCTTCTCCGATATCAAAGAAGTGAGCCGCGCCTTCTACGCCAAGCAGGTTGGCCTGCAGGCGAGGGTTAAGGTGCGTATCCGCGAAAATATCGTCGGTGAAGATGGTGAGAAGCACGAAACCATCTCCGTACAGGACACAACTGTTGGCCGCGCGCTGCTATGGAATATCGTACCGGAAGGCCTGCCGTTCTCGCTGGTTAACCAGCCGATGAAGAAGAAGTCCATCTCCCGTGTACTGAACGAGTGCTACCGTAAGGTGGGCCTGAAGGCGACCGTTATCTTCGCCGACCAGCTGATGTACACCGGTTTTGATTTCTCCACCAAATCCGGCTCCTCCATTGGTGTGAACGACTTCGAAATCCCGGCAGAGAAAGCTCAATTGATCGAATCCGCCGAAGCGGAAGTAAAAGAGATCGAAAGCCAGTTTGCCTCCGGTCTGGTAACCGCCGGTGAAAAATACAACAAGGTCATCGATGTTTGGTCCCGTACCAACGATAAGGTGACCCAGGCGATGATGGCGGGCATTAAGAAAGAGCCCGTGATTGACCGAGAGGGCAAAGAGACCAAGCAGGACTCTTTCAACTCTGTTTTCATGTATGCAGACTCCGGTGCACGGGGCTCCGAAGCACAGATTCGTCAGCTCGCTGGTATGCGTGGTCTGATGGCCCGACCAGACGGCTCCATTATCGAGAACGCCATTACCGCGAACTTCCGTGAAGGTCTGACCGTACAGCAGTACTTCATCTCGACCCACGGTGCTCGTAAAGGTCTGGCGGATACCGCACTGAAAACCGCGAACTCCGGTTACCTGACCCGCCGTCTGGTAGACGTTGCTCAGGACGTGGTAATTACCGAACTGGATTGTGGCACCGACGACGGCCTGACCATGGCGCCGGTGATCGAGGGCGGTGACGTTATCGAATCTCTCGGTGACCGTATCCTCGGCCGTGTTGTGGCTCGCGATGTATTGAAGCCCGGCAGCGATGAAATCGCCGTTTCCGCCGGCACCATGATCGACGAGAAGTGGGTAGAGCGCATCGAAGCCATGGGTATCGATGAGGTTCTGGTTCGCTCCCCGATCACCTGTACCACTGCACACGGTATCTGTGCCCAGTGTTACGGCCGTGACCTGGCCCGTGGCCACCGCGCCAACCCGGGTGAATCTGTGGGCGTTGTTGCCGCACAGTCCATCGGTGAGCCGGGCACCCAGCTGACCATGCGTACCTTCCACATCGGTGGTGCTGCGAGCCGTGCTTCTGCCGCAGACAGCATCCAGGTGAAGCTGGGTGGTACCGTACGTCTGCACAATGTGAAGACCGTTAAGACCGAAGCTGGCAACCTGGTTGCGGTTTCCCGTTCCGGTGAATTGGCGATTGCCGATAGCGCCGGCCGCGAGCGCGAGCGCTACAAGTTACCTTACGGTGCTGTGATCAGCGTCAACGAGGGAAGTTCGGTCGATGGTGGCCAGATCGTGGCCAAGTGGGATCCGCACACCCACCCAATCATTACCGAAGTTGCCGGCTGGGTGAAACTGTCCGGCATGGAAGAGGGCCTCTCGATCCGCAAGCAGACCGATGAAATTACCGGTCTGTCCTCAATCGAGATTATCGATCCGGCCGAGCGTCCCTCTGCGGGTAAAGACCTGCGTCCAGCGGTGACCCTGGTTGATGAGAATGGTGAAGAGCTGACCCTGGCTAACAGTAATGCGCCTGCGCACTACGCACTGCCAGCGCGCGCGATCCTCAGCCTGAAAAATGGCGACAAGGTGAACGTGGGCGACGTTATCGCACGTATTCCGCAGGAATCCGGCGGTACCAAGGACATCACCGGTGGTCTGCCACGTGTTGCCGACCTGTTTGAAGCGCGTAAGCCGAAAGAACCGTCCATCCTGGCGGAGATCTCCGGTACCGTTTCCTTCGGTAAAGAGACTAAAGGCAAGGTGCGTCTGCAGATCACCCCGCGCGACGGCAAGCCGCTGGCCAACGGTAAGGACCACTACGAGGTTCTGATTCCTAAGCACCGCCAGCTGACTGTGTTCGAAGGTGAAACTGTAGAGAAGGGCGAGGTTATTTCCGATGGCCCGTCCAACCCGCACGATATTCTGCGCCTGAAAGGCGTTGAAGAACTGGCGCGCTACATCACTAACGAGATCCAGGAAGTTTACCGTCTCCAGGGTGTAGGCATTAACGATAAGCACATCGAGACCATCGTGCGCCAGATGCTGCGCAAGGTCGAAATCCTCGAAATGGGCGATTCCGGCTTCATTAAAGGCGACCAGGTGGAATACCAGCGCGTGATCGAAGAGAACGAGCAGCTGCGCGCCGAAGGCAAGCAGCCCGCACAGTTCGAGCGTCTGCTGCTGGGTATCACCAAAGCGTCTCTGGCCACCGAATCTTTCCTGTCTGCGGCTTCGTTCCAGGAGACCACCCGCGTTCTGACCGAAGCGGCGGTAACCGGCAAGGAAGACAGCCTGCGCGGCTTGAAAGAGAACGTGGTTGTTGGCCGCCTGATTCCGGCCGGTACCGGTCTGGCCTACCACGCAGAGCGCAAGCGCAAGCGCAACCTGCAGCTGGAAGAAACCTTCGGCGAAGGTCCTTCCGCAGCAGAGGTAGAAGCGGCACTGACCGAGGCCCTCAAGTCCTCTGGCGAATAAGGCGTATTCCACTCCATCCGATGATGGAGTGGGGTAGGTCGGGGCACTTCGGTGCCCGATCTGATATTGGCGACTGTCTGTGATGTAAGCACTTACTTCTGTCGCCGATTGACTAGGCGGGTTGTCGCTTATAGAATGCGGCCCCCGCTGATGTGGGGTGTTTCGTTCGACCTCTGGGTCGGCGCTACACACAGACGACAGGCCCTCACTTTTAGAGGTGGGGGCATTTTATTTTTGGAGTGATTTTTAATGGCAACGATCAACCAGTTGGTTCGTAAGCCGAGAAAACGCAAAGTCGAAAAAAGCGACGTTCCCGCTCTGCAGGCTAGCCCGCAGCGTCGTGGAGTTTGCACTCGTGTGTACACCACTACACCGAAAAAGCCGAACTCCGCACTGCGCAAGGTTTGCCGTGTGCGTCTGACCAACGGTTACGAAGTAACTTCGTACATCGGTGGTGAAGGCCACAACCTGCAGGAGCACAGCGTGGTACTGATTCGCGGCGGTCGTGTAAAAGACCTGCCGGGTGTGCGCTACCACACTGTACGCGGTGCACTTGACTGTGCCGGCGTAAACGACCGCAAGCAGGGCCGTTCTAAGTACGGCGCCAAGCGTCCTAAAGGTTAATCTCCTTTAACGATTTGCGTTTCGGTTTCCAACCGGAGTAAGGCTGAGCTCGCCGGATTGTAAGGTTTTACGGCGGCGTCTCAGAATAACCCTGAAGAGAGGCAATACCCATGCCGAGAAGACGAGTAGTCGCCAAGCGCGAAGTACTACCCGACCCCAAGTTCGGGAACGTCACCCTGGCCAAGTTCATGAACCACGTCATGATCAGCGGCAAGAAATCAGTAGCAGAGCGTATCGTATACGGTGCCCTTGAGACTATTTCTGAAAAATTGAACAAAGACCCGATCGAAGTATTCGAAGAGTCTTTGGAAAACATCGCGCCTATGGTGGAAGTTAAATCCCGCCGTGTTGGTGGTGCGACCTATCAGGTGCCTGTAGAAGTGCGCCCCTCGCGCCGTACGGCTCTGGCAATGCGTTGGCTGGTAGAGTTCTCCCGCAAACGCGGCGAGAAGTCTATGGCTCAGCGCCTGGCCAATGAAATGATCGATGCAGCTCAGAACAAGGGCGGCGCGGTCAAGAAGCGTGAAGATGTACACCGCATGGCGGAAGCCAACAAGGCGTTCTCTCACTACCGCTTCTAAGTCTGATGATTACCAACATCGGAAATTAATACCGAAAGGCAGCACGGAAATTTCCAGGCTGCCTTTTGCCGTTATATCGAGGATACAACTGTGGCACGTAAAACGCCTATCGCACGCTACCGTAACATCGGTATCTGTGCCCACGTAGACGCCGGTAAAACCACCACTACTGAGCGCGTACTTTTCTACACTGGTCTGTCCCACAAAATTGGTGAGGTGCACGAAGGCGCCGCAACCATGGACTGGATGGAGCAGGAGCAGGAGCGTGGTATTACCATCACCTCCGCTGCAACCACCTGTTTCTGGGCCGGCATGCAGCAGCAGTTCGACCAGCACCGCGTAAACATCATTGACACCCCAGGACACGTTGACTTCACCATTGAAGTAGAGCGTTCCCTGCGCGTACTCGACGGCGCGGTTGTTGTACTGTGTGGTTCCTCTGGTGTTCAGCCGCAAACTGAAACCGTTTGGCGCCAGGCCAACAAATACCACGTACCGCGTATGGTATTCGTGAACAAAATGGACCGCGCCGGTGCGAACTTCCGCAACGTTGTGGACCAGCTGAAAGATCGTTTGAACGCGAACGCCGTACCGCTGCAAATGACCATCGGTGCCGAGGACGAGTTCAAGGGTGTTGTTGACCTGGTGAAAATGAAGGCCATTCTGTGGAATGAAGCCGACCAGGGCATGACCTTCGACTACGCTGACATCCCCGCTGAGCTGCAGGACGAGTGCGACGAAATGCGCGAGTACCTGGTAGAGGCGGCCGCTGAAGCCAGCGAAGAGCTGATGGAAAAGTACCTGGAAGAGGGTGAGCTGACCGAAGAAGAGATCAAGGCAGCGATCCGTCAGCGTACCCTGGCCAATGAAATCGTACCGGTTCTGGGCGGCTCTGCGTTCAAGAACAAGGGCGTGCAGGCCATGCTGGACGCGGTTATCGAATACCTGCCGGCGCCGACTGAAGTAAAGGCGATCGAAGGTACTCTGGAAGACGGTGAAACCGTTGAGACTCGCGAAGCCGACGATGACGCTCCTTTCGCCGCTCTGGCGTTCAAAATTGCTACTGACCCCTTCGTTGGTACTCTGACTTTCTTCCGCGTTTACTCCGGTAAGTTGGAGAGCGGTACTGCGGTATACAACTCCGTAAAAATGAAGAAAGAGCGCGTTGGTCGTATGGTGCAGATGCACTCCAACGATCGTAAAGAGATTAAAGAAGTACTGGCAGGTGACATCGCCGCTGCGATCGGTCTGAAAGACGTGACTACTGGTGACACTCTGTGTGCCGAAAACGCCAAGATCGTCCTCGAGCGCATGGAATTCCCGGAGCCGGTAATCTCCGTAGCGGTTGAGCCCAAGTCCAAGCCGGACCAGGAAAAAATGGGTATTGCCCTCGGCAAGCTGGCCCAGGAAGACCCGTCTTTCCGCGTGAAGACCGACGAAGAAACTGGCCAGACCATTATCTCTGGTATGGGTGAGCTGCACCTGGACATCATCGTCGACCGTATGCGTCGCGAGTTCAACGTTGAAGCAAACATCGGTAAGCCTCAGGTGGCCTACCGCGAAGCGATCCGTAACACTTCTGAGATCGAAGGTAAGTTCGTTCGTCAGTCCGGTGGTCGCGGTCAGTTCGGTCACGTTTGGGTGAAATTCGAGCCCGCCGAAGACGAGTCTGCGGAAGGCTTGGAATTCGTTAACGAGATCGTGGGCGGTGCAGTGCCTAAGGAATATATCCCAGCGGTATCAAAAGGTATCGAAGAGCAGATGCAAAACGGTGTTCTGGCTGGCTACCCGCTGCTGGGCCTGAAAGCGACTCTGTACGACGGTTCCTACCACGATGTGGACTCCAGTGAAATGGCGTTTAAAATCGCCGGCTCCATGGCAACCAAGAAACTGTCCTCCGTGGGCGGTGCGGTACTGCTCGAGCCGATGATGAAGGTGGAAGTGGTTACTCCCGAAGAGAACATGGGTGACGTGGTCGGCGACCTCAACCGTCGTCGCGGCCTGATCCAGGGTATGGAAGACAACCCCGCTGGTAAGGTTGTAAACGCAGAAGTGCCTCTGGCAGAGATGTTCGGTTACGCAACCGATCTGCGTTCTGCAACTCAGGGCCGTGCTACCTACACCATGGAGTTCCTGAAGTACGCCGAAGCGCCGAAAAACGTTGCCGATGAGATCATCGCCAAGAACAAAGCCTAATTAACTTCTGCTCAAAAGGGTCCCCGGAAATAAAATAAACCGGGGGTTCCTTTGGCAAACTTTTAGCTAGAGGACATCTAAGATGGCAAAAGAAAAATTTGAACGTTCCAAGCCCCACGTGAACGTGGGCACCATCGGTCACGTTGACCACGGTAAAACCACCCTGACTGCTGCTCTGACTCGCGTATGTGCCGAGGTTTGGGGCGGTGCTGCCGTTGCTTTCGACGGTATCGACAATGCTCCGGAAGAGCGTGAGCGCGGTATCACCATCGCTACCTCTCACGTTGAGTACGAGTCCCCGACTCGCCACTACGCGCACGTAGACTGCCCCGGACACGCCGACTACGTTAAGAACATGATCACCGGTGCTGCTCAGATGGACGGCGCTATCCTGGTATGTTCCGCAGCTGACGGCCCCATGCCGCAGACTCGTGAGCACATCCTGCTGTCCCGTCAGGTAGGTGTACCTTACATCGTGGTATTCCTGAACAAAGCGGACATGGTAGACGACGAAGAGCTGCTCGAGCTGGTAGAAATGGAAGTTCGCGAACTTCTCGACCAGTACGAGTTCCCGGGTGACGACACTCCGATCATCGTTGGTTCTGCTCTGATGGCCCTGAACGGCGAAGACGACAACGAAATGGGTACTACCGCTGTTAAGAAGCTGGTAGAAACTCTGGACGAGTACATCCCTGAGCCGGAGCGTGCGGTAGACCTGCCGTTCCTGATGCCGATCGAAGACGTATTCTCCATCTCTGGCCGTGGTACTGTTGTTACCGGTCGTGTAGAGCGTGGTGTAATCAATACTGGCGACGAAGTTGAGATCGTTGGTATTAAAGAAACCACCACCACCACCTGTACTGGTGTTGAAATGTTCCGCAAGCTGCTCGACGAAGGTCGTGCTGGTGAGAACATCGGTGCGCTGCTGCGTGGCACCAAGCGTGACGAAGTTGAGCGTGGTCAGGTACTAGCTAAGCCGGGCTCCATCACACCGCACACCAAGTTCGAAGCGGAAGTGTACATCCTGTCCAAGGACGAAGGTGGTCGTCACACCCCGTTCTTTAAAGGCTACCGTCCTCAGTTCTACTTCCGTACTACCGACGTAACTGGTGCGGTAGAGCTGCCGGAAGGCACTGAAATGGTAATGCCGGGCGACAACATTCAAATGGTTGTTACCCTGATCGCTCCGATCGCCATGGAAGACGGCCTGCGCTTCGCTATCCGCGAAGGTGGTCGTACCGTAGGTGCGGGCGTTGTTGCTAAGATCATTGAGTAATCGCTACTCTTGATCTAAATAAAAAACCGCAGCGGACGCGCTGCGGTTTTTTTGTTTAAAGTTTCCCTTTTCTCTTTTCTCTTTTCTCTTTGGTCGCTCCGCGCAGTGGCTTTCTGTCCAAGCTCAGCGCTATCCCTAAACCTTTTCCAATTGTAAAAAAGTTAAGGCTGGCTCTTAGGTCTATAAGAGTTTCACGGTGAAAATTCATTGGGTGTGTTTTTACGGTGGCGATATTGAATCGCGCTGCCTTAGTTTGTGTTGGGTAAAGTGCAGGGCTGTATTGTTTAGATCGCAAGTGCGCTAAATCCTCTAGAGGCGCTCTGTAGCCCGCTGTGAGTTGAGCTGTTACCAGCTGGTCGCTCTTTCCAGTAAGCCTTGCGTAGGTGTCTGTAGGGGGTAGTACTGCTTCAGATGCGCACCCTGTGGATTTGCTAGGGGCTCATTGATGAATTCGATAGTGCGTGAAGGTGAGCTGTCTACCAATTAAAGCCCTGTGGTGCTCAATTTGATCTGCACCACAGGGTCATCTTGCTTAATGGGTACTCCTTTGCTGTAAAGGAGCTATTTAGAGCACAAAACTGTTATGGCCAGTCTTTGCTGAGGTCTGCACTTCGGCACCCGGCAAACAGTTTATTGAATTGTGGACCATTCATTTCCACCAATTCTTCGTGATCTCCCGCCTCAAAAAAGATCGTTTCACAGCGGCTGAGCCCGCTGTCTAGCAGAGTAGTAATGCCATAAGCCTGTCCAATGGGGGGGAGGGCGCCCAGTTCGCAGTCGGGGAAAACTGACCCCAGTTCATTCTCTGCGACCATCTCCAGGCCATTCCGGCCGGTTTCCATGTGTACGGCACGCAGATCCAGGCTGCTGCTAGCGGGGATAACCACCATGACAAAGCCTTCTTTGTCCCTCAAGAGTATGGCTTTGGCTACTTGGTCTTCGCGCACATGCGCAGAGTGCGCGCTCTCACGGCTGGTACTTGTGTGGGGATGCTGTATCAGATGGTAATCGACCGATTGGTCGTTCAAGTATTGACTCAATCTTGCGGCAATAGTCACGGCTGTACCCTCGTTTTACTTAAGGTACTTCATTGTAGTTTGAGCAGATTGAAATTTGATCAGGCTGTACAGTTGACAGCCTCTTGCGTGGCTCGTAGAATTCGCGCTCCTTTTCGCCCGCCCTCGGGGCTGCGAGAAAGGACGTTCTTTAGTTCATAAGTTGGAGTTTGATTCCATGCAGGGTCAACGTATCCGAATTCGCCTGAAGGCGTTCGACCACAAGCTGATCGACGCGTCTACCCAGGAGATCGTAGAGACGGCTAAGCGCACTGGCGCGCAAGTTCGCGGTCCAATCCCGCTGCCGACTCGCAAAGAGAAGTACACCGTACTGATTTCCCCGCACGTTAACAAAGACGCTCGCGACCAGTATGAGATCCGTACTCACAAGCGTTTGCTGGACATCGTTGAGCCTACCGAGAAAACCGTCGACGCGCTGATGAAGCTCGATCTGGCGGCCGGTGTTGAGGTCCAAATTAGTCTCGGCTAAACACTTTTAACTAACTACCGAACCCCAGGCGAAAAAGGTCTGGGTAGTGTAACGCTCTGAAACTGGGCGGCCGCAGTGGGTTAAAGCCCCGTGCACTGAGAGGTTAATAAGATGACTATAGGTATTGTCGGCCGCAAGAGCGGCATGACTCGCATCTTCACTGAAGATGGCGTATCCATTCCGGTAACCGTTGTTGAGGTTGCTCCGAATCGCGTCACCCAAGTGAAAACCGTGGAAACCGATGGCTATACCGCTGTTCAAGTAGCAGTGGGTACCCGTAAGGCTTCCCGTGTCTCCAAGCCCGAAGCGGGCCACTTCGCCAAAGCCAATGTAGAGGCTGGCACTAATCTTTTCGAACTGCGCACTGACGGTTCTGAAGAGACTTTCGAAATCGGTTCTGAAATCACTGTTAGCAGCTTTGAAGCTGGCCAGAAGATTGACGTAACCGGCACTTCCAAGGGTAAAGGTTTCCAGGGTGGCGTTAAGCGCTGGAATTTCCGCACTCAGGACGCAACTCACGGTAACTCTCTGTCTCACCGCGCTCCCGGTTCTATCGGTCAGTGCCAGACTCCTGGCCGCGTGTGGAAAGGCAAGAAAATGGCCGGACACATGGGTGCTGAGCGTGTGACCGTGCAGAACCTGGAAGTAGTTCGTGTTGATGCCGAACGCAACCTGCTGCTGGTTAAAGGCGCTGTTCCCGGTGCTCCCGGTGGCAACGTTATCGTTCGTCCGGCAGTAAAAGCCTAAGTCTGAGGGGAATTAGATATGGAACTGAATATCGCTACTCCCGAAGGCGCTAAAGGCACAGTAGCTGTCTCTGAAGTGACTTTCGGACGTGAGTTCAACCAAGATCTGGTACACCAGGCAGTTGTCGCCTATATGGCTGGCGCTCGTCAGGGTACCAAGGCGCAGAAGAATCGTTCTGATGTTTCCGGTGGCGGTAAAAAGCCCTGGCGCCAAAAGGGTACTGGCCGCGCGCGTGCCGGTACTATCCGTAGCCCGCTGTGGCGTTCCGGTGGTGTAACTTTCGCCGCTGATCCGCGCGATCACAGCGTTAAGCTGAACAAGAAGATGTACCGCGCTGCACTGCGCTGCATCCTGTCTGAGCTGGCTCGTCAGGAGCGCCTGGTAGTGGTTGAGTCCTTCGACGTGGACGCACCCAAGACCAAGCAACTGGTAAGCAAATTGGCTCAGTTCGATCTCGCTGAAGCGCTGATCGTGACTGAAGAGGTTAGCGAAAACCTGTACCTGGCCGCTCGCAACTTGCACAAAATCGATATCCGTGATGTGCAGGCGATCGACCCAGTAAGCCTGATTCGCTTTGATAAGGTCGTGGTTACCGTTTCTGCACTCAAGAAAATTGAAGAGGTGCTGGGATGAACCAAGAGCGACTCTACAAAGTACTGCTGGGCCCGGTAATTTCCGAAAAAGCTGCTGTGCTGGCCGATAGTGCCAACCAGGTAGTTTTCAAGGTTTCCACCGATGCCGAAAAAGCTGAGATCAAGGCCGCGGTTGAAAAACTGTTTAACGTTTCTGTTGAGCAGGTTCGCACCGTGAACGTAAAAGGCAAAACCAAGCGCACCCGCTACGGCATGGGCCGTCGCAGCGACTGGAAAAAAGCCTACGTTCGCCTGGCCGAAGGCAGCGACATCAACTTTGAAGCTGCTGAGTAAAGGGGACTGTTACAATGGCAATTGTAAAAACAAAACCGACCTCCGCCGGCCGTCGTCACCTGGTTAAGGTTGTTAACCCCGACCTGCACAAGGGTGCTCCTTACGCTCCTCTTTTAGAGAGCAAGAGCAAAAGCGGTGGCCGTAACAACAACGGTCGTATCACCACTCGTCATATCGGTGGTGGTCACAAGCAGCACTACCGTGTAATCGACTTCAAGCGCAACAAAGACGGTATTCCGGCTAAAGTTGAGCGCCTGGAGTACGATCCCAACCGCAGCGCACATATCGCTCTGGTTTGTTACGCGGATGGTGAGCGTCGTTACATTATCGCACCGAAAGGCCTCAAGGCTGGCGCCACCATTCAGTCCGGCGATGCCGCACCGATTGCTGTGGGCAACACCCTGCCTCTGCGCAACGTTCCGGTGGGTTCTGTAATTCACGGTATCGAGCTGAAGCCTGGTAAAGGTGCTCAGCTGGCTCGCTCCGCTGGTGCTTCTGTACAGCTGGTAGCCCGTGAAGGCCAGTACGCGACTATTCGTCTGCGTTCCGGCGAAATGCGCAAGGTTCTCTCTGAGTGCCGCGCGACACTGGGCGAAGTAAGCAACTCCGAGCACAGCCTGCGCAAGCTGGGTAAAGCCGGTGCTGCTCGCTGGCGCGGTGTTCGTCCTACCGTTCGCGGTGTGGCGATGAACCCGGTAGATCACCCGCACGGTGGTGGTGAAGGCCGTACCTCTGGTGGCCGTCACCCGGTTACTCCGTGGGGCGTTCCGACCAAGGGTAAGAAAACGCGCAAGAACAAGCGCACCGATAAGATGATAGTACGTCGCCGCGGCAAATAAGCCGCGCGGTGTCTGAGCAGCTAGAGAGGAATCGACAGTGCCACGCTCATTAAAGAAAGGTCCCTTTATTGATCTTCACTTGATCAAGAAGGTGGAGGCAGCGATTGAAGCAAACGATCGTCGGCCGATTAAAACCTGGTCCCGCCGTTCCATGATTATGCCGGAAATGGTTGGACTGACGATTGCCGTGCACAACGGTCGTCAACACGTGCCCGTTTTGGTTAACGAAGAAATGGTTGGCCATAAACTGGGCGAGTTCGCTGCTACCCGCACTTACCGCGGTCACGCTGCGGACAAGAAAGCGAAGAAGCGCTAAGCCGAGGTTAAAAAGATGGAAGTAGCAGCAAAATTACGCGGCGCACGTCTATCGGCGCAAAAGGCGCGACTGGTAGCTGATCAGGTTCGCGGCAAAGGCGTTGAAGAAGCCCTGGATATTCTTGCATTTAGCAATAAAAAGGGTGCGGCGATCGTTAAGAAAGTACTGGAGTCGGCCATTGCCAACGCCGAGCACAACGAAGGTGCTGACGTTGACGAGCTGAAAGTTTCCACAATTTTTGTGGACGAAGGTATGACCATGAAGCGCATTAAACCGCGTGCGAAAGGTCGTGCAGATCGCATTCTTAAGCGTACTTGTCACATCACTGTGAAAGTGGCCGAGAAATAAGAGAGCAGGCGAGAAAACCATGGGACAAAAAGTACATCCTACCGGCATTCGTCTGGGTATCGTTAAAAAGCATACCTCTGTTTGGTATGCCGGCAGCGACGAGTACGCAGACAAGCTGTACACGGATCTGAAAGTTCGCGAATACATTCGCAAAAAACTGGCCCACGCTTCCGTGAGCCGCATCGAGATCGAACGTCCGGCGAACACCGCTCGTGTGACTATTCACACTGCGCGTCCGGGCATCGTGATCGGTAAAAAAGGTGAAGACGTAGAACGTCTGCGCAACGACGTAAGTGCGCAGATGGGCGTACCTGTGCACATCGACATCGAAGAAGTGCGCAAGCCTGATATGGACGCCGCTCTGGTTGGCCAGAACGTTGCCCAGCAGCTGGAACGCCGCGTTATGTTCCGTCGCGCTATGAAGCGTGCCGTACAGAACGCTATGCGTCAGGGCGCTGAAGGTATCAAGATTCAGGTAAGTGGTCGTCTCGGTGGTGCGGAAATCGCACGTACCGAATGGTACCGCGAAGGTCGTGTGCCTCTGCACACCCTGCGTGCCAACATCGACTACGCCACTGCTGAAGCGATGACTACCTACGGCATCATCGGTATCAAGGTGTGGATCTTTAAAGGCGAAGTCATCGGTGACGAAATGCCCGATGAGAAGCCGGCTAAGACCCGCAAGAAAGCTGCTAAATAAGGGGTACGCAGATGCTGCAACCAAAGCGTACAAAATTCCGCAAGGTACAGAAGGGTCGCAACCGCGGTCTTTCTCAGCGCGGCTCTAAAGTGAGCTTTGGCGAGTTTGGCCTCAAGGCCATCGGTCGCGGTCGCATTACTGCGCGCCAGATCGAAGCGGCTCGTCGCGCAATGACTCGTCACGTTAAACGTGGCGGTAAAATCTGGATTCGCGTGTTTCCGGACAAGCCAATTACCAATAAGCCCCTCGAAGTCCGTATGGGTAAAGGTAAAGGTGGCGTTGAATACTGGGTAGCTCAGATCCAGCCGGGCAAAGTCCTCTATGAAATGGAGGGTGTGTCCGAAGAGCTGGCTCGTGAGGCTTTCGCACTTGCTGCGGCCAAGCTGCCTGTAAAAACAACTTTCGTTAAGCGTTCGGTGATGTAATGAAGACTGCAGATCTACGCGAAAAGTCAGTTGAAGAGCTGAACCAGGAACTGCTGAACCAGCTCGAAGCTCAATTTAAGCTTCGTATGCAAAAGTCCACCGGTCAGCTGGCTCAGACTCATCTGCTGAAGCAGACTCGTCGCGACATTGCTCGCATAAAGACTGTGTTGACCGAGAAGGCAGGTAACTAATCATGGCTGAAGCAAAACTGAAGCGTACTCTGACCGGTAAGGTTGTGAGTGACAAGATGGATAAAACCATCACCGTTTTGATCGAGCGCCGTGTTAAGCACCCGATCTACGGCAAAATTGTGAGCAAGTCCACCAAGCTCAAGGCACATGACGAGAACAATGATTGCAACATCGGTGATGTTGTAACCATCGAGGAATCTCGTCCGCTGTCCAAGAGCAAGTCCTGGTCCTTGCAGAAAATTGTAGAGCGTGCGGCGAAGGTATAACCCCTAGCGCATTGACTGCCGAATTGAAAGGTTTCGGAGAGAGACAATGATTCAAGCGGAATCCTACTTAGAAGTAGCTGACAACAGTGGGGCTCGCCGCGTCATGTGCATCAAGGTGCTGGGCGGCTCCCATCGTCGTTATGCCGGCGTGGGCGACATTATCAAGGTAACCGTTAAGGAAGCCATTCCCCGCGGTAAAGTAAAGAAAGGTCAGGTAATGAACGCTGTTGTGGTTCGCACCAAAAAAGGTGTGCGCCGTAACGACGGTTCCCTGATTAAATTTGACGATAACGCAGCGGTACTGCTGAACCAGCAATTGGCGCCGGTTGGCACCCGTATTTTTGGTCCGGTAACTCGCGAACTGCGCGGTGAGAAGTTCATGAAGATCATCTCGCTCGCCCCCGAAGTTATCTAAGCCTCGAGCGGAGAAGAGTTATGCGCAAGATCAAGCGTGACGATGAAGTGATCGTTATCGCCGGTCGCGACAAGGGCAAACGTGGTTCAGTACGTAAAGTACTGAACGACGGCCGCCTGATTGTTTCCGGCATACAGATGATCAAGAAACACCAAAAGCCAAATCCCCAGCTGGGCATTGCTGGTGGCATCGTTGAGAAAGAAGCTGCTATTCAAGCTTCCAACGTAGCCATCTTCAACCCTAACACCCAGAAGGCTGACCGGGTGGGCTTTAAAGTACTGGAAGACGGCACTAAGATTCGCGTCTTCAAATCCAGCGGCGAAGCCATCTAAGGCTCTTGACGCAAAAGCAGGTTGGTAGATCATGGCAAAGCTTAAAGAGCTCTACACTAAGGAACTCGCGCCCAAGCTTAAAGAAGAGCTGGGTCTCGAGAATGTGATGGCAGTGCCGCGCATCACCAAGATCACCATCAACATGGGTGTTGGTGAAGCGATTGGTGATAAAAAGGTGCTGGAGCACGCTGTCAACGATATGACAGCAATTACTGGTCAAAAGCCCATCGTTACTAAAGCGCGCAAGTCTATTGCGGGCTTTAAGATTCGCGACGGTTGGCCGATCGGCTGCAAGGTAACTCTGCGCGGTGAGCGCATGTATGAGTTCCTGGAGCGTTTGGTAGACATCGCGATTCCGCGTATCCGTGACTTCCGTGGCATTAGCCCGAAGCAGTTCGACGGCCGCGGTAACTTCTCTATGGGCGTGACCGAGCAAATCATCTTCCCGGAAATTGACTACGACAAAGTAGACAAGCTCCGCGGTCTGGATATTTGTATTACCACTACAGCTGCAAGCGACGATCAAGGTCGCGCGCTGCTGAAAGCGTTCAACTTCCCTTTCAAGGGATAAGAGGATTCCATGGCGAAGAAATCCATGATTGCGCGTGAAAACAAACGCGCTCGAACCGCAGCTAAGTACGCTGAAAAGCGTCAAGAGCTGAAGGCGATCATCGCCAGTGCCACTGCTTCCGAAGAGGAGCAGTGGGAGGCTCAACTCAAGCTGCAAAAAATGCCGCGCGATGCAAGCCCGGTACGTCAGCAACGTCGCTGTCGTATCACTGGTCGCCCCCACGCCGTTTACCGCAAGTTCGGCCTGTGCCGTAACAAATTGCGTGAAGCCGCTATGCGTGGTGATGTTCCTGGCCTCGTGAAGTCCAGCTGGTAATTACCAGCTGGTTTAAGGCAGATTTGAGGAGTCTCATAAAATGAGTATGCAAGATCCGTTGGCAGATATGCTGACTCGCATCCGCAATGCCCTGGCACGCGGAAAAGCGGAAGTCACCATGCCTTCATCCAAACTGAAAGTAGCTGTAGCCAAAGTCCTGAAAGACGAAGGTTATGTTACTGATTTGAATGTAAGCGAAGGTAGTAAGCCGGAGTTGACCATTGCCCTGAAATACTTCCAGGGTAAACCGGTTATCGCCGAGCTGAACCGCGTTTCCCGTCCGGGTTTGCGCGCTTACACTGGTAAAAAAGCTCTGCCAACCGTACGCGGTGGTCTGGGTATCGCGATCGTTTCCACCTCCAATGGTGTGATGACTGATCGCGCTGCGCGTCAGGCCGGTGTCGGTGGTGAAGTGCTTTGCACCGTATTCTAAGCGGGGGTCGCAATGTCTCGAGTAGCAAATAGTCCGGTAGTTATCCCCGCAGGTGTTACCGTTGACCTGAAAGGTCAAAACATCGCTGTTAAAGGCGGTAGCGGTAACCTGGATATGGTTATTCACGGTGATGTAGAAGTTGGCCAGGCTGACAGCCAGCTGACTTTTGCCGCGCGCAATAACTCCAAGCAAGCCAGAGCTCTTGCGGGTACCACCCGTGCACTGGTTAACAACATGGTGATAGGCGTAAGCGCTGGCTTCGAGAAGAAGTTGCAGTTGCTGGGTGTAGGTTATCGTGCGAAAGCCGCCGGTAAAACGGTTAACCTGACCCTGGGCTTCTCCCATCCGATCGATTATCAGTTGCCGGAAGGTGTGACTGCGGAAACACCATCCCAGACTGAAATCGTACTCAAGAGCAGCAATAAACAGCTGTTGGGCCAAGTGGCCGCTGAGATCCGTGCGTTCCGTCCGCCGGAGCCCTACAAAGGTAAGGGTGTCCGTTATGCCGATGAGCGCGTGTATCGCAAAGAGGCCAAGAAGAAGTAAATAGGGCATAGATATGAACGTTAAGAAAGCATCTCGCTTGCGTCGTGCACGTCGTGCCCGCGCTAAGATCCGTGAGCTGGGCGCCGTTCGCCTCACCGTGAACCGCACACCGCGTCACATTTACGCACAGATCCTGTCTGCCGAAGGCAACTCGGTATTGGCTTCCGCCTCTACCCTGGACAAGGACCTGCGCGAAGGTAAAACCGGTAACGCCGATGCCGCTTCCGCGGTTGGCAAACTGATCGCTGAGCGCGCGAAAGCCGCTGGTGTTGAAGAAGTTGCCTTCGATCGCAGTGGCTTCAAGTACCATGGCCGTATTAAGGCTTTGGCTGACGCTGCCCGCGAAGCCGGTCTGAAATTCTAAGGGTTGAGTTATGGCTAGAGAGAAAGACAAAAGCAACGACGAAGGCCTGCAGGAAAAGCTGGTCCAGGTTAATCGCGTTGCCAAGACTGTTAAAGGTGGTCGTATCTTCGCCTTTACCGCACTGACCGTAGTTGGCGACGGCAATGGCCGTATCGGTTTCGGTCGTGGCAAGGCGCGTGAAGTGCCTGTTGCGATTCAGAAAGCGATGGAAGCTGCACGCCGCAACATGATCCAGGTAGAACTGAATGGTGATACCATCCAGTACGCTACCAATGGTCGTCACGGTGGTTCCAAGGTTTACATGCAGCCCGCTTCCCAGGGTACCGGTGTAATTGCCGGCGGTGCCATGCGCTCCGTACTGGAAATGGCCGGTGTACACAACGTATTGGCTAAGTGCTACGGCTCCACCAACCCGGTGAACGTAGTGCGTGCAACTTTCAAAGCTCTGGATCAAATGCAGAGCCCGGGAGATGTTGCAGCCAAGCGCGGTAAATCAGTCGAAGAGATTCTGGGCTAATCACAGCTCGGATTTAAGGTTATTGGTGGGTTAAGACCATGGCTAAGAAGACCATTAAAGTCACCCAGACCAAAAGCATCAACGGACGCCTGAAAAGTCATCAGGCGTGCGTTGCGGGTCTGGGCCTGCGCCGCATCGGCCACACAGTGGAAGTGGAAGATACTCCTTCCGTGCGCGGCATGATCAATAAAGTAAACTACCTGGTTAAGGTTGAGGGGGAATAACATGCGTTTGAATGACCTGTCTCCCGCACAAGGCCACAAGCACAGCGCTAAGCGCGTTGGTCGTGGTATTGGTAGTGGTTTAGGTAAGACCGGTGGCCGCGGCCACAAAGGTCAAAAAGCGCGTTCCGGCGGCAGCGTTCGTCCGGGCTTCGAAGGCGGTCAGATGCCTTTGCAGAAGCGTCTGCCTAAGTACGGTTTTACCGCTCGTGTTTCTCGCTTCACCGCAGAAGTACGTCTGGCAGAGCTGGCCAAGGTAGAAAGTGACGTAATCGATTTGGCAGCGCTTAAGAATGCCGATATCATCGGCAGCCATATTAAACGCGCCAAAGTGTTCCTCTCAGGTGAGCTGACTAAAGCTGTTACCGTAAAGGGTCTGGGAGTGACCAAAGGTGCAAAGGCGGCTATCGAAGCTGCTGGCGGTAAAATAGAAGACTAATCGAGGCGCCAATGGCACGACCAGGATCCGGTGGAAATCCCCTGGGCAACAGCAAGGGATTGGGCGAGCTTTGGGCTCGCCTTCGTTTTCTGTTTCTAGCGATACTAGTTTATCGCCTGGGAACACACATTCCGGTGCCCGGCATTGATCCGGAAAAGCTGTCAAACCTGTTTAATCAGAACCAGGGAACCATCCTTGGCCTGTTTAACATGTTCTCAGGCGGCGCCCTGGAAAGGATGAGTATTCTGGCTCTGGGCATCATGCCCTATATCTCCGCATCCATCATCATGCAGTTGATGAGTGCGGTGACTCCCTCTCTGGAAGCTCTGAAGAAGGAAGGGGAGGCCGGAAGGCGTAAGATCAACCAGTACACCCGTTACCTGACGGTAGTGTTGGCCCTGATTCAGGGTATCGGCATGACTTTCGGGTTGGCAGGGCAGAACCTGGCTTACTCATCTGAGCCTGCGTTTGGTTTTTACTTTGTGGCGGTAACGTCACTGGTGACCGGTGCTGTATTCATGATGTGGCTCGGTGAGCAGATCACTGAGCGCGGAGTGGGCAACGGCATTTCCATGCTGATTTTTGCCGGTATCGTGGCAGGCTTGCCCGGCGCCATCGGCCAGGCGTTTGAGCAGGCCCGTCAGGGTGAGCTGCATATTCTTATGCTGCTGATCATCGGTGTTATCGCTCTAGCCGTGGTGTTCTTTGTGGTGGTGATGGAGCGCGGTCAACGCCGAATTACCATCAACCACGCCAGGCGTCAGGCCGGTCGTTACTCCGCAGCACCCGCTGCGCAGGCGAGCCACCTGCCTCTGAAGGTGAACATGGCCGGTGTTATTCCGGTGATCTTCGCCAGCAGTATTCTGCTGTTCCCAGCGACGCTGGCACAGTGGTTTGGCCAGGGTGGTGAGGGTGTTGGTGCCCAGATCCTGCAGTGGATGGCATTGCAGCTGGGGCCGGGGCAGCCGCTGAACATTATTCTGTTCGCACTGCTGATTGGTTTCTTCTGTTTCTTCTATACGGCGTTGATGTTCAACCCGAATGAAGTTGCAGATAACCTGAAAAAGTCTGGTGCCTATGTACCTGGTATTCGTCCAGGTGAGCAGACAGCCCGCTATATCGACAGCGTGCTGACCCGACTCACTCTGGTAGGTGCTGTGTATATCGCACTGGTATCCCTGCTGCCGCAGTTCCTGGTAGTTGGGTTTAACGTTCCCTTCTATCTGGGGGGTACCTCACTGCTGATCGTTGTAGTAGTGGTGATGGACTTTATGGCGCAGGTACAATCGCATCTGCTGTCGCACCAGTACGAAGGCTTGATGAAAAAAGCGAACCTGCAAAGCTACGGTCGTCGCTAGTGCGTCACCTGCTCGCAGTTTGATTGAATTGAGGTAAGGTCATGAAAGTACGCGCTTCTGTAAAAAAGATCTGCCGTAACTGCAAAATCGTACGTCGCAAAGGCGTTCTGCGGGTAATCTGCAGCGCTGAGCCACGTCACAAGCAGCGTCAAGGCTAATAGGGGCCAGCCCCTTACAGAGAGCGTCCAGTGGGCGCCTCTGTAGAAGCTGGAAAAATTCGCCACTTGTTACAGCCCCGTAACAAGTGGCAACACCATAAGGAATTTCTTTGTGGTGGGAGGTCAGTCCAAAGGGTGGGCCTCCAATAGGGGGCGTTGACTGTCGTCCACATCCGCTGCGGGAGGCCGTGGTGGGCGTGGGCTATTGCAATTTGGTGTCTGAAAAGCTATTCTTGCGCGCCTTTTTGGTGGCGCCGTCGGTTTTTTAGTCGCTGTCAGCGCCGAAATCAAAGTAGAGTCACATACTTAATATAAAGCAGTGACTCCCAATACGTGGAGTACGCCTCTATGGCACGTATTGCTGGTGTCAATGTACCAGACCACAAGCACGCCGTGATCTCCCTGACCCACATTTATGGGGTCGGTCTTACTACGGCTAAGTCTATTTTGGCAGCGGTTGGTATCGCTGAATCCACCAAAATCCGCGACCTGTCTGAAGAGCAGATCGAAACCATCCGCGGTGAAGTTGCAAAACTTACCGTAGAAGGCGACCTGCGCCGTGAAGTATCCATGAACATCAAGCGTTTGATGGACCTGGGTTGCTATCGCGGTCTGCGTCACCGTCGCAGCTTGCCGCTGCGTGGTCAGCGCACCAAGACCAATGCTCGTACCCGTAAGGGTCCGCGCAAACCGATTCGCAAGTAAGCCTGATTATCAAGGCGCGAAATCGCGGTTTAACAAGCCCCGCCCGGCGATTAGCCGAGGGGATTTGATACAGGATTTAGGATACTGGTATGGCTAAGCCAAAAACTACTGTTCGCAAAAAGGTCAAAAAGACCGTTGTCGACGGTATTGCCCACATCCACGCATCGTTCAACAACACGATCGTGACGATCACTGATCGCCAGGGTAATACCCTCAGCTGGGCCACCGCAGGTGGATCTGGCTTCCGTGGCTCACGTAAGAGCACCCCGTTTGCAGCCCAGGTTGCCGCTGAGCGCGCAGGTACTGCAGCTCAGGAGTACGGCCTGAAAAACCTCGACGTAGAAGTGAAGGGCCCTGGCCCCGGTCGCGAATCCGCTGTTCGCGCACTGAACAACTGCGGCTACAAAATCACCAA
This sequence comes from Microbulbifer sp. THAF38, assembly GCF_009363535.1. Classification (NCBI taxonomy): domain Bacteria; kingdom Pseudomonadati; phylum Pseudomonadota; class Gammaproteobacteria; order Cellvibrionales; family Microbulbiferaceae; genus Microbulbifer; species Microbulbifer sp. THAF38. The sequence continues at coordinate 560,113 of NZ_CP045369.1, forward strand.
CATCACCGACGTGACGCCGATCCCGCATAACGGATGTCGTCCGCCCAAGAAACGTCGCGTGTAAGAGGGGGCTGATAGAATGGCACGTTATATTGGACCAAAATGTAAACTGTCCCGTCGTGAAGGGACTGACCTGCAGCTGAAGAGTGGTGTGCGTCCGCACGACTCCAAATGTCGCGCAGAATCCAAGCCCGGTCAGCATGGCGCTGGTCGCGGCCGTCTGTCCGACTACGGCATCCAGCTGCGCGAGAAGCAAAAAGTTCGTCGTATCTACGGCGTACTGGAAAAGCAGTTCCGCAACTACTATAAGGAAGCGGCTCGCCTGAAAGGCGCAACTGGTGAAAACCTGCTGCAACTCCTGGAAAAGCGCCTGGACAACGTGGTTTACCGCATGGGCTTCGGCTCAACTCGCTCTGAAGCGCGTCAGCTGGTTTCCCACAAGGCGATTCTGGTAAATGGCACTACTGTAAACATTCCTTCTTACCAAGTTAAAGAAGGCGATGTAATTGCTGTACGTGAAAAAGCCAAGAAGCAGCTGCGTATCCAGAATTCCGTTTCCCTCGCTGCCCAGCGTGGCGATGTCGAGTGGGTAGACGTAAACGCGAGCAAGCTGGAAGGCACTTTCAAGCGCATTCCAGATCGTGTCGATCTGCCGGCAGAGATCAACGAAAACCTTATTGTGGAACTGTACTCCAAGTAACAATTAGTTCACTTTAAGGAATGCAACTGTAAACAGGTATGGCTATGCAGACTGCTGTCAACGAGTTTTTGACACCGCGTCGTATTGACGTCACCGAGTACAATCAGAATCACGCCAAAGTGGTTCTGGAGCCCCTGGAGCGTGGCTTTGGCCACACTCTTGGCAATGCGCTGCGTCGCATCCTGCTGTCCTCCATGCCGGGCTGCGCCGTCACCGAAGTAGAAATCGACGGTGTCGAGCACGAGTACAGCGCGATTGAAGGTGTGCAGGAAGATGTTATTGAAATCCTGCTCAACCTGAAAGAAATCGCGGTTGTTATGCACGGCAAGGATCAGGCTGTATTGAGCCTGAGCAAAAAGGGCCCGGGTGCGGTGACTGCTGGAGATATCCAGGTAGATCACGATATCGAGATTGTGAATCCTGAGCACGTGATCGCCAATATTACTGGTGATGTAGAACTCAACCTGCGCCTCACTGTTGCGCGTGGCCGTGGCTATCAGCCCGCCGACGCACGCCGTGACGAGGAAGAGGAAAGCCGCGCGATTGGCCGTCTGCAACTGGACGCATCTTACAGCCCGGTTCGCCGTGTTTCTTACAGCGTGGAAAGCGCGCGTGTAGAGCAGCGTACCGATCTGGACAAGCTGGTTCTGGACCTGGAGACCAACGGTACTCTGGACCCTGAAGAAGCTATTCGCCGAGCAGCCACTATTCTGCAGCAGCAGCTGGCAGTATTTGTGGACCTGGAAGGTGAGAAGGACGCACAACCGAAGGCGGAAGAGCCTGAAGTTGATCCGGTATTGCTACGCCCAGTTGACGACCTGGAGCTGACAGTACGTTCGGCTAACTGTCTGAAAGCGGAAAACATCTACTACATCGGTGACCTGATTCAGCGCACCGAAGTGGAGCTGCTTAAGACCCCGAATCTTGGTAAGAAGTCTCTGACTGAAATCAAGGACGTACTGGCTTCCCGTGGTTTGTCCCTGGGTATGCGTCTCGAAAACTGGCCACCGGCCAGCCTTAAAGGCGATAGCAAATTAAGCCCCCTGTAAGCATTTGGTAGTCGCGGCGACGCCGTGACTAGTAGAAAGAACCCGAGCGGTGCCACGGCTTAACGCGACACCGCTCCAGAACGACCTGCTGAGACAGCAACTGTGGTCGTAAGGAATTGAGTCATGCGTCATCGCTATAGTGGCCGTAAATTCAGCCGTACCAGCGCTCACCGCAAGGCCATGTTCAAGAACATGACCGCTTCTCTGGTAGAGCACGAACTGATCAAAACTACATTGCCAAAAGCCAAGGAGCTGCGTCGCGTTGCCGAGCCGCTGATTACCCTGGCTAAGAAGGACAGTGTTGCCAACCGTCGTCTGGCTTTTGCCCGTATCCGTGATAAGGATGCTGTGCGCAAGCTGTTCGATGAGCTGGGTCCCCGTTACGAAGCCCGTCCAGGTGGATATATCCGTATCCTGAAATGTGGTTTCCGCGCAGGTGATAAAGCACCGATGGCTTACGTTGAACTGGTGGATCGTCCACAAGTTGAAGACGAAGCTGCTGAAGCATAAGTTGCGCTAGCAATTTTGCTACGGAAGGCCGGTCATAGACCGGCCTTTTTTGTACATACGGGAGAGTTTTGTATGTCTTTTGAGCAGTTGTTAAATAATCTGAATCCACAAATTGTCGCCAGTCTGCGACGAGCTATTGAGTTGGGCAAATGGCCCAATGGTGTTGCTATTACTGCAGAGCAGCGCAATCTCTGTGCCGAGGCAGTTGCCAACTGGGAGACTCGTAATCTGTCTAAAGAGCAGCAAGTGGGCTATGTCGCGCCCAAAACTTCAAAAGATCCCTGTTCCGCCAAGAAGAGCGAAGAACAGCCTTTGAGCTGGGTTTAATTCTCCTCAGTTGATTCTTTTTATTCACTTTCCAGCTGTTTGACAGATATTGGCGTATATCTCTTCAGCTGGGACGCCCTTCCCATTCATCCCCTCGATTTTCTCTGCTTATATAGTTATCGATATAACGACATATAAATTTAAATTTGCTCGGTAACTGAATATGAAAAAACTGATATTGCTTGCCGGTGCAGTAAGCCTAGCCGTTGTGGGCATCGATCATTACGATATTGATGTCAAAAAAAGTGTGGCGAAAGTTCGGCAGTTCGTACAGCCTTTAACGGAAAACAATCAATTAGCGCAGGATATCTCTGAAAAAATACCCTGGTCAGAGTTAGAGAGTACTGAGATGGCGGAACTCCTGGATCATCCACGGGTTAAAGCCTACCTGGATCGAGAGCAGCTAAAGCAGGAAATAAAAGAGTATTTTGCGGATCTTGGGAATTTGTCCAGTTCAGAGGCTTGGGACGCTATTGAGAAGGTAGAGAATGAAAACCGGGTGACTGGTTATGAAGCATTGTCAATGAAACTGGCCTGGCTGGAGAAAAATAGCCTGAACGAGGCTGATTTCAAACAGCGCGCAGAAGAATTATTTAACCTCTATCGGGAGAAGGCTCAGTCAGTCATCAGCCGCTACGACCCACATACCCAGGTGCCAGGTTTTTCAACCTATAAAGATTTGGAGCGCTCTATTGTGGAAGAGGTTCAGCAAATGACTTCTTTTCCCAATGGGATGAATAAACACGAATATTTGCGCCAGCGCCTACAGGAAGCTCGGGAAACGGTTTACGGTAGCTAATCAATAAACAGTGCTGCTACTTTTAGTACTTTCAGCAGCAGCACTGCTCTACGTCTGATCCGAGTTACATAAACAGGCCAATAAGGTCATAGAACCAATTACTGTTGTTTTCAAAGTCGGAGACTTTGTCGGTCTCATAGGCGCGGATCATGCCGCCACCGTTGTGGTTCACGATATTGTTCAGAAAATCCTTTAATTCCAGTCCATGCTCGGCGATTTCACCGTATTTAAGGTCAATAATCGTGGTGCAGTGGCTTTCGTTTAGGTTGCGAAACATTGGGAAGTAATAGCCCCAATTACTGGTTTGATCCAAGAGTGGTATTAGGTTTTCATGGGTGTCCTTTTGCCAGCGTTCGCGTAGTTTATTTAAACGAGAGTTGGCATCTGGGTCGTTGTAAATATCTTCGTAGAAGCGCTCATAGGAGTATGAAGAAAAATTACCGTCTGCCAGAAAGTGTGTAATACCCAGGCGATCCATGGGAAATTTATCCGATAGTGCGCGGTATATCGAAGCCAGCTGATTGCTATCAAATCCTGGAGTAAACGACTTTATCGCATTAATGGGATTCTCTTCAGTGGGATCTCCATCAGTTGTGTAAGTGGTCCAGGAGCGAAGCACTTCGTTGTGTAACGGTAATGACGGATACTGAGTGTTGTTATCACTGTCAAAAGGCGCGTTGTAAAGCGGGCCGGAATCATCTATCAGATAGCCATAGTCGACATTCATATCCTCACGAAGTTTCGTGTAATTTAACAGAGCCCCTACGCTGCCTGCACTACAACCAGCGGCAAGCATTTGCTTGGGTTTCTGTAAATTATTCTTTACCCAGGAGGTTACTGCCTGCACATTGCGCAAGCCATTATGATGCCAAATTAGGTCCGAGTTCTGACCACTCTTATCCTTATATACCTCGGTTTTATCGCCTACATAAATATCACCAGTACAGTAGGGAACGTAAACCATGTTCCACTCGCCCGTTTTGTACTGGTTGTAGGGGTGGTGGGTATAAATAAGGGGAGAGACACCCGCGGTAGTGAGATTATCGAAGTTTGTGAAATCTAAGAGGTGTACGTTACTGAGATAATCATCGGGGATACCATTAGGATTTCGTGCGCCGCGGATGCCGGCCTGGCCGGAGCAGCTCTCGTAGTCCCAACAGGCGCCGCCACCTTCAAAATAAAAAATGGTATTGCTGGTATCGGGCACTCGATAAACGAAAAATTTATAGGGAGAACCATTTCCGCACATGGCGCCAGTGCTGGCAGGAACATCTACTTTTTGCCAAGTATTAAAATCTTTCGGCTTGAAATCATCGTTAAAACCAGGGTCGTGCATGGTCAGAGGGTACATGCCCTGAGCCTGCTGAGGGGTGACCGGCTCATCAGCATTAGGAGGGTCAAAAAGGTGCTTTAGAGTGGTCCAAAAATTGTAATCTCCCGGCTCGGCTTGCGCATAGGAGGTGATAAGAAGTGAGCAGGCAATAAATGCCGTTAGTAAACCACGGAGAATTTTTATCATTATTAATCCCCTTTAGGTAATTGGTGTTTTCTCTCTGGACTAGGCCGCATTAAAGACGCCAAGTATGGGAATAGAAGTCAGTCCTATGGCTGTGGGTCAGTTAAGTTGGACACTCGTCCAAATCGCTATTTAGGTAAAACTCAAAAAGACTAGTTAATAATGATCCTTCGGTCTAGCTGAAGTAGTGGTAGAACCAGCTGGTCAGCTGGGACTGTTCAGTCTAGAGAGAGTCATTGAAAATATTCTATTAAATTTACTATGCCCATTGATGTTTGTTTTGGAGCGATGATATTGATGCAGAAATGCTCTAAAGATTGTGGTTTTTTAATTAGGGGGAGGTAATTAAAAGAGATGCGGGGTCGTCGTTATTCAGTAATTTGAATTTATTTTATTATTTGTTTAAAGGTCCCTCTTCAAAGAATAAATGTTTCTCTGGTCCCTGATTTAATCGTGTTTTGTAGCTTTCCTAAAAGTTTATGTTTTTCCTGTAAAACTTTTCTTGCCTTTGCCTGTGTGACCAGCTGAAAATTGATTTTATCCTGGGGTTTGAGTTGCCCTAATCTATGGAGGTCGGCCCGAATAACATGAGCCAGTCGAGGGTAACCGCCGATGGTTTGCCCTTCTATAAATGAAATAATCGGCTCGCCATTGTTTGGTATCTGAATACTTCCGGGATAAAGTCCGGAAGAAACCATTTCCCCTGAGATATCTTTCAGTCTCTCAGAGTCTGACATTATCGATGGTGATAGGCGAATTCCCATGCGGTTACTCTGAGCGGATACTTGAAAAGTGGTAGAAAAAAAATTGTCCAATGCAGATTGGGTAAAGCGCTGACCCTCTGCTCCATGGACGACTCTTATTAAGGGGCGTAGTCGATAGTTTGGGATAAACTCTCTTTCTAAGTGTGCTTCTTTTATTATACGGGTTTTTTCTAAGTAGATTTTTTCCCCTGACTTAATTGCCCCGTTTCTGTGTCCGCCAAAGCCGCTGATTAAATGGGTGGATACACTATTTAGAATTTGAGGTGCAGAGATTTTGGCGGATAAACCTATATATGCCCGAGCACCGCTCATTAAACTGGAAAAATCTAGAATATCCCCATTTTTAATTTGGATAACTTTATAGCTTTCAATGGGGTTGTTGTTTAACAGAACTTTGAATTGCGCGCCTGTAATGGCTATCGAAACATCACAATCGAACTCAATAAGTGGGCCCGTTAAAGTTATTTCCAGTACCGGGTTATTTAGAGTGTTGCCTAATAGTAAGTTAGCAAGCTTCATTGATAAGGGGTCTGCGGCGCCCCCTTGAGGAATTCCGTAGTGCATCAAGCCAGGCCGGCCACAGTCCTGAATACTGGTTTGTAGTCCGGCTCGAATAAAATAGATGCTCATAAATGTCTAATTTATTAATCGTGGTGTTGGCTAATGATGGCGAACTCCAATTTATTGATAGGGAAGAATTCGACAGTGTCCAAAGGAGCAGCAATAAAAGGAGATTCACTATAAGGCTGAAATAGCTGGAGGGGGGTTTGCCCGATAATCTGCCATCCCCCCGGTGTAGCTTGTGGATAAATTCCGGTTTGACTCCCACCAATTCCAACCGCTCCGGCAGGAATACTCGCTCTCGGCTTGTCTTTGCGAGGACAATGTAGTCTGGGATCAAGGCCGCCCAGATACAAAAAACCGGGTGAAAAACCCAGCATGTGCACGAGATAGGGGCTTGCAGTATGTAACTGAATGATCTCCTCGGGTGATAAGTCTGTGTATTTGCTCAATACGGTCATATCGGGAGCAAAAGTTGATTCATAGCAAACAGGAATACGAATTGTGCGAGGCTTTCTTTTGATTTTCTCTGGGTTTTCTAGGAAGCTTCGGGTTAACCGATGAACTTCCTGAGAAAGCGATTCGTTATCAAATAAAGTAGGAACAAAAATTATTGTTAGGCATTGATATGAGGGAATTAGGTCGGTAAGTCCATTTGGGCCATGCTTAAGGATATACTGTCTTAGCCCAATAATGTAGCGACTGAGGTTTGCACTAGGTTTCGCGCTAAAGCGGATATCTAGGGCACTATCCCCATTCATAGACACATTAAAATCTAACTTTTTGGGGAAGTCTTTTTCGGGGAGTGTCACGAATGTATGCTCAATCCATGGAGCTGCAAGTGATTGACAAGCCTCTCTGCGATACGCACTGCTATTGGATTATCACTATGTAAACAAATAGTGTCGACTGAAAATTTTAGTGGTATGCCATGATAGCTTGTAATGCCTGTGCCTTTTGCCAATGCGACAGCTCTTTCGAGGCAGTGATCAATGTTGTTTAGAACTGATCCAGGCAAATCACGTGGCGCTAGTTTTTCTTTATTGATGTATTGCCTGTCCATAAAACCCTCCCGGTAAAAAATACGATTTTTTTCGGCTGCGGCGGCTTCCATGGTGCTATTAGCGAGGCCGATAATTTTCAGTGAGGGATATTCCTCGGAGAGTAGGGAGGTAATTCTTTGGGCCAGTAACTGGTCTGCTTCGGCATCGTTATATAGAGCGCCGTGCAACTTAATATGGTCGAGCTGCGTTCCTGCTGCAATAGCAAGGGTTTGAAGTTGATTGATCTGAGCGTATAAAGAGTCGAGTAATTGATTTGGCGAGATTGCGACAGATTTTCTTCCAAAGTTTTCCCGATCTGGGTAGCTGGGGTGGGCCCCTATTTTTAACTTATATTGCTGTGCGTTGCGAATAGAGAGGCGCATAATCTCCAGGTTGCCAGCATGGCCACCGCAGGCGATATTGCAGCGGGAGATAAAGGGCATAATCTGCGCATCCCTCTCGCAGCTGATTAAATCAGATCCTTCACCTAGGTCACAGTTGATATCGATCTTCATTCGTCGCGGCTCACAATTAGAGAAAACTTTGTTTAGAATTCTGTCTAATGAAAAGTATCTAAATGCGGTTGGTAGTACATGCTTCAACCTCCATAGAGGTTCCCTCGTTCTCTGAACGATAGCATCCACCCAAGGGTGAGCAGAAGCAGAAGTCGACAGATATTTTCTCTCTTTCTTTGTTAAGCTTTTCCCAAAGATCGTAAGATCGCTGGCCATAGAATAATGCAAATATTCGTCGCTTGGAGTTCGCAGGGATTAAGCTGTTGGATAAAGTTGAGGTGAGTATATTTCCTTTGTCTAGGCTGGCAGCGTCCTCATCGCTTGTCACTTTTTTTGTGAATTCTTGATATTCCTGTTGGCAGCAAGCATTCAGGAATTCCCTGGCGGTATGGTAGGTAGTTTGCTCATAGTTGATACTGAAACTCTTCAGTAGAGCTGGGCTTGCCCCCACATTGTAAAGTTCAAAATAAATCGATGGTTTGTCATCCTCAAGGTCGTAATTGCTCTGTGAAAATTGAATGACAGGCATGGTCATTATTTTGACTTGTTTATTTGCTGCTTCGGCCTGCAGATAAGTTGCATAGAAGGAGGCAAGGGAAACCATCATTGCGCATAGTGCAATAATTAAGTTTAACTTTTCTTGATCCAATTTTTTTATCATTTCCCACGTTCCGTCGCGATATGTATTCGGTGATTTAATTACTATAGGAGCCAGACTGCGATCCAGCTCCGTAGTATTGATCAGCCAAGCATCGGTTTTAGGAAGTGACCGGTATGGGAAACTTCCATTTCTGCCACTTCCTCGGGAGTTCCCGCTGCAATAATTTGTCCGCCGCCAGAACCACCTTCCGGACCCAGGTCCACGATCCAATCGGCTGTTTTGATCACATCTAGATTGTGTTCGATAACCACGATGGTATTGCCGTGATCGCGTAAGCGATGTAAGACATCCAGTAACAATTGGATATCGGCAAAGTGCAGGCCGGTAGTGGGTTCGTCGAGGATATAGAGGGTTTGGCCAGTATCGCGCTTGGATAGCTCGCGGGAGAGCTTTACTCGCTGGGCTTCACCGCCGGAGAGCGTCGTGGCAGCCTGACCAAGTTTGATATAGGAGAGGCCGACATCAATGAGTGTTTGTAATTTTTTGGCAATAGCAGGCACGGGATCAAAAAACTCCCGCGCATCTTCCACCGTCATTTCCAACACTTCGTGGATATTTTTACCCTTATAGTGAACTTCCAGGGTTTCACGGTTATAGCGTTTACCATGACAGGTATCGCAGGGTACATAGATATCCGGAAGGAAGTGCATTTCCACCTTGATTACACCGTCGCCCTGACAGGCTTCGCAGCGACCGCCTTTTACGTTAAAGCTAAAACGCCCAGGTTTGTAACCACGTGAGCGCGCTTCCTGAGTACCGGCAAACAGATCTCGAATCGGAGTAAAAATACCGGTGTAAGTGGCGGGATTGGACCTTGGAGTGCGCCCAATAGGGCTCTGGTCTATATCCACACACTTGTCGAAATGCTCCAACCCGTGGACGGCCTTATAAGGGGACGCCTTCAAGGTGGTGGCTTTATTTAGGGCTGTGGCTGCAAGAGGGTAGAGGGTGGTATTGATTAGGGTAGATTTACCTGAGCCGGAGACACCGGTGACACAGGTAAACAGCCCCACGGGTATTTCCAGGTTCACGTTTTGCAAATTATTGCCGCTGGCACCTTCGAGGCGCAGCATATAATCCGGATCTGGGATGTAGCGCTCTTCCGGTATGGCAATTTTCTTTTTGCCCGACAGGTACTGGCCGGTGAGGGATTTTTTGCACTTGGCAATTTTATCGGCGGTGCCAGCCGCGACGACTTCACCACCATGAACACCGGCACCGGGGCCAATATCGACAATAAAGTCGGCGCTGCGGATGGCGTCTTCATCGTGCTCTACGACAATCACGGTATTACCGATATCGCGCAGGTGGGTAAGAGTGTTGAGCAGGCGTTCGTTGTCCCGTTGGTGTAGGCCAATAGAGGGCTCATCGAGGATATACATCACACCCACCAGGCCGGCACCGATCTGGCTGGCCAGGCGAATCCGCTGCGCTTCACCGCCGGATAGGGTCTCTGCGCTGCGGTTCAGGGTCAGGTAGTTGAGGCCCACATCCACCAGGAAACGGAAGCGATCGCGAAGCTCTTTAAGAATTTTATCGGCAATTTCCTTTTGGGCGCCTTTGAAGCTCAGCTCGTGATCAAAATAATTGAAAGCATCGCCGACGGGCAGTTCGGTAATCTGTGCCAGGGTACGGTTATCCACAAAGACATGGCGGGCTTCACGGCGCAGGCGGGTGCCGTGACATTCGGGGCACCTTTGCGTGCTCAGATATTTGGCCAGTTCTTCGCGGACAGACTGGGATTCTGTATCCCGATAGCGGCGCTGGAAGTTGGGGATAATACCTTCAAAGGTGTGCTGTCGCACAGTGACATCACCGCGATCATTCACATAGCTAAAGTCAATTTCCTCATCGCCACTGCCCTGCAAAATGACTTTGCGGTGAGTTTTACGCAGTTTTTTCCAGGGTTTGTCCAGGTCGAAGCCATAGTGCTCGGCCAGAGAGTCGAGCATATGGTAGTAGTAGATATTGCGCCTGTCCCAGCCGCGAATAGCGCCTTCGGAAATACTGCTCTCCGGGTCGAGAATCACTTTATCTTCGTCAAAGAACTGCTTAACCCCCAGTCCGTCGCAACTGGGGCAGGCACCGGCCGGGTTGTTGAAGGAAAACAGACGCGGTTCCAGTTCGTCCAATGAATAGTCACAGACAGGGCAGGCGTGGCGGGCAGAAAAAAGGCGGTCTTCCTGGTCGCCATCCATAAAGCTGACGGAGGCGATGCCATCGGTGAGATTCAAAGCGGTCTCGAAGGATTCTGCCAGGCGTAACTGCAGGTCATCGCGCACCTTGAAGCGGTCTACCACCACTTCGACCGTGTGTTTGCGGCGCTTGTCCAATTTGGGGGTATCGTCCAAATCGCAGATAACCCCATCGATACGTGCGCGCACGAAGCCGTCGCGACGCAGCTGTTCGAATACATGCTGGTGCTCGCCCTTGCGGTCGCGAACGACCGGTGCTAGCAGCATCAGCTTAGTGCCTTCCGGCAGGGTTAGTACCTGATCCACCATCTGGCTGACCGTCTGGGCTTGCAGAGGCTCGTCGTGTTCCGGGCAGCGCGGCTCACCGACACGGGCGAACAGCAGTCTGAGGTAGTCGTAAATCTCGGTAATGGTACCCACGGTGGAGCGCGGGTTGTGGGAGGTGGACTTCTGCTCAATGGAAATCGCCGGTGACAGCCCCTCGACAGTATCTACATCCGGCTTTTCCATCATCGATAAAAATTGCCGTGCATAGGTGGAGAGAGACTCCACATAACGGCGCTGGCCCTCGGCGTACAGGGTGTCGAAGGCCAGGGAGGATTTACCGGAACCCGATAGTCCGGTGATCACGATCAGCTTGTCGCGGGGGATGTCGAGATCGATATTTTTCAGGTTGTGGGTGCGAGCACCCCTCACATAAATCGTGTCCACGCTCTACCTATATTGCTGCTAATACTGGGCCGGGCCACGGACTTGCTCCGCGCGGGGCGATCACAACTGCGGTGCCGGGAAAACAGTCGAGTATAAACTCGCCACTCAATGTGCCAAAATCGTCTGCCGCAAAAAACCAACCGATGAACAGATAGCGCTGATGATTCCTGTAATTCTCTGTGGTGGCACCGGTTCGCGCCTGTGGCCACTCTCTCGCGAAACCTACCCAAAGCAGTTTTTGCCGCTAACAGGTGAAGAAACCATGTTGCAGGCTACCGCAAGGCGGTTGGAGGGCGTGGCACAGCTACAGGCTCCGATTTTAGTGTGCAATGAGGAACATCGCTTTGCCGCTGCGGAGCAGCTGCGCGAGATTGGTCATGGCGCCCAGTCTATTTTACTGGAGCCCTGCGCGCGCAATACGGCACCAGCTATTGCCCTGGCGGCCCTGGCGGCGCTTGAGTCCGGTGAGGACCCCTTGCTGCTGGTACTGCCGGCGGACCACGCGGTGGCTGATGTGGCGGCTTTTCAGGAGGCGCTACAGCCGGCTCGGGCCCTGGCAGAGCAGGGACATTTAGTCACTTTTGGTATTGTCCCGACTCGGGCAGAGACCGGTTACGGCTATATCCGCCGCGGAGAGGCGCTTTCCACCGGTGCATGGTCGGTGGCAGAGTTTGTCGAGAAGCCAGATGCCGATACCGCCGAGTCCTATCTGGCCGATGGCGGTTATTCCTGGAACAGCGGTATGTTTCTGTTCCGTGCCTCCCGCTATCTGGAGGAGCTGGGCCAGCATCGCGAGGATATTCTCAATGCCTGTCGCACGGCCTACGAGCAGGCGGCTCGAGATCTGGATTTTACCCGGGTGGATAGAGAGGCTTTCGCCGCTTGCGCCGATGAATCTGTGGATTATGCGGTTATGGAGCCTACCGAGTCGGCGGCTGTAGTACCTATGGATGCTGGCTGGAGCGATGTGGGCTCCTGGCTGGGATTGTGGGAGCTGGCCGAGCGGGATGGCGACGACAATCTGCTGCAAGGTGATGTATTGCAGGAAGACAGCAGCGGTTGCCTGGTGCGTGCGGAGAGTCGCCTGGTCAGTTTGCTCGGTGTAGAGGACCTGGTGGTGGTGGATACCGACGACGCCCTGCTAATTGCTGATAAGCAGCGGGTTCAGGAGGTGAAGAAACTGGTGGGAAGCCTCAAGCGCTCCGGCCGCAGCGAGGCCCAGCGACACCGCAAGGTGTATAGACCTTGGGGTTACTACGACTCTATCGATGCGGGCCCGCGTTTTCAGGTAAAACGCATCGTGGTTAAGCCCGGACAACAGCTTTCCCTGCAGATGCACCACCACCGCGCAGAGCACTGGATTGTGGTGCGTGGCACCGCGCGAGTGACCCGTGGCGATGAGGAGTTATTGGTTACCGAGAATCAGTCCACCTATATCCCCCTGGGGGTGACGCACCGATTGGAAAATCCCGGCACTATTCCGTTGGAGCTGATTGAGGTGCAATCCGGCAGTTACCTGGGCGAGGACGATATAGTCCGCTTCGATGACGACTATGGCCGCGGTTAGATCTCCGCGAAAGTTGTACAGCTTCCACTACAGCCCAGCGCTCGCTCGCTGTACAATGCGCGCCCAATTTGACGCTGTTCCGGGAGCTGCATGAATTCCATTGAGCGCCGGGCCCTGGGTGGGCTGGCTTCCCTTTATGTCTTTCGCATGCTCGGCCTGTTTATGGTGCTGCCGGTACTCACGGTATACGGTGAGGGCTATCGCGATAGCACCCCGATGCTACTGGGGTTGGCCATGGGCGCCTATGGCTTGAGCCAGGCCTTATTGCAGATTCCGCTGGGGCTCTTGTCCGATCGCTGGGGCCGCAAACCCGTGATTTATACTGGCCTGGCGCTATTTGCCCTCGGTAGTATCGTCGCTGCACAGACGGACTCTGTATATGGGCTGATTGTTGGCCGGGTGTTACAGGGTTGTGGAGCGATCGCTGCCGCTGTAATGGCATTGGTGGCTGATTTGACCCGGGATGAGAAGCGCGGTATCGCCATGGCTGTGATCGGCGCTTCGATCGGTGTGGCCTTTATGCTAGCGGTAATACTGGGCCCGGCACTCGCGGGTGCTGGCGGACTACCGGCTATTTTCTGGCTGACAGCAGCACTGGCCGTGTTAGGCATGTTGCTGGTATGGAGAGTGGTGCCGACACCTCAAGTGGCAAAGCGCCCAGCAGTATTTAAGGGCGGTTTTCGCAAGGTTCTGGCTAGTGGCCTGACTTGGCGCCTGGTCAGCGGGGCCTTCTTTTCCCACTTGCTACTGACGGCACTGTTTGTGGCCTTGCCACTGGTACTGGTCGATCGGTTGGGCTGGCCGGCGCAAGAGCACTGGAAACTCTATGGCCCACTGATGCTCGGCACCTTTATCGTTATGTTGCCCATGATGCGTATGGCCGAGCGTTCCGGTAAGGTGCCGCTCGCACTGAACCTGGCAGCGCTCGCCCTGGTTGCTGGCAGCGCGGCGCTACTTCCGATGAATGGGACTGTAGCGGTCGTACTGCTGCTGAGTATTTTCTTTATTGGCTTCAACTTGCTGGAAGCCCTGTTGCCGGCACAGTTAACTCGCAAAGCCCCGGAGGATGCCCGCGGGGCTGCCTCGGGCCTCTATGCAACGTTGCAGTTTTTCGGCACTTTTGTCGGCGGCAGTCTGGGTGGATATCTGTACGGAATCGGTGGCACCAGTGCAGTGGCGGGGCTCGGTTTTGCGGTAGTGGCAATTTGGATACTGCTCTGGTGGCTTCTGCGTGAGCGGGTCTCGGGTGTCCGCGAGGGTAGCGCTTACTAACAGCGGATGTCTGTTGTATGCTGCTGTATAAAAATACACTGGTTGTCGCTGTGGGCGGCTGCCTGTTTACAGACTAACAGTGCGTGTGAAACCGCACCTTGTAGTTAATTATTGAATGATTATTGCTCCGGGTGGGACCCGGGTCGAAGAGAGGAGAGGGCCATGGCCAGGGGTATCAACAAAGTAATTTTAATCGGCAACCTGGGTAACGACCCGGAGACCAAATATATGCCGAGCGGCGGTGCGGTGACCAACGTCAGCCTGGCCACCAGTGAGAGCTGGAAGGACAAGCAGACCGGTCAGCAACAGGAGCGCACCGAATGGCACCGTGTAGTATTTTTTAATCGCCTGGCTGAGATCGCCGGCGAGTACTTGCGCAAGGGCTCCAAGGTCTATGTTGAGGGCTCACTGCGCACGCGCAAGTGGCAGGATAAGAGTAGTGGTCAGGATCGCTACACTACCGAGATTGTTGCCAGTGAGATGCAAATGCTCGATGGTCGAGGAGAGCAGGGTGGCTTCGGCCAGGGCATGGGCGGTGCCGCAATGGGTGCAGCCGGAATGGGCGGCCAGATGGGTGGTCATCAGGGCGGCCAGGGTGGTTACGAACAGCAGGGCGGCTTCCAACAAGGTGGCTACCAGCAGGGTAATCAGGGACGCCCAGCGCCCGGTAACCAACAGCAGCCCGCACAGCAACCAAGCCAGGGCCCTGCCGGTGGTTTCGATAACAGCTTCGACGACGATATTCCCTTCTAAAGCAGGCCTGCCCTGTGTCTGATCTACATACCGGATACAAGCCGGATCGGGTTGCGTTAATTCGCGCCGGAAACGATATCGACAACGCGCTGCAGAAACGCCTGCAGCGCGCTGGCTTTCGCATCCAGCAACTTGGGCCCTCGGAACTCGATAAGTTGCGTCCCGCCTCTATTGTTATCAATGCATCGGCATGCGCGGATGACCAGGGGATGCCAGAGGCGTTGCAGGTCGCCAAGGCGCTGGCACAATGTTCCTGCCGACATGTTATTCATCTCTCTTCCTATGCGGTCTTTGCCGGTGGCGAACCGAGGAAATATGACGAGGACGAAGTAGCGGCACCGCAGGCTCGCAGTGGACGGCAATGGCTGGCCTGTGAGGAAGCCCTGGCCGGCCACGAAAACCTGACTATTCTGCGCTTTGGCTGGCTGGTGGATAGCAATCCAGATGCTTTGCTTGGGCGGGTACTGCGCGGCTTCATTACTGGTGAGCCAGTCGCGCTGGATGGGTGCAATAGTGGTAATCCCGTCACTGCTTTGGATTTGGCTCGCGTCGCTGTTGCCTTAGCGCAGCAGCTGGCCAGTGGTGCTGAGGCTCGAGGGATCTATCATTACGGCAGCTCGGATAGCTGTACTGCGGTAGAGTTTGCCCTTGAGGTCGTGGAGCGAGCCCAGTCACTCTATGACGAGGGCAGGTTTGCGCAATTCAGTGCGCTGGAAACCGGACCGGACCAAAGGGACAGGGGGGTAGTATTAGCCTGCGGTAAGCTGCGCGATGTCTTCGGTATACAGCAGCATAGCTGGCGACAGGGCCTGACCAGACAGGTGGAATTGTGGTTGGAGCGCCTGGATGCGGAGCGGCAGGAATAGTCTTGCTATCCATAAAAAAGGGCGCCAATTTGGCGCCCTTTTTTGTTTATAGTGAGTCCGCTCGCTGCTTTACAGCTTATCGAATACCAGGCAGGCATTGGTGCCGCCGAAGCCAAAACTGTTGGACATGGCACGTTTAATCTCGCATTCACGCAACTCTGTGACCAGGTCCATCCCTTCTGCCGCGGGATCTTGGTGATCCACATTCGCGGAAGCGGCAATAAAGTTGTTTTGCATCATTAGCAGGCTGTAGATCGCCTCCTGTACACCGGCGGCTCCCAGGGAGTGTCCGGTCAGGGATTTTGTGGAGGCAAATGGGGGCACTTTGCCGGCAAAAACTTCGCCCATGGCTTTCAGTTCTGCGACATCGCCAACTGGGGTTGAGGTACCGTGGGTGTTGATGTAATCCACACTGCCCTGGAGTCCCTTGCCATCCATGCCCGCGAGAGCCTGCTGCATACAGCGCACTGCGCCTTCACCACTGGGGGCTACCATATCGTATCCATCGGAAGTGGCGCCATAGCCAGTGAGTTCGGCATAAATGGTTGCTCCGCGAGCGAGGGCATGCTCCATTTCTTCCAGAATCAGGCACCCACCACCACCGGCGATGACAAAACCATCGCGATCGGCATCATAGGGGCGTGAGGCCTTGGTGGGCTCGTCATTGTATTTACTCGAAAGAGCGCCCATGGCATCGAACAGGTGAGTGAGGCTCCAGGCGAGTTCTTCACCACCACCGGCGAAGATAACATCCTGTTTGCCCATCTGGATTAGCTCGGCTCCGTGACCAATGCAGTGAGCGCTGGTGGCACAGGCGGAGGAAATGCTGTAGTTCACACCTTTGATTTTAAAGGGAGTGGCTAGGCAGGCGGAAACAGTGCTGTTCATCACCTGGGGAACTCGGTAGGCGCCGACGCGGCGAACCCCCTTTTCCTTGAGCGTATGGGCGGCATCAATAATCTGCTGAGTGGAGGTGCCGCCCGATCCCATCACAATACCGGTGCGGGGGTTGGAGATATCGCTTTCCTCCATACCGGACATTTCAATAGCCTCGCGCATAGCAATATAGGCATAGGCGGCGGCATCCCCCATAAACCGCAGCTGTTTGCGGTCGATGTGTTCCTTGAAATCGATATCTACAGGGCCAGCTACCTGGCTGCGTAGGCCTAGTTCTTTGTACTCTTCTTGAAAGCGAATGCCGCTGCGGCCTGCTCGCAAGGACTCGGTAACTTCTTTTGTGTTGGTACCGATACAGGATGTGATGCCCATCCCGGTAATGACTACCCGACGCATAGTGATCTCCAGCATTACTTGTTGGCAGAGGCCTTTATGGTTTCTACCGGTATTGGTTTCATGGGGTTAGAAATTGTCGGTGCGGGTGAATAAGCCTACGCGAAGATCCTTCGCGGTGTAAATTTCACGCCCATCGACAGATACTGTACCGTCGCCGATCCCCATGACCAATCTCCGCTCGACAACCCGGCTCAGCTGAATGTGATAGGTCACTTTTTTGCTGGTAGGAAGGATTTGGCCGGTAAATTTGACTTCGCCACAACCGAGGGCGCGACCGTGTCCTGGGTTGCCTTTCCAAGCGAGGAAATAGCCCAACAGTTGCCACATGGCATCCAGGCCCAGGCAGCCGGGCATTACCGGGTCACCGGGAAAGTGGCACTCGAAAAACCAGAGGTCGGGGTGGATGTCCAGCTCGGCGATCAGTTCCCCCTTGTTAAAGGCTCCCCCTTCTTTAGATATATGCGTGATGCGGTCCAGCATCAGCATATTAGGGGCCGGCAATTGGGCATTGCCTGGGCCAAACATCTCACCAGTGGAGCAGGTCAGTAGCTCCTCTCTGTCGTAGCTACTTTTTTGAACAAAATTACTCATCTTCTCCCCGATTGTGGGTGGTTACGCAACTTATGTTGAGCGTTTTTGTAAGAGCGGGCATTCTAAGCGCTGTGTGTCGCTTGTCCAGTCAGTCAAAATTATTTTTGTGACTGTCGTAGTAATTACTTTCACAACATCTTATATGATCAATTGTGTAGAGCGCTGACACATCAGAGGAATTTGGCGTCATCCTTTGTAAGTGAACTCTCTTTTTAGCTATGTTAAGTTGCCGCCGGCGCGGGGGTGCGCTTGTTTTTGATTATGGGGAGCGCAATGCTTAAGAAATGTTTATTCCCGGTTGCCGGTTACGGTACCCGTTTCCTGCCAGCCACTAAGGCGATGCCGAAAGAGATGCTGCCGCTCGTGAACAAGCCATTGGTGCAGTACGGTGTGGAAGAGGCCATCGAAGCCGGCCTGACAGAAATTGGCTTTGTTACCGGGCGCGGTAAGCGTGCCATCGAAGATCATTTCGATACAAACTACGAGTTAGAGCACCAAATTGCTGGGACCGGTAAAGAGCGCTACCTAGACTCTGTACATAAAGTGATCGATAGCGCCAGCTTTTCCTATACTCGCCAGGGTGAAATGCGCGGCTTGGGTGATGCGATATTGCAGGGGCGCCGCCTGGTGGGAGATGAGCCATTTGGGGTAGTGCTGGCGGATGACCTGTGCCTGAATGATGACCTGGGCGTGCTCTCGCAAATGGTGCAGCTCTATAAGCAGTTCCGCTGTTCCATCGTTGCCGTCGAGGAGGTGCCGATGGACCAGATTCATAAGTTTGGTGTGATTGCGGGCAATGAAATCAAGCCGGGTCTGTATCAGGTAACGGATATGGTGGAAAAACCGGCTGCTGAAGACGCGCCGAGTAATAAGGCGATTATCGGCCGCTATATCCTCACCCCGGATATTTTTGATCTGATCCGCGATACTCCGCCGGGCAAAAATGGGGAAGTGCAAATTACTGATGCGTTGCTGACCCAGGCGCGCCAGGGTTGTGTTCTTGCTTACGCTTTTAAGGGGCGGCGCTTTGACTGTGGCTCGGTGGAAGGGTTTATTGAGGCCACTAACCACGTCTTTGAAAATGTGTATCTGCCGGAACAGGCCGCCCAGGAGAAAAAATAAGTGTCAGATCTGACCTGCTTTAAAGCCTATGATTTGCGCGGCCGTGTGCCTGATGAGCTGAATACCGAAGTGGCTTATCGGGTGGGGCGGGCATTTGCCCAATTTCTGCGGGCGAAACGTGTCGTGGTTGGTCATGATATTCGACTTACCAGTGGTGAGCTGACGGATGCCCTGGTGAATGGTTTGCGCGACGCTGGTACCGATGTCTTCCACATTGGTGAGTGCGGCACTGAAGAAGTGTATTTCGCTACTTTCCATGGTGATTTTGATGGTGGTATTTGTGTGACTGCCAGCCATAACCCCATGGATTACAACGGCATGAAGTTTGTTCGCGCGGGTAGTAGGCCGATTAGTGGCGATACCGGTTTGTTCGATATCAAACGCTTGGCAGAAGAGAATGATTTTGCCCCTGTTGCGGAGCGCGGGAGCCTGCAGCGTTTTGAGCACCGTGCAGATTTTGTGAAGCACTTGCTTGGCTATGTCGATAGCAAAGCCCTGAAGCCCCTAAAGTTGGTGGTCAATGCGGGCAATGGTGGCGCGGGTGCCGTCGTCGATGCACTGGCGCCGCACTTGCCGTTTGAGTTTGTGCGGGTGCACCATCAGCCAGATGGCAACTTCCCCAATGGGATTCCCAACCCGCTCCTGCCGGAAAACCGCGCTTCTACTGCAGAGGCGGTGCGGGAGAGTGGTGCTGACTTTGGTATTGCCTGGGATGGTGACTTTGATCGCTGTTTCTTCTTCGATGAGAACGGCGATTTTATCGAGGGCTATTATGTGGTCGGCCTGCTTGCGGAGGCCTTCCTGGTGAAGCACAAGGGCGCCAAAGTGGTTCACGATCCTCGCCTGCTGTGGAATACGGAAGATATTGTGCGTGCTGCTGGGGGTGAGCCAGTCCAGAGTAAAACTGGCCATGCCTTTATTAAGGAGCGCATGCGCAAAGAAGATGCCATTTATGGTGGTGAGATGAGTGCACACCATTATTTCCGTGACTTCGCCTACTGCGATAGTGGCATGATCCCCTGGCTGCTGGTGGCGGAGCTGGTCAGCCGTAGCGGTAAGACTCTGTCCCAGTTGGTGGGAGAACGTATGGCGGCTTTCCCCTGCTCGGGTGAGATCAACTCCAAAGTGCAGGATGCGGCAGCGGTGATTAAAGCTGCAGAGGAAAAGTATGGTGCAGAGGCACTCAGTGTCGAGCATGTGGATGGTCTGAGCGTGGCTTATGCCGAGTGGCGCTTTAATTTGCGCATGTCCAATACTGAGCCGGTGATTCGTCTCAATGTTGAGTCCCGCGGGGATAAGGCTTTGATGCGAGAGAAGACCGAAGAATTGCTAAAGCTGATTCGTTCATGATCTCCAGCTCATCTCCGAATAGGCTTTAAGAGCTGCAGCCTTGAAGTCAAAAAAGCCCCATAAAATGGGGCTTTTTTAATGGGGGTTACCTTGAGAAATCTGGTCTCCTTGTATCTAGGGCGATACTTCGAGCTTGCTAGACATTTCTCTCCACGGCGAAGCTGGCTAGTTGTTGTAGTGCGGTTTTTTGGTCGCTCTCGGGTAGGAAGTCCAGCTGAGCTTTGGCATCCTCCACAGCAGTACGGGCCCGTTCCATGGTGTAATCCAGGGCTCCGCAAGCCTCGATAGCCTCGACAATTTCCACCAGTTTTGCCGCGCTGCGCTGTTCAATGGCTTCCCTGACCAGGGCTGCTTGGCTTTCGCTGCCATTGGCTATGGTATAGATCAGGGGTAGTGTGGGCTTGCCTTCCGCCAGGTCGTCGCCGACGTTCTTACCTAGCTCTTCCGGGTTGCCGCGGTAATCCAGGGCGTCATCTACCAACTGGAATGCGAGGCCCAAATGACGCCCATACAGTTTCAAGGCGTTTTGTTCCTCGGCGGAGCATTCGGCCAGAACCGCGGCTGTCTCACAGGCCGCTTCAAACAGCGCTCCAGTCTTCTTGTAAATTACACCGAAATAGTTTTCCTCGCTGACTTCTGGGTCGCCTGCGTTTACCAGCTGCTGTACTTCGCCCTCGGCAATGGTGTTGGTGGTGTCGGAGAGGAGCGCCATGATGCGCATGTCCTGCAGGGCAATCATCATCTGGAAAGCGCGGGAGTAGAGGAAGTCTCCCACCAGGACGCTGGGTGCATTACCCCACTTGGCATTGGCGGTGAGGCGGCCGCGGCGCATATCGGAGGTATCCACCACATCGTCATGAAGTAGAGTGGCGGTGTGGATAAATTCGATAATGGTGGCCAGATCAATATGGCTCTCATCTCGGTAGTTACAGGCCCTGGCACAAAGCAGCACTAATAGGGGGCGCAGGCGCTTGCCGCCGGCTTCAACCAGGTAGTGGCCTATATTTTCCACCAGGGGGACATCCGAGTGCAGTTGGTCGAGAATACGCTGGTTGACCGCGGCAAAGTCTTCGGCGGCGACCCGGTGAAAAGGCAGCATTTGAGAGTTCCTTAATACGACTAGACAAGCGCCGCCGAAGGCTCGGGCGGCGGAGGGTCGCTATTGTATCAACCCGGCGAATTGATTAGAATCTGCGCCCCGTCGATTGTGGGCTCCGCGGTTTTTAGAGCCGATGGTACCGCCGGCGAAATAGATGTTAAACAACACGGCGCAAGCTCCCGAAATGCGGAGCAGTGACTGAACAGTCCTCCCGCTGCTTCGTGTCGTCCATATCGGAGCATAGAAATATGTACGCTGTTATTGAGAGCGGTGGCAAGCAACACCGTGTAGAAGAAGGCGAAGTACTTCGCCTGGAAAAGCTGGAAGTAGCTACTGGCGAAACCATCGATTTCGACAAAGTGCTGATGGTCGTTGATGGCGACACAATCAACATCGGCGCTCCCGTTGTAGACGGCGCTAAAGTATCTGCTGAAGTGGTAAGCCACGGCCGCGGCGAGAAGGTGAGAATCATCAAGTTCCGTCGTCGTAAGCACTCCATGAAGCGCCAGGGCCACCGTCAGTGGTACACCGAAGTTAAAATCACTGGCATCAAGGCATAAGAGAGGAGTAACGACTCATGGCACATAAGAAAGCTGGCGGTAGTACGCGAAATGGTCGCGATTCCGAGAGTAAACGCCTGGGCGTGAAGCGCTTTGGCGGCCAGTCTGTAGCAGCAGGCAACATCATCGTTCGTCAGCGTGGCACCAAGTTCCACGCCGGTGTTAACGTTGGTATGGGCAAAGATCACACCCTGTTCGCCACCGCGGACGGCGTTGTGAAGTTCGAAGTTAAAGGCCCCAATAACCGCAAGTTCGTTTCTATCGAAACTGCCTAAGCGGTCACAAGCCCTAGCTTCATCAAAAGCCCCGCTATTGCGGGGCTTTTTTGTTGGAAAAGTCCCGATAGTCCAGTGGCGGGAAGCTGGGGTGGCAGGTGCCTGCGTGGGGCGGCTTGTCGGCTGGTATGATGAATATGATGGTAGGTGCGAATATGTGCGCACCGGATGAGACAACCGCTGTGGCGGTGGAGTGATTATGAAGTTTGTCGATGAGGCGCCCATCTTTGTGCAGGCGGGTAAGGGTGGCAATGGCTGCCTGAGCTTCCGCAGAGAAAAGTTTGTAGAAAAAGGTGGCCCGGATGGTGGTGACGGCGGCGATGGCGGTTCCGTCTATTTAGAGGCCGATGACTCCCTTAACACCCTGGTAGACTACCGTTACCAGCCCCGCTATGCCGCTGAAAGTGGTCAGCCCGGCCGCGGGCGCAATTGTACCGGGGGCAAGGGCGAAGACCTTGTCTTGAAAGTGCCCGTGGGTACAACCGTGATCGACGTGGATACTGGCGAGGCCATCGGCGATATGACCCGGGCGGGTGAACGCCTGCTGGTCGCCCAGGGAGGCTTTCACGGCCTGGGTAACACACGCTTTAAATCCAGTACCAATCGAGCTCCCCGCCAGACCACTAATGGTTCTGAAGGTGAATTCCGCAACCTGAAGCTGGAGCTGAAGGTGCTCGCAGATGTGGGGATGCTGGGGTTGCCCAATGCCGGCAAGTCTACGTTTATTCGGGCGGTATCTGCAGCTAAGCCCAAGGTGGCCAATTACCCCTTCACGACCTTGGTGCCAAACCTGGGGGTGGTACAGGTGCAGAAGCACCGCAGTTTTGTGATTGCCGATATTCCGGGATTGATTGAGGGGGCAGCAGAAGGGGCGGGTCTGGGTATCCGGTTCCTCAAACACTTAACCCGCTGCCGAGTGTTGCTGCACCTGGTGGATTTGGCGCCATTTGACGGTTCAGACCCGGTGGAGAATGCCCGCGCCATCGAGCGTGAGCTGGCTACTTTTAGTAGCACTCTGGCTGGTCGCGAGCGCTGGCTGGTGCTGAATAAGACCGATCTGGTGCCGGCTGCTGAACTGGAAGAGCGCTGTCAGTCGGTTGTGGATGCGTTGAGTTGGAAGGGGCCGGTATTCCGCGTGGCGGCTATACGCGGTGAAGGCACCGATGTACTCAGTGGCCGTTTGATGGACTACCTGGAAGACCGTCAAGAGCAGGAAGATCGCGATCCGGAGTTGGCCGAGGCCGAGCTGGAGGCGCAGCGCCAGATGCAGCGCGAAGCCCGCGAGCGCATTGAGGAGCTGCGGGAGAGCCACCGTGCCAAGCGCAAGGCCGCGAAGGGCCTTGTGGATGATGATGAAGACTGGGACGATGACGACCACGATGTCGATATCGAGTACCGCCCTTGAATTGTACCTTTCCGGCGGCATGCCCTTGCCGCCGGGTAGAATTTCAGTCGGCTCCCGGTCTTTTCGGCAAATAAATTGATCACTCGTTAGGCCCCGAGGGGCCGGTGTCCAGGGGGAAGTATGGGCTCCGTATCAATGTCCCGCAGGGGGCTTTCTAAGGGGCGGCGCTGGGTGGTGAAAATTGGCAGTGCCCTGCTCACTGACAATGGTCGCGGCGTCAATAGTGTGGCCATTTCCGCCTGGGTGGCACAGATCGCCGAATTGCGTCAGCAGGGCGTTGAGGTGGTGTTGGTTTCCTCCGGGGCGGTTGCCGCGGGTATGGATCGCCTCGGTTGGCATCGCAGGCCGGAATCGATTCATCAGCTGCAGGCCGCCGCAGCGGTAGGGCAGAGCCACCTGGTGCAGGTTTACGAGCAGGCTTTTGGCCACTTCGATATCCGCAGTGCCCAGATTTTGCTGGATCACGATGATCTCTCCAATCGCACCCGCTACCTCAATGCGCGCAGTACACTCCGAACCCTGCTCTCTTTGGGGGCTGTACCGATCGTCAATGAGAACGACACCGTTGTAACCGATGAGATACGTTTCGGGGATAACGATACTCTGGCAGCGCTAGTGGCGAATCTTGTGGAGGCGGATACTCTGCTGATTTTGACCGATGCAGACGGGCTCTTTACCCAGGACCCCCGCGATAGCCCCGATGCGGAACTGATTGGTGAGGCATCGGCGTTGGATTCCAGGCTGCTGGGAATGGCAGGGGACTCCCGCAGTGGCCTCGGGCGCGGTGGTATGACCACCAAGGTGCGCGCAGCACAACTGGCCGCTCGCTCTGGAGCCTGCACCGTGATTGCGGGGGGTGCCAGGGAGCAAGTAGTCACACGGGTATGGAAGGGGGAGGCCCTGGGTACCCTCCTGCTGCCCGAGGCGGGCCCCCTGGCAGCGCGCAAACGCTGGCTTGCCGGGCAGTTGCAGGTCCGCGGCAGCCTCACTCTCGATAGTGGTGCTGAGAAGGCATTGCGCGATGGCGGCAAAAGCCTGCTATCCGTTGGGGTGACTGAGGTGCAGGGTCGCTTTCACCGGGGAGACTTGGTTTCTTGCCGTAATAGTGCGGGACAAGAGGTCGCCCGCGGTCTGGTGAATTACGACAGTAGTGAGAGTGCCAGGATTCTCGGCCAGTCGTCAGAGCGCTTTGTCGACCTACTCGGCTATCGTGATGATGACGAGCTGATACACCGGGATAATCTTATCCTGCTCTAGTGGCAATGCCGATTTTCATGCATAAAAAAACCCCGCAATGCGGGGTTTTTTGTGTCTGCTACCTAAAGAATTAGGCGGCCAGAGCTTTAACCTGAGCGTTCAGGCGGCTCTTGTGACGAGCGGCTTTATTCTTGTGAATAATGCCTTTGTCTGCCATGCGGTCGATAACGGGAACCGCTTCTGCGTATGCAGTTTTTGCTTTTTCCGCATCGCCGGCATCGATGGCCGCAACTACCTTCTTGATGTAGGTGCGCACCATGGAGCGCAGACTGGCGTTATGCATGCGGCGCTTGTCGTTTTGGCGCGCGCGTTTCTTCGCTTGAGGTGAGTTGGCCACCGGTTGCTCCTGTCTGGAATCTATAAATCTGTAACTAACAGGCCCTGGGGCCCGATCGGGACGCGACATTATCCCCACAGCTGGTTGTTTGTCAACCATCTGCGCAGACGCCTTGCGCTTTACTTTCAATACCGGTGCTTGGTTAGCGGCTCGGCAGCTTCAGGCTGAACTCCACACCGCTGTTATCAACACGATTTCGGGCCTCCAGGCGGCCCTGGTGAAAGTCAGCGATCAACTTAGCGATATGGAGCCCAAGGCCCAAATGCCCGGCGTTGTCACCCTCCTTGCGCACGGATACCAGTGAATCGAATAGCTTGTGTGCATAGCCATTGGGTAGCAGTGGACCGTCGTTACTCACACTGATCAGGTAGCCGTCCTTTTCACTCCGGGCTAAAAGCCGGATTTCACTGCCCTCTGGGGCGAAGCTGCAAGCATTGTCTACCAGTTTATCTAATAGCTGCGCCAATAGCTCCGGGGCTCCCTCGCAGCGAAGTTCGCCGTTGGGTTTGTTCAGTGAAAAGCGGTGGCGAGGGTGGGCATCGCTGTAGCATTGCACCATGACTTCCAGCAGATCTGCCAAGTCAAAGCGCTCTCGCTCTGCCTGGTGAATACTGGCTTCCAGGTTGCTGGCTGCGGAGAGACTGTTGAGGATTCCGGATAGGCGGGCACTGCCATCCATCGCGCGCTCTGCATAGCGACGGCTATCTTCATCCAGTTCGCCTGCGGAGAGATTGTCGAGGGAAGAGCGCACCACTGCGAGAGGTGTACGCAGCTCGTGGGACAGCTTACTGGCAAGGGTGCGCAGATATTGGTGATACTGGTCCAGCTCTCCCAGAAGGCTGGCAAAGGCGCGGTTGAGTGCGCCCAGTTCATCACTGGCGGAGGAGCGGGGGAAGTTGCCGCGCAATTTGCCGCTACTGTCGACCGCATTACGCGCGGCGCGGTGCAGTTTGCGAATACGCCACGACAGCCAGCTGGCGTAGCCCAGTAAAAACAGCAGTGCCGTTGCCGCTGCCGCACAGCTAATCAGCCACAGCCGGTGCGCGGCGCCCTCAGTTACCGATTGCATGACCTCAGCGGATTGCAGCACGAGTACCCGTCCCAATAGTGGCCGTTCTATGACTTCATCAGCTCGGGTAATCACGGGCACACTGACTGCGCCTATACGCGACTGCAGTGGCCCGCCAAACCACTGCTCTGCCGTATCGCGCCCTATACCGCTGCTGAGAGGCAAGTCATTTTCGGGTAGTTTTGGTAGCTCTTCCCTGGCGAGTAACTTGCGGTAAATCCAGCTGCGCAGCCAGGGCCGAGGTGCGCTCTCCTCCGCATCAACCTCTTGTGGTTGGCCATTACTGGCAAGCAGGAATCCCTCGCTATCTACGACTGCCAGGCGCAAGCCTGGGCGAGCAAAGTGATCGAGCTCTTGTTGTAACTCAGGCAGCGGGGCAACTAAACGCCCCGGTTGGCCATCGGCGGGCAGGGTGCTGGCGCTGTGGATTGGTGTCGCACCGTTGCTATTGGCGCGGTCCTGTACTCGAATGGACAGGCCACCACCGGTGAGCGCATAGGGAAGGGTGAGCTCTAGTTGATACCCTTTGGGTGAGGTGGTCCAACGCCCGCGCAGGCGCAATTCGCGTTGGTAATCACCTTCGCGTGGGTTGTGCCACAAAGCCTCGACCGGGCCCCGACTCGCCACCGGCAACAAGTAATGGCGCCCGCGGGTAAACAGTTCGACAGTATCCCCTCCCGCAAGCAGGTTTGTGCGGGGGTCTCGGTAAGCGGGGGTCTCATCACTGACTGTTAACAGCAGGTAAATCTGATCCTCAAACTGGCCGAGGGTGATTTGCGCCTGGGGCATGAGCTGCTCATTGAGTAGTTCACGAGGTGTGAGCTCCCAGGGGCGCCAGTCATCCCCGTAGCCATCAACGACCGGAGGGTGGGAAAGTGGATTTAGGTAGAGTTGGCTGCCCGGTGGGCGCGCGTGGCGTGCGGGGTCTGGAGCAATGAGCTGCGGGGTGCTTGCCAGGCGCGCGGCAATCGCCGCAGCTGTGGCCTCGAGGGCTTGCAACTGGCCCTGTGCCAGTGCCGCATCCACCTGGCGGAGGTATTGGCAGCCTGCCCAGGGCAGGGCCAGAGCCACAAGGCTCACCAGCAGGAGTTGACGGCGAAGTTTCATGTATGAGCTCTCGAAATACTGTGGGCCGGCAGGTGTGCTGTTAGGGTTATCCGCTATAAGGGCTATTAAAGTTGCCAGCGATACCCCATGCCATAAGCGGTGCCTATAGCGTTAAATTCACTATCCAGGGCCTGAAATTTCTTGCGGATCCGTTTTACATGGGAAGTAATGGTGTTGTCGTCCAAAACTACTCGAGCGGCCTCCATTAACTGGCTGCGGGATTTCACATGTCCGGGGCGTTTGGCCAGGGCGTGGACTATCCAGAATTCCGTGACAGTGAGGTCCACTGCCAGCCCGTTCCAGTGGCAGTGCAATCGGGAGATATCCAGCTCCAGCTTACCCTGGGTCAGGCTTTCTCCTTCATTGCCCTGATCGCGTAGTACGCTGACCCGGCGCAGCAGCGCATTGATACGTGCCTGCATATGGGGCAGGGAGATATCCTTGGTGAGGTAGTCGTCGGCGCCGAGGCGCAGGCCGGAAATAATATCCAGCTCGGAATCCCTGGCGGTGAGAAACAGAATCGGCAAGCTGGGGGCCATGGCACGTAGCTCCCTGCACAACTCAAAGCCGCCTTCTACTTCGCTACCCAACCCGACGTCGATAACGGCAAGATCTGGCAGTCGCTGGCGAAAAGCCTCCATGGCCTCAATTCTTGCGCTGTAGAGATCGACTCGATAACCACTGCGGCGCAGTGCATCGCGGTAATTTTCGGCGATGGCGCGCTCGTCTTCGACAATAGCGATAGTTGCACTCATGGTTGATTCCGACGGCTTCTTTTGTGGCGGAGAATCATGCACGAAATTGCAGCTTATTGGCAAAAAGGCGGGCACAAATGGCCCGCAAACAACAGGGTTTCTTTCAGGGGGAGAGTTTTAGCGTATTTGTAATCCGCCTATATATGCAACTAGGTGCAACAGCGATTTGAAGTCGCCTTGCGCAGCCGCGAGGATTTGTAGTCCATCGCGGCGTTTTACAGTGGGGCTTGGCAGTCTTTAGAAGTGTCCGGCCATGGCTTCCGGCAGAGAGAAGCGGATATCCACACGACGCTCCATGGCATAGGCGTCAACATCCCCTTTGGGTGCCTGGGAGTAGGTGGCCCCCATGGCTTGACGGCTGATTCGGGAGGCGTCGATGCCTAGGGAGATCAGTGCCTGCTCAACACTCAGGGCGCGCTGGTCGGACAGCACGTTGTTGTAACCATCGCTGCCCCTTGGGTCGGCATGTCCCTCAAGATGGATCTGCAGATGGGGGTGACGCTTCAGAAAGTCAGCCATGGCATTCAGCTGTTGAAGCTGGGTGGCCTGAAGCTCATCTTCTCCGGTGGTGAATAACATCTGGAATTGCAGTGAATCCAGTGCCACTTGACTGGCATCATTCGCGGACAGTCGAGCCGCATCCAGTTGCTGTGCCAGGTTGCTGAGCTCTGCACGGCTCTCTGTCAGTTGTGTTGCCAGCATATCTGCCTCTTCTGCTTGCTTGACCTGTTCGCCGAGCCAGGCACCACCGATTGCACCGGCGATAAACCCGACTGGGCCCCCTACAGCGGCACCGGCAACGGCTGCCGTGGTAAAGACCGTGGCCTGTTTGGCCGGGGTCAGTTTTGATTCATTGAGTTCACTCGCCTGGGTACCAGAGGCGATCAGGGAAGTCAGGGCTGCAACCAGTAATGCTTTTTTCATTGCTACTCTCCTTGGAGGCTTTCTTTTTTACTCGGTGGGCTGTGTGTTTGGCCCGTTTGAGTGTTATTAAAAAGCTCCAAGGTGGCGCTGGCGGGGCGCAGTAGTGGCAAACTACCGCGCAATTGTGGCGAAATGTGGCGACCGGTGGTGTCCTGTTATTTCAGGCGGTGGTAGCGCCGGTCGCGGGGCGAATCTACGCGGACACGAACTCGCTGTGGGCGGGGGCCGCGCATTATCGCAATGTAAAGCACAATCGCCAGTGCCAGGGCAATAATCAAAGCGTTAATGGTCATCCTGTCTTCTCCCCGCGCCACCGGTTCCGTGGGACGCGTAACTAGCTCACAGCTAGTATAGGCTCGCGGGCTCCAGGTCGTAGGAGCACACAATTACCCATGTCTCCATGGTTTCCGTGGAATTGCGGTAGACTTGCCGGCCAGCAGGTCTCGCCCAAATCCAGGAGTCACAGCGTTGTCCCAGTTGCCCCCAACCCAAGACCAACCCACTGAAAAACCCGGTACGTCCAGACTTCTGCGCGGCAGCTCGGTGGTGGGGGCTGCGACTATGCTGTCCCGGGTTGCCGGCCTGGCCCGGGATATGGCACTGGCGCGCTTTGCCGGGGCAGGGGACGCCGCCGATGCCTTTTTTGTGGCCTTCAAGATCCCCAACTTTTTCCGCCGCTTGTTTGCTGAGGGCGCTTTTGCCCAGGCATTTGTGCCGGTTCTTGCGGAGTATCGACAAAAGGGCGGAATTGCCGCAGCGCGAGCACTGAATGACCGGGTCGCGGGTGCGCTCGGCGGTGTCCTGTTACTAGTTACTCTATTTGGGGTGCTGTGCGCGCCAATAGTGACCGGAATTTTTGCTTTTGGCTGGTGGTGGGACGGCAGCGAAAGAGAGAAGTTCGATCTTGCCGCCGGTATGCTGCAAATTACTTTTCCCTACCTGATGCTGATCTCTTTGGCGGGCTTCACCGGGGCCATCCTGAATAGTTTCGACCGCTTTGCTATCCCGGCATTGACGCCGATCATGCTGAATCTGGTATTGATCGGTGCGGCAACGGTGGGTACGGCTTGGTTCGATCCAGAGATTCTGGCCCTGGCCTGGGGTGTGCTTTTCGCAGGGCTGGTGCAGCTGCTATTCCAGTTGCCTTTTTTGGCGCGTGAGGGGTTACTACCAAGGCCCAAGTGGGATTGGAGCCATCCGGGGGTCCGTAAAATCCTGCGCTTGATGGCTCCGGCGATTTTTGGCGTCTCAGTCACACAAATCAGCCTGGTGCTGGATACCTTGTTGGCCTCATTCCTGCCCAGTGGCAGCGTTTCCTGGCTGTATTTTTCCGATCGCTTGACCGAATTACCGCTGGGTGTATTTGGTGTGGCTGTGGCCACGGTGATATTGCCGAGCCTGTCGCGTCTGCATAGTGATGGGGATCCGCGTCGATTCCGCCATACCCTCGACTGGGCGCTGCGCAGTGTCACGCTTATCTCCCTGCCCGCGGCGGTAGCATTGGTGGTGCTGGCTGAGCCACTGTTGACCACACTCTTTCAGTACGGCCAGATGCAGCCCCGCGACATGCAGATGGCGGCCTGGTCCCTGAGGGCCTATGCCCTGGGGCTGTTGGCTTTTATGTTGATCAAAGTGTTGGCGCCTGGCTATTTCGCCCGTCAGGATACCTATACACCGGTGCGCTTCGGCTTGATCGCGATTTCAGCCAAGATGGTGCTGAGTCTCCTGTTTGTTATTCCGTTGAATCATTATTTTAAGCTTGGTCATATGGGCTTAGCGCTGGCCACCGCCTGCCAAGCGGCGATCAATGCCTGGCTGTTGTACAAGGGCTTACGTAGGGACGATGTTTACGTGCCCGAGGCTGGTTGGGGGCGCTATCTGCTGCGATTACTCGCAGCCAACTTGGCGATGGTGGCTGTGTTGGTTGGGCTTCTCTACGTCTGGGAGGCCTGGAGTGCTTGGGGCTGGTTCGAACGAGCCTGGCGCATGGGGATAATAGTGGCCGCAGGAGGCTCGGCCTATCTACTGGCCCTATTTGTTTCAGGCCTGCGTCCGCGTCACTTTCGCGCTACAAGCTAGCTCGCTATTAGCTACTAACTATAAGCTCCGTAATGACGTTTATTGTACGGGGCCAGTAGCCACTGGCCGCCCGGTGGGAATCCGCTATACTGTGCGGCTCGATTTTATGAGGATGGGAAGATCGTTTTGGCCCAGGAGCGCGAACTAATTCGCGGGTTGCACAACCTGCGCCCCCGCCACCGGGGATGCGTGGCGACGATCGGCTCGTTCGATGGTGTACATCTCGGTCACCAGGCAATTATTGCCCAGCTGCAACAGCGAGCGCTGGAGTGGGGCCTTCCCTCGGTGGCCATTATATTTGAACCCCAGCCCCACGAGTTCTTTTCTGGTGAGAAAGCTCCCGCGCGCTTGATGCGTTTCAAGGAAAAGGTGCTGGCACTGTTCGATGCGGGCGTGGATCGGGTTTTGTGCCTGCAGTTTAATGAAACCCTGCGCGGACTCAGTGCCGAGGCTTTTATCCAGCGGATATTGCTTGACGGCCTGGGCATTCGCCACCTGGTGGTTGGCGATGATTTTCGCTTTGGCTGCGACCGCAGTGGTGACTACGAACTTTTGCAAAAGATGGGTACACAGAGCGGCTTCAGCGTGGAAGATACCGCGACTTTGGAAATACACGGTGCTAGGGTCAGCAGTACCCGTATTCGCGAGGCCTTACAGGACGGCGATTTCCAGTTGGCTGAGGCCCTCTTGGGGCGGCCCTACAAGATAACCGGCAGGGTAGCGCCTGGGCGTTCACTCGGCCGTCAGCTGGGCGCGCCCACGGCCAATGTGCGCCTGCATCGCTATCGCTCCCCCTTGGTTGGCGTTTATACGGTGCGCACCACCGCCACCGATAGTTCTGAACTCGCCAGTGGGCGGCGAGAAATAGATGGCGTAGCCAATGTGGGATTTCGCCCCACTGTAGAGGGGGAGGGTGCGCGTCCTCTGCTGGAGGTAAACCTGTTTGATTTCAACGGCAATCTCTACGGGCGGGAACTCGCCGTAGAGTTCTGCCACAAGTTGCGCAACGAGGAGAAGTTCGCCTCGTTGGATATTCTCAAGGCTCGTATCGCCGAGGATATCGATAATGCCCGGCAGTGGTTTAAACAAAACCCTCGACCGCATCCATAAACTGAGACGACCTAATTTATTTTTCTACTAGAGCTGAAGTAGACATCCAATGACTGATTATAAAGCGACCCTGAATCTGCCTGAGACCGACTTCCCCATGCGTGGCAATTTGCCGCAGCGTGAGCCGGCAATTCTGAAAAAATGGCAGGACAACAAGCTCTACGAAAAAATTCGCGAGGCGCGCGCCGGACGCGAGCAGTTTATCCTGCACGATGGCCCTCCCTATGCGAATGGCGATATTCACATTGGTCACTCAGTTAACAAGATTCTCAAAGACATCATTATCAAGTCGAAAACCTTGAGTGGTTTCGATGCTCCCTACGTACCTGGGTGGGACTGCCACGGCTTACCGATCGAACACCGTGTAGAGAAAAAAATCGGCAAGGCCGGAAGTAAAGTGGACCACAAGACTTTCCGCCAGAAATGCCGCGAGTATGCCGCCAAGCAGGTGGAAGGACAGAAGATAGATTTCGTGCGTCTGGGTGTGTTTGGCGAATGGGACAATCCCTACCGCACCATGGATTTCCAGTTTGAGGGCGATATTATTCGCGCGCTCGGCCGCGTGGTGAAAAATGGCCATCTGGCGCGTGGTTTCAAACCTGTGTACTGGAGTGTGGTGGGTGGTTCTGCGCTGGCTGAAGCGGAAGTGGAGTATCAGGATAAAACCTCTTATTCCATCGACGTCTGCTACCCGGTAAGTGAAGAGGCGGATCTGGCCATAGCCGATGCCTCTGGTGGCCACGCGGGGGAGGGCCCGCTGTCGGTGGTCATTTGGACTACAACACCCTGGACCCTGCCTTCGAGCCAGGCGGTTTCCGTAAACGGCGAACTGGAATATGTGGTGGTACAGGCGGGCAAACGTCGTTTGCTGGTTGCGGAAGCGCTGAAGGATGCGGTTCTAGCTCGCGCAGGCTTCGAAGGGGAAGTTGTGGGGCGCATTCGCGGCGCCGCTCTGGAGCACCTGAAAGTGCACCATCCCTTCTACGACAAGCTGCTGCCAATCGTCCTTGGCGATCATGTCACCACCGATGCCGGTACCGGCTGCGTGCATACAGCCCCGGACCACGGCCCGGATGACTTCCAGGTAGGCAAGCGCTACGGCATTGAAACCCTCAACTACATTGATAATAACGGTGTCTACCGCGACAACGTGCCGCTGTTTGCCGGTGAGCATGTTTACAAAGTGGATGACAAGATTGTTGCATTACTAGAGGAGCGCGGTGTGCTGCTGCACAAGGGCAAGCTGGAGCACAGCTACCCGCATTGCTGGCGCACCAAGACGCCGCTGATCTACCGTGCGACGCCTCAGTGGTTTATCAGCATGCAGCAAAATGACCTGATGGAGCAGGCGCAGAAAGCGGCAGATGACGTGCTGTGGATACCTGGCTGGGGCAAGGCTCGTATCGATTCCATGCTCAATGGCAGTCCAGACTGGTGTATCTCCCGCCAGCGTACCTGGGGAGTGCCTATTGCCTTATTCGTGAACAAAGAGACCCACGAGTTGCACCCTGAGTCCCCGGCATTGATGGATAAAGTGGCCGCTTTGGTCGACGAAAAAGGGATGGATGTCTGGTTTGAT
Organism: Microbulbifer sp. THAF38; assembly: GCF_009363535.1. Taxonomy (NCBI): domain Bacteria; kingdom Pseudomonadati; phylum Pseudomonadota; class Gammaproteobacteria; order Cellvibrionales; family Microbulbiferaceae; genus Microbulbifer; species Microbulbifer sp. THAF38. The sequence goes on from NZ_CP045369.1 coordinate 593,834, forward strand.
CTAGATGCCCGTGATCTTCTTGGTGATGAGGCGGAACACTACGAGAAAGTGACCGACACTCTCGATGTCTGGTTCGATTCTGGCGTGACCCATTACGCCGTGTTGGAGCGCCGTGAAGGTCTGCGCTTCCCCGCCGATCTCTACCTGGAAGGGTCCGACCAGCATCGAGGCTGGTTCCAGTCCTCCCTGAAGACCTCGATCGCTATCAATGGCTGCGCACCATATAAGCAGGTCCTGACCCACGGCTTCACCGTGGATGCCCAGGGGCGCAAGATGTCGAAGTCTATCGGCAATACTGTCGCCCCCCTGGATGTGATCAACAAGCTGGGTGCAGATGTCCTGCGCCTGTGGGTATCGGCCACCGACTTTAGTGGTGAAATGGCCGTTTCCGACGAAATTCTCAAGCGCACCGCCGATTCTTATCGACGTTTGCGCAATACCGCGCGCTTCTTCCTGTCGAACCTGGCTGGTTTTGATCCGCAGAAAGATCTATTGCCAGAAAATGAATTGCTGGCGCTGGATCGCTGGGCGCTGGATAAGGCTGCGCACCTGCAGGACGAGATCTTGGCAGCCTACGATAACTACCAGTTCCACCAGATTTACCAGAAATTACATAACTTCTGCGTAGTGGAAATGGGTGGTTTCTATCTGGATATCATCAAGGACCGTCAGTACACCACCAAGGAAGACAGTATTGCGCGCCGCTCGGCACAGAGTGCGCTTTACCATATTGTGCAGGCATTCGTGCGCTGGATAGCACCGATTCTGAGCTTTACTGCCGAGGAGTTGTGGCAGTTTATTCCAGGTAACAATGCCGATAGCGTCTTTATCGAAGAGTGGTATCCACTGCCTAAGTTGCCGGTAGAGGCCAACAAAGGTGCAGAATACTGGGCCGTAATGGCCGAGGTAAAAACGGCGGTAAATAAGGTATTGGAAGAGCAGCGTGCAGCTGGAGCCATCGGTGGATCCCTACAGGCTGCGGTTACTCTATATGCCAACGATGACCTGCGCGAGAAATTACTCGAACTGGAAAATGAACTGCGCTTCGTGCTGATTTGTTCCTCCACTTCTGTACAGCCGCTCAGCGATGCGGGGGGCGCCGAGGCTACCGAGCTTGAAGGCCTTAAAATTGGTGTGAGTAAGGTAGATCACCCCAAATGTGCGCGCTGCTGGCACTACCGCGCGGATGTGGGTGAGAACAGTGATTACCCGGATGTATGCGGTCGCTGTGTAGAAAATGTGACTGGTAAAGGCGAGGTAAGGCACTATGCCTAAGACCAATCTGCTGCTCGGTCATCCCTGGCGCTGGTATTGGCTGGCCCTGGCTGTGGTGATTCTAGATGTTGCCACCAAGGTTTGGGCCGTGGGTGAATTTATGTACGGCCCAGCGGTGCAAATTATTCCGGGGTTTCTGCAGTTTACCTATGCCGAAAACTACGGCGCAGCGTTTAGCTTCCTGTCTGATGCAGGGGGCTGGCAGCGGTGGTTTTTTGGCGTGATCGCAATGGTCTTTAGCATTGTTGTCACCATTTGGCTGTGGCGTTTGCCAGCGCTGAAGCGCTGGGAACCCTGTGCCCTGGCCCTGATTCTTGGCGGCGCCCTCGGTAACCTATGGGATCGGATTTTGCTGGGGTATGTACGGGATTTTATTTCCGTGTACTACGGCAGTTGGCATTTCCCTGTGTTTAATGTGGCGGATATGGGCATCAGTATCGGCGCAGCCATGCTGGTAATAGAGTTGCTTTTCTTTGCAGAAAAAGACGGCGACAAGACAAAAAATAACGCGGAAGTTTAACGAACCATGAGTAATAGCGTTATCGGCGAACACAGCCGCGTAACTCTGCATTTCAGCCTTAAGCTGGATGACGGTACCGAAGTGGATTCCACCTTTAAAGGCGATCCGGCCTCTTTTAGTGTGGGGGATGGCAGTCTCCTGCCGGGCTTTGAAAAAGCCCTGTTTGGTCTCAAGGCTGGTGATGAAGCGGAAATTGAAATACCCCCCGAACTGGGCTTTGGTCAGCGCAACCCGGCCAATATGCAGAAGGTTCGCCGCGATAGCTTTTCTCCAGATATTGAACTGGAGCCTGGCTTGGTTGTGTCTTTTGACAATGGCAGTGGTGAATTGCCGGGAGTGATCCGCGAGATTGAAGAAGATGAAGTGACCGTTGACTTCAATCATCCACTGGCAGGACAGACGCTGAATTTCCACGTAAAAATTATCGCAGTGGATTCAATTCAATAGGGCAATTTTTCACCCTTTGAACTGGTTATCGAAAGAGTGCTGAAGTAAAAATGCAAATCCGACTGGCTAACCCCCGCGGCTTCTGTGCCGGCGTAGACCGCGCGATTGATATCGTCAACCGCGCCCTGGATGTTTTTGGAGCGCCCATCTATGTGCGCCACGAGGTGGTTCACAATAAGTTTGTGGTGGAGAGCCTGCGCGAGCGCGGTGCCGTGTTTGTGGATGAATTGTCGGAAGTGCCCGATGATGTCATCGTTATTTTCAGTGCTCACGGCGTATCCAAAGTCGTACAGCAGGAGGCGGAGGATCGCAATCTGCGCGTATTCGATGCCACCTGCCCACTGGTTACCAAAGTGCACATTGAAGTCAGTAAGTTCAGCAGCGATGGCGCCGAGTGCATACTGATCGGCCATGCCGGCCACCCGGAAGTGGAGGGCACCATGGGCCAGTACGATGGTGCCGCCGGTGGCGCTATCTATCTGGTCGAAGACGAGGAGGATGTGGCAAGGCTACAGGTAAAAGACGAGAACAACCTCGCTTATGTAACCCAGACCACACTCTCTATGGATGACACCGCCCGTGTGATCGACGCCCTGCGCCAGCGCTTCCCCAACATCCGCGGCCCACGCAAAGACGACATTTGCTATGCCACCCAAAACCGCCAGGACGCCGTGCGCCAGCTCGCCTTGGAGAGCGATATGGTGTTGGTTGTGGGCAGCCCCAATAGCTCCAACTCCAACCGTCTGCGTGAATTGGCCGAGCGCTGCGGCGCTGATGCGAAATTGATCGACGGCGCCGCGGATATCGATGCCGATTGGCTCACTGGCAAACAATCCATCGGTATCACCGCCGGCGCCTCGGCTCCAGAGGTGCTAGTGCAAGAGGTGATCGGCAAACTGCAAAAGCTCGGCGCCAGCCTGCCCGAAGAGATGGATGGGCGTGAGGAGAATATTCGTTTTTCACTGCCTAAGGAGTTGCGCTAAATGGAGGTGGTTGAAGCGAAGGTGGGATTATGAGCAATCACTTTCATCTGCTTTCTCAATTCGCATTCGCCCACCGCTGGATAAAATAAAAGCCTTTCCATCGCTAGTTTCCTGGCTGCAGATATGTAGCGTTCCCATTTGAAGAGCCCCTTGAGGAGAGCCCACCTTACGGCTCTCCCCTGTGCTTATAAAAGAAATATAATCTGCAACTGGTCTGTTTGTCTTAACTCGGACTTTTTCCTGCGGGCCACTGCTAAGAATCAACACCTCATCAGTACCCCTATTCCCGTCATTATCGTTGTCGGCAAATATCTCCCAACCCTGCTCCCAGCTCCCCATATTGCGCATGGTTACCCGCTGATTACGGGTAATGGCATTGGTGCGGGTAAGTTGCACAGAAGCAAAAAACTCCTCGGCTGCGGTTTGCAGCTGAGTGTTTTGCAGCATTTGTGTAAAGCTTGGCAGACCGATCAAAAGAAATATCGATAATACCGCTAAGGTGATCAGTAACTCGAGTAGTGTAAAGCCCTGCTGAGTCATGTCCCCTCTCCATGGGTTATTAGACACAGGTCTCAGTTTCTTGACCATTGAATCTGCTGGAATTGCCGCTTGTCGAGCCCCCTTGGTGTGGTGCTGGCGGCAATGCTATTTTTGCAAATATAACTCTGGGAAAATTTCCCATCTAGATGCTTGGCGGCTGAGCAAACATCAAATTATTGGTACAAATTGAGTAGGAATTTATGCGGTATAAGCAGAGCCAACAAAAATGCTGTTTGCTGCAGCGAGGTTTTACCCTGATTGAGCTGATGGTCACTCTTGTAGTGTTAGCGGTGCTGGTTAGTATTGCTGTGCCAAGCTTTACTGACATGATCAATAACAATCGCTCTGTTGCGGTCTCAGAGAATTTTATCGGAGCGCTCAGCTATGCTCGTTCAGAAGCAGTTAAGCGCGCTGCTCGGGTTTCCATTTGTGCGAGCACTGATGGAATCAAGTGTTCTGCGGCCAATACTTGGTCGCAGGGCTGGATGGTATTTGTGGATACAGCTGGAACAGATAACAGTGTAAATATTGGAGTGGGGGAGGTATTGCGTATCTGGGAGGCTGACGATAATGCGGCTATCAGTGTTAAGCAAGGTACTGATACAAACTTTATACGCTACACAAGCCTCGGTACCCTGGGTCGATTCAATGAGACTACGATTATTACAAAAGTGACCGGCTGCACGGGTGCTAGTGCTCGCACATTGGTGATTAGTGGTTCTGGGGTACTTAATATAACTAAATCCAGCTGCTGAGGGTGAATTCTATGAAACTAATAAGTGGGCAGCGCGGCGTTGGACTTATTGAAGTTATGGTCACGGTATTGATCTTATCAACCTCCCTGCTGGGATTGGCCGCACTACAAAATAAAGCCTTGCAGTATAACCACAGCGCCTACATGCGCTCCCAGGCCAATATTCTAGCTTACGATATCTTGGAGCGGGTTCGGGCCAATCGCACAAAACTTGCGGATTATAAGTTGGCGGTAACCGCAAGTACTCCAACCAGCAGCTCTAGCCTAGCCGGGCAAGATTTAATTGAGTGGCGAGAGCTCTTGAAGCGTCAATTGCCGAATGGTACCGGTGGAATTACCTGTGACAACGATGGTAATTGTACAGCGACCATTCGCTGGGGGGAGCAGGACTCCACGGCTGCTGATGGAACAACCAGTTTTGAATATATGACACGGATATAAATACAATGAGATTATTGAAGCAGAGGGGTATCTCCCTAGTCGAGTTAATGGTCTCGATTACAGTGGGCTTGGTATTAATGGCGGGTGTGGTTCAGCTTTTTCTATCCAGCAAGGTGACTTTTAGCACCCAGAGTGCCATTACCCGGGTTCAGGAAACTGGGCGTTTGGCAATAGATTTTATCGCTGATGATCTGCGTATGGCGGGCTATATGGGCTGTGCCAATTTCGCAGAAAAACCCGTTGAAAATTATCTTAAGGATACTACAGGTCTTTTATATCGCTTTGATAAACCTATAGAGGGTATCGATGAAAATGTCACTGATACTGGCTATCCAAACCGTCTGAGCAACTCTGATGCCCTCATATTACGTAGTGCCAATAGCAATATGGTTGGATTGCAAGGGACAAGTGAAAGTGACCGTATTTATATAGAAAATACCGGTGTTGAAAAAAAAGGCTGCCCGAATAATAAAGATAAGTATAGCGGATTCTGTGAAGGCGATATTGTAGTGGTTGCCAGTTGCTCAAAAGGAATTGTTTTCCAAGCGACTAAATTTGAGTTCGCCAATAAATTGCCAACCGATGATCTGCCGGAGGTAGCTCCACAAGCCGAAGAGGAAGCAGCGGTCGGTAGCGATGCGAAGTATTTAGTTATTTATCACGAAGCAAATGACGGCTTTGATCCAGGTAATAATAATGGTAAAGGCGAATGGGCCGAAAGGGATTATTTTGGGAGTGATTCGCAATTACTAAGGGTAAACACCGTCTTTTACTATGTTGCCAATAATGTCACTAGTGGTCGCCCAGGACTTTTCCGCAAGGTCAATGACGAAGTACAGGAATTATTGACTGGTGTCGAGGAGATGCAGCTGAAATATGGCCTGAATACGAATAGTGACCGCGCTCCCGATAAATTTGTGGATGCAAAGGATATTCCAGCAAGTGAATGGGATAAAGTTACTGCGATTAAAGTGGAACTGTTGGTGGTTTCTACGGATGAAAATGCTTTAGATGAGCTGCAGAAATATACTTTTAACGGGAAATTGGTTACGGCACCAGATCGGAGAATGCGCCAAGTATTTACTAGCACCATTGCGATACGCGGTCGTATGCCATAACGGGAGTCTTCAAGAATGCAAAGATTAGTTACCCCTATTAAGTTTTCACACCAGCAGGGCGCGACTCTTTTAGTTGGCCTGGTTATTTTATTGTTAATGACTTTTATTGGGCTCGCCGCGATTCGTGGCAGCGGCATGCAGGAATTAATGGCTGGTAACATGCGCGACCGCCAGCTGGCATTCCAGGCCGCGGAAGCCGGGCTAAGGATTGCCGAGGAAAATGTGAATGAGGAGGTTGAAAAACCCGTAACTACTCTCTTTGATGGCTCAAATGCTGGACACAAAGAAGAGTTGGACGGTTCCTCGAATACAGGCTATTGGCAGACCTATGATTGGAAACAAACTGCTACTGCAGATATTATTTTGAAGGGCGTGAAGAGCAAACCAGTCTATGTGGTTGAAAGAATTACCGAGCAGGTTTTAGCCACAGGAGCCAGTGGGGGATCTATCGATTTTATCTCTCGACCTGATCCTGAGGAATATTATCGTGTAACCAGCCGCGGGGTGGGTGGTACAGATACCGCAATAGTAATCCTGCAATCAAACTTTAAGCCATTCTAAACTTTGTGCCTGGAAGCAGTATTATGTTGAATATAAAAAAATATTTAAAATATAGCTCCGTAGTGGTGTCTGCACTGATAACCCTGGGGGTGACACATTCGGCAGTCTCAATGGATCTCGCCCAGCAACCGCTCTTTTTGCAGACTTCTGCTGATCCCAATATTATGTTTATCCTGGATGACTCGGGATCTATGCAGTTTGAGATCACGCCATCGGATTACACTTCTGTTTTTTCTAATGCATATCCTGTCTACTATGTATATCCACATACGGAAATATCTAACAATAAAGGCGAGTATGTTTCATGTATATATAGTAAAAATGATACTTCCGGATGCGATTATTGGGAAAGTGTTTATAGCAGAAGGGGATATCTAACTAGGCAAGGACAAATCGTTCCTAAATTCGATGCCGGTAATCCCTGGGCGGCATTTTTCCGATCTTCTCATAATAATAAAACTTACTATGATCCTGAGGTTCGCTATACGCCCTGGTCAAAAAAAGATGGCATTCTTTGGGATAATGCTAACCCTAAAAAAGCATATCATAACCCTTACAATCAAAGTAAAGGTTGGCGCAACCTTAAAGGAAAAAGTAAGCAGACGGCGGAATGCTGGATTAAAGAAGATGCAACAGTTGGTTCGGAATTTGGGTCAGAGATCTGTGAAAGTGAAGAGCTGGAGTTTAGACCAGCTACGTACTTTAAATATATTGGCCCTGCTGATGGCACTATTTCCAATGGTGACTTATTAAATACTGCTTACTATACACGTATTCAAATTAAAGGTAACAACTCCACATATTCTAAAGGAGTAAAGCGCACTGACTGCTCAGCAGATGACTTCTGTACTTTTACTGAAGAAATGCAGAACTTTGCTAATTGGTACAGCTTTTATCGTTCGAGGGTATTAATGTCACGTGCGGGCATTGGTCAGGCTTTTGCTGCACAGGGAGAGGAGCTTAGGGTTGGTTTTGGTAGTCTCAATACTTCAAGTAGCTCTGTAGATGGTGAAAGCACAGCAACCATTAAAAAAGGGGTTCGTGCATTTAAGGGAGATGATCGATCCACTTTTTTTGATACGCTCTATGGCATAGATATACCAGCGGCAGGCACTCCTCTATTGACTGCTTTGAATAATGCCGGTAAGTATTATCAACGTACTGGTAATCAGGGACCCTGGTCGGGAGATCCCGGAGCTACAAATGATACTACCCCCCAGCTAGCTTGTAGGGCTGCCTATACCATTTTAATGACCGATGGTTATGGGAATGACTATTCATCTGTATCAGTTGCTAATTATGACTTCGATAATGGCCCCCCCTTCGCCGATTCTTACGATGACACCCTGGCAGATATTGCCATGAAATACTATGAAAATGATTTGCATCCAGGCTTGGCGGACCATTTACCTGTGAAAGAGAATGTATTGGACACTGCCACGCACCAGCATATGGTGACTTTTGGGGTGGCCCTCGGGGTGACTGGCGATATAACCCCAGCCGATGCATTCAAGGCTATTACTGATGAAACATCAATATCATGGAGTGACCCTGCGGAAAATGATGCTAGTAACGCAACTAAGCTGGATGATTTACTACATGCTGCGGTCAATAGCCGCGGGGGTTTCTATAGCGCGGGTGACCCAACGACATTTGCCAGCCAGCTGAGCGCGGTACTCTCCGATATTAGTGGCAGATCCGGCTCTGCCTCGGCGGTTGCGGCCAACTCCACACGTTTGGGTACTGATACAGCGATTTTCCAGGCGCTGTTTGACTCCAATGATTGGAGTGGTGAGGTCCGTTCTATCAAGATGAATGAGGACGGTACTTTAAAAAGTATCGCTACTTGGAATACCTCCGAATCTGGAAAAATTCCCACCAGCTCTCGAAAAATCAAAACTTATAACGCCAGCTCAGCCACAGGCAGCAAAACAGTAGATTTTGCTTGGGAATCTTTGAATGATACACAAAAGGAGGCGCTTAAAGGCGGAGATGATGAGACAGTTGCTAAGCAGCGCTTGAGCTGGGTTGCTGGCCAAACGGTTCAAGGTTTACGCAGTAGGTCTAAGTTACTCGGGGATATAGTCAATAGCACACCGGTCCTGGCTGATAATCGCGATCAATATTATTCCCTGCTACCGGCTAGTCTTGGGGGAAGCAGTTATGCCGACTACTTGAGTAATACCAAGAAGAGCAGTCGCACTGAGGTGCTCTATGTGGGGGCTAATGATGGCATGTTACACGGAATAAATGCCAGCACAGGTGCTGAGGTCTTTGCCTACGTGCCTACGGGAATTTATAGCAAACTAAAAAATCTTGCGGCAAGCGATTATGGCTCCGAGACAAATCCTCATCAGTATTTTGTGGACGGTCCTCTTTTTGTAGGGGATGCTTACTTCAAAAAGAACAATGCCGGCAGTGCTAAATGGATGAATATCCTGGTAGGTACTTATGGGGCTGGTGCCAAGGGTTTATTTGTTTTAGATGTTAGCGACCCAAGCAGCCCCGAGGTACTTTTTGAATTGGATGCTACAGCAGCAGGATCCTATATTGGCAATATTTTAGGGCGTCCTTTGGTGGTCCCCACTGCGGCGGGATGGAAGTTGATCTTTGGTAATGGCTATAAATCCTCAAAGGATACGGCGAGCCTGGTAGTTGTTGATCTGGCAAACCCGAATAATTTCAAGGTGATCCCAACCTCTGATAATAATGAGAATGGTTTGGCCGAGCCCTCCCTGTTGATCGATGCTAAGGGCATTGTTAATACCGCCTATGCGGGAGATCTTCTGGGTAATCTGTGGAAGTTCGATCTTAGTGATAGTGACATGAATAAATGGGATGTGTCACTCCGTGACGGTGATAGTGATGACGCACCACGTCTTCCTCTCTTTACCGCTACAGATGTTAATGGCAATCCACAGCCTATTACTGCTGCTCCCACCCTTGGCGCTAATCCCCGATCCAGTGACTCAATTATGGTGTATTTTGGTACCGGTCAGTATATGGCGAGTACCGATAATGCTGCCGGTACTGTGATCAATAGTTTCTATGCCTTAGAGGATACAGGAGAGAGGCTTGAGTTCATGGCGGCTGACGGCGCAGGTGGTAACTCCCTGGATAAGCGCACTAGCCTATTGATGGAAAAAAAGATCGTGGAGTCGGGTAATTCTCGTACAATCTCTAAAGATAAAGATGAATGGTGGGGAGATGACCTAGGAAATAAGAAGGGTTGGTTCCTGGATTTTGGTGTTATTAATTACGGCGATAGCGGAGATAAAGGTACTACTGGGGAGCGTATTATCAGTAAACCACTACTTGTGCGTGATCGATTGATTTTCCCGACCTTGGTTACTTCTAGTGATCCCTGTGATTATGGCGCCACAGGTTGGACCATGGAGTTGGTGGGCGTTGGAGATGCCCGTTTTATCAACGACGGTATCTTGGACAACCCAAATACAAAGCAAGCTAGCGCGAGCACTGGTTTCTCTGGCTATATTATCGCCGGGCGTAAAGTCTATGTGCCATTTTCGGAGACCTCTGGTGAATATGGAAATCATACCGGTGAAATTACTACACCTTCTGAGCGCTTGTCCTGGAGAAAATTTTAACAATGTCTATGATGAAGATAGTTAAATTGAATAAGAGTCATGGTTTCACTCTGATAGAGCTGATGGTTGTGGTTGCGATTATTGGTATTATTTCCGCTATCGCTTATCCGTCTTATATGGAATCTGTACGTAAGAGTAATCGCTCTGAGGCCAAAGCAACCCTAAATGATGTGGCGCAGCGTTTGCAGCGCTGCTTTACTGCTTACAGTTCTTATGATGATTATACAAACTGTAGTGTTGCAGCGGATTTACAAAATAATAAGAGTATCGATTCGGAGAATAATTATTATTCCATTACAGGAGTTTTGAACGCGACTACTTATACACTAACTGCGGCACCAGTTTCTGGTTCTATTCAAGGGGGAGATAGTGCATGCACTGGCTTTATTTTGACTCAGGCTGGTGTGAAGTCCGCTACGGGCAGTAATTCTAGTAATTGTTGGTAGCTTGCGTATTTCTTAAAATTTTCGGGCTCGGTAAAAATTACCTGGCCCTTTTTATATCTTTAGGTTTCAAGCCCCAACTTCTTCAACCGATAACGCAGAGAGCGAAAACTGATACCCAACTTCTGGGCCGCGGCAGTACGGTTCCAGCGGGTCTTAGTAAGCGCGCTTTCTATCGCTTCTTTCTCAATATCTTGTAAAAACTCATCCAGGGACTTGTACTGGCTTGGATCGAAGCGGTTGGTATTTTCCGGTTGATGTTCAGATAAAATTTCACTTTCTATCGCAGTGGAAAACGCTTCTCGTTCCTGCGGTTTTTCATCCCTTTCCAGAAATAGGTCTTCACACCGAATTTCCTGTTGCTCACACAATGTAAAGGCTCGCTCTAGAATATTTTCCAGTTGGCGAACATTCCCAGGGAAGGGATAGGCCTGTAGGGCTTGCATGGCATCGGTAGTGATGCCGGGAGGAATTTCGCCTGAACTTTTGGCGATGCGCTGCATGATGGCATCAACGAGTAAGGGGATGTCCTCAATGCGCTCGCGCAATGGCGGGGTTGAGATTTCGATCACATTGATACGGTAATAGAGGTCGCTGCGAAAGCGTCCCTCATTGACTTCTTTGGCCAGGTCCTTATGTGTCGCACTGAGGATACGCACATCGATAGGGGTTTCCTGGCTCGCGCCGATAGGGCGGATGCGTTTTTCTTGTATCGCGCGCAAAAGCTTGACCTGCATATCCAGGGGCAGGTCGGCTACTTCGTCAAGAAATAATGTGCCTCCTTGGGCACTTTGTAGTAAGCCGGCCTTATCTTTATGTGCGCCAGTAAAGCTGCCTTTTTTGTGCCCAAAGAACTCGCTCTCCATCAGCTCAGCGGGAATGGCTCCGCAGTTAATGGGTACAAACGGTTTGTCAGCACGGGCCCCCTGGGCGTGGATGGCACGGGCGGCTAGCTCTTTACCGGAGCCTGACTCTCCACTGATATAAACCGGGGCATCACTGCGCGCGACTTTGGCAATTTGCTCGCGCAGCTTGCGCATATTTGGCGCTTCCCCTAAAAGCAGCTGCTCCGAGCTCTTGCTGAGCTGGGGGTCGCGCTCCCTATTTAGGCGCAGGGCCAGCTGGGCGAGGTTGCGCAGTCGCTCCAGGTCGACCGGTTTACTGACAAAATCAAAGGCACCGAGCTTCAGTGCCTTGATTGCGGTATCCATATTGCCGTGGGCGGTAATCACTGCGATGGGCAGATCTCGATGAGCGCCACTCTGGATATGCTCCACCAATTGCAGGCCATCGCCGTCGGGCAGGCGCAGATCGGTAAGGCAGAAGTCGTAGCGATTCTCTGTGAGCAAGCGTGTTGCCTCCGCGAGGTTTGCCGCGGTGTGGCAGTTCACATCCATGCGCTGCAGAGTGAGTGTGATTAGTTTGCAGATATCCGGTTCGTCGTCGACAACCAGGGCCAGAGGTAGCATCAATTCTCTGTCTTTTCTTGTTTTGTGGAGATTGTAGGCAAAGGTGCCGATTCTGATTATGTCAGAAATTCTTTACGAATAATCCCATACATTTTGGGAAAAATTCCTGAGTAGAATCAAGTCACATCGGTTTAGTGAGCAAATTCAACCCTAAAGCAGCTCATATCATCATCACTGCGGCAATGATAGAGATTTGCCTGGTTGCTTTCACACAGTTCCCGGGCGATATAGAGGCCCAGCCCGCTGCCGCGATTGCCGGTGGTGAAAAAAGGCTCGAAAACCTTGTCTCGGTGCTCCTGTGGAACTCCAGGCCCCCGATCTTTCACATCTAGCTGGGTACAACCGCGCTCTGGATTGTAATGCACGCGGATTTCGGCCTGGCGCTCGCCGGTAGCCGCTTGTGAGTGGTGCAGGGCATTGTCGGTTAGGTTGGTGACGACCTGGGCCATTTGTGCTGCATCAAACTTGGCGCTGAGGGGCTGAGATGGCAAGTCGAGTTCGACTCGGTAGCCCTTATCAGAGCCGGCGCTGTAATCCTGCATGAGTTGTTGTAGCCAGCTACTTAGGTTGTGCTCCTGGGGATTGCCGGCTCGACGCCGGGATAGCTGCATAACATTTTCAACGATCTGGTTCACCCGTTGGCTCTGTCTGCAAATGATCTCGGTAAGATAGTGATCCTCCTCGCGCAATTGGGAGGATTCGGACAACAGCTGGGCGGCATGGCTGATAGCTGACAGTGGGTTGCGAATTTCATGGGCGATAGAGCCGGTGAGGTGCCCGAGAGAGGCGAGCTTCAATTTCTGTGCGGCTTCCGCCAGCTTGCGGTTATCTTCCATAAAAACCAGTGTGCTACTGCCACTTTCATGTTCGAGCTTGGCGAAGTTGAGTTGCAGTTCACTGCCATTTTCCGCTTGTAGCAGGGGAGTATCGGGTCCTTCATTGTTGCGCCATTGGAGGATGGATTGGCGTAACGCGCTCCCCGCTTTACTTTCAGTGTGTAGCTGCTCTCCTAAGAGTCGCCGGGTGGCCTGGTTGACCAGCTCGGTTTGGCCGCCGGGCCCCATCACCAGAACTCCAGTACCCATACGTTCGATAATCTGCTGGGCCAGCCGTTGTAAGTGTGCGGCTTGGCGGCTCTGTTGGTCCGCACGCAAATTGGCGCTGCGGATACGTGCAGACAAATACTGGAGTGCGCTTACCGTGGCGAATAGTAGTAGTCCCAGGCTTCCCGCAGCGACGATATCCTGGCTGGTACCCCGGCCTGAGATCAAATTGTATAACTGCAGTCCGATCACTCCGAGACTAGCCAGCGCCGCAAAGAAGGCACTCATACGGCGATCCAAGAGGATGGAACCTATCGAGCAGTTAATTAGCAGTAGATAGCCGAGGCCTGAGTTGAGGCCACCACTGGATTCTATCAATAAAAGGAAAACCAAAATGTCACAGGCCAAAATGATACCGATTTGGCCTGTGCCCACTTGATAGGCCTGCTGGCGTAAAAAAATTAGCCAACCAAAATTAAGAATGGCATACACCACAACTGTATATAGGAAAAGTAACGGAGCGTCATCGCCAAAGGCACCGGCGCCGATATCCGAATAGAAAACGCCCAGTAATACCAGGGCGATAGACAGCCGGTAGATTGCGCAGATGCGCAATAACTCATAGTGTTGAAACGAGGGGGAGGTACTGGTGTTGCTGGCACTACTCAAGATGTTTTCCCGGTTTGTTGTTGTGGTGGCCGCTGCTGTTACAGCCCACAGGGGTTACAATGGCGGCCTGTCTTGTCCGAGGTTTAACCATGTCTACTTTGCAGCTAGTGCTGGCACAAATCAATTCTCTCGTAGGAGATATTCCCGGTAACACCGCCCGAGTTATCGAGGTGGCTAACAGGGCCCACCGCGAAATGGGTGCCGATCTAGTCTTGTTTCCCGAGTTGACTCTGTGTGGCTACTCTCCGGAAGATTTGCTGCTGCGGCCCAGTATGCAAACTCGTATTGATGCTGCACTGGAAGCTTTGAAAGCGGTTCAGTTGCCCTGTGCGATTCTGGTTGGCTACCCCCGCCATCGCAATGGCAGGCTTTTTAATATGGCAGGCCTGATTGCCGATGGGGAGTTGGTGGCGGAGTACGCCAAGCAAAAGCTGCCGAACTATCAAGTATTCGATGAGAAACGCTATTTCACCAAGGGGGATGGGCCCTGTGTGGTGGATATCAAGGGGATCCCGGTTGGCTTTAGTATTTGTGAGGATATCTGGCATCCAGAGCCTTTACAGAAGACCGTAGAGGCCGGAGCTAAGTTGATTCTGAATATCAACGCTTCCCCCTTCCATCGTGGTAAGGCTCTGCAGCGTCAGGAGTTGATAACCAGGCAAGCGCGTGCGGTTGAAACGCCGATTGTTTATGTAAATTGGTGTGGAGGCCAGGATGAATTGGTCTTCGACGGGGGCACCATGGCTGTAGATGCTCAGGGGCAGGTTTGCGCCAGGGCAGAAGAATTTGCCGAGCAATTATTACCCGTATCGGTTTCCCAGCAGAGCGGTAGGGTGACTTTATTGCCCGGCGAGATGGCCCCGCTTATGGGAGACTTGGCTTCGGTTTACCAGGCACTGGTGTTGGGGGTGCGCGACTATGTCAATAAGAACGGTTTCAACGGCGTGGTTCTGGGGCTATCAGGCGGGATTGACTCGGCCTTGACTTTGGCAGTTGCCGTGGATGCGTTGGGCAAGGAGCGGGTTGAAGCGGTGATGATGCCGTTCCACTACACTTCGGACCTGAGTAAGACCGATGCTGCCGATCAGGCTCAGCGCCTGGGTGTCGAATACCGGGAGATTGGTATCGAGCCCATTTTCGATGCCTTTATGGGAGCTTTGGCGGAAGAGTTTGCTGGCAGTGAAAGGGATACCACCGAGGAAAACTTACAGGCCCGAACTCGTGGAGTGCTATTAATGGCTATCTCCAATAAGAAGGGAGCGATGGTGCTGACCACCGGCAATAAGAGTGAAATGGCGGTCGGTTATGCCACCCTATACGGCGATATGGTGGGCGGTTTTAATGCTTTAAAAGACGTGCCCAAGGTGCTGGTGTTTGAGTTGGCGCGCTATCGCAATACGGTCTCGGAGGTCATCCCAGAGACTGTGATTACACGACCACCAAGCGCCGAGTTGGCTCCCGACCAAGCGGATACTGATAGTCTGCCTTCCTATGAAGTGTTAGATGAGATTCTGAATCTCTACGTCGATAGGGATTACAGTGCCGAACAAATTATCAAGCAGGGCTTTGAGCGCAGCATTGTAGAGCGGGTGGTGCGCCTGGTGGCGCGCAATGAATACAAGCGTCGCCAAGCGGCTGTGGGTGTGCGGATTTCCGAGCGGGGCTTCGGGCGGGATCGTCGCTACCCGATTACCAACGGTTGGAAGGCTGGAGAATAAGCCAGCTTAGAACGTAAAAACGGCGCCATAAGGCGCCGTTTTTACGTTTAACAGGGGGCCTTACATCAGCTCTGGTGGGAGGGGAGCCTCGCCGCGATTGTACTCGGGGTTGTACAGCTCACGGCTGTCGAAGCCTTGTGGGTCAGACTTCTCAAACAGCCCCAGAGTTACGCGGTGGACCAGGCTGCGGCCGCTGGCACCCTTGAAGTAGGCGTAGTTGAAGGTGCCATCTTCATTGAAAGCCGGGTGCTTGGGGTAGTTGTTGCGCAGTACGCTCAAGGCGTTGGCCTCCAGCTCGGGCATCTCCATCAAGTGGTAACCCTGAACCATTACTGCGAGCGCATCGGGCACAGCCGGGGTCTGCTGGAAGTTCTCCACAACGTAGCGGCCGCGGTTGGCGGCGGCGAGGTAGGCGCCGCGCTTGAAGTAGTAGTTGGCCACGTGAATCTCATAGCGGGCAAGCAGGTTACGCAGGTGAATCATGCGTTTCTGTGCGTCTGCAGCGTAGCGGCTCTCTGGATAGCGGGCCATCAACTGTGAGAAGTAGGCGAAGGACTCGCGCGCAGCGCCAGGATCGCGATTGGTTAGATCGGTGGGCATAAAGCGCTCAAACAGGCCGGCGCCCTCGGTGAAGGAGGAGAGCCCCTTCATGTAATAGGCGTAATCGACGTTGCGGTGTTGCGGGTGCAGGCGGATAAAACGATCCGCGGCGGCGATGGCGGCATCGTTCTCATAGTTGCGGTAGTAGGCGTAGATCAACTCCAACTGGGCCTGTTCGGCGTAGTTGCCGAAGGGGAAGTTGTCTTCCAGGGCGCGCAGGTTCTTGATTGCCAGGTCCCACTGGCTGGTGCGCAGTTGCCGCTGGGCAGCCTCGTAGAAGGCCTGTTCAGTGCGGTTGCCGGTGGGCAGACCCTCTTCAGAATCATCGGTGTTGGCGCAGGCAACCAATATTGCGGACACCAAGGCCAGCCACAGCATTTTCCAGGCTTGTATAGCCCCTCGCTCTATCATTCTCACACTCTACCTTATTAAACTATCCGCCAAGATTAATCTGGCGCTCCAGACATTTAAACACAGTCCCGGAGCTGCCCAAAGTATTTGCAATTGTTTGATGAATGACCACCTAAAACTCGATATTGAAGTACCGGCCTCTATGGCTGGTCAAAGATTAGACCAAGCGGCAGCCGAATTAATTCCCGATTATTCCCGCTCTCGCCTGCAATCCTGGATCAAAGGCGGGCAACTCACCCTAAATGGTGCTGCTGCCAAGCCTAAGGATAAGCTATTTGGCGGTGAGCGGCTCAGCTTGCGCGCGGAGCTGGAGCCCCAGGGAAGCTGGACCGCCCAGGACCTGGACCTGAATATTGTCTATGAGGACGACAGCCTCATTGTGATTAACAAACCCGCTGGCCTGGTGGTTCATCCGGCTGCAGGCAATCCCGATGGTACCTTGTTGAATGGCCTGTTACACCACTGCCCAGATCAGGAAAAGATTCCCCGTGCGGGCATTGTGCACCGTCTGGACAAGGACACCAGCGGTTTGATGGTTGTTGCCAAGACCCTGCCGGCGCAAGTACATCTTGTAGACCAGTTAAAACAGAGAACGGTCAGTCGGCAATACGATGCCCTGGTGCAAGGCTTTATAACCGGGCCGGGACGTGTCGATGCACCTATCGGTCGCCATCGGCAAAACCGCCTGAAAATGGCCGTGTTGGACTTTGGTGGCAAAGAAGCTATCACCCACTATCAGGTGCAAGAGCGCTTTCGCGCTCACACTTTACTGCGCTGTAAGTTGGAAACTGGGCGCACCCACCAGATTCGCGTTCATATGGCCCATATTCGCCATCCTTTGGTGGGTGATCCGATTTATGGGGGCAGGCCTAAATTGCCCGCAGAGGCAAGTAGAGAGCTGGTCCAAGCACTGCAGGGATTCCCTCGCCAGGCCTTGCACGCTGCAGAGTTGGCCCTGGTTCATCCGCTGACTGGGGAAAATATGCACTGGTGTGCTCCCATGCCAACGGATATGCTCCAGTTGCTCGATCTTCTCGGTAGGGACCAGCGCGAGTGAATGTTAGTGGCCCCAGCCACTTGCGCTGAAGCGCACAGTCACTGTCCGTTTCGCAACATCGTTATAAAGCAGAAATACCATGTCCACTGATCATTACCTGACTCCTTCTTGGCCTGCTCCAGCCGAGGTGCGCGCGGTAACCACCCAGCGCAATGGCGGTGCCAGCAGCGGGGCTTATAGTAGCTTCAATCTCGGCGCTCATGTGGGGGATGAGGAACCTGCAGTGAAGGCCAATCGGCGGCAGTTGTCGGAGGAGTTGAAGCTGCCGGCGGAGCCTCAGTGGCTGGAACAGATTCACAGTGACAAGGTTATTCAGGCGCAGGCTGACGGGCTTGTACGTACCGCCGATGCCAGCTTTAACATTGGGGGTGGGGCCGTCTGCGCAGTTCTCACCGCTGACTGCCTACCGGTACTTTTTTGCGACAAGACTGGCACCAAGGTAGCGGCGGCGCACGGGGGCTGGCGAGGCTTAGCCGAGGGCATATTGCGAAATACGGTTGCGGCACTCGAATGCGACCCACAAGAATTAATGGTCTGGTTGGGGCCCGCGATTGGCCCCGAGGCTTTTGAAACGGGAGTCGATGTTTTGGAAGCCTTTTTTGAGCATGCCCAGAGTGGCGCGCACACCGAAGCGATTGCCCAGTGTTTCCGTCCCCACAGCCAGAAGCCATTGCATTTCCTCGCCGATATCTATGCCCTGGCGCGGGCTGAACTAGCTGAACTCGGAGTCGAGAACATCTATGGTGGTGAACACTGTACAGTGAATGCGGCCGAACGCTTTTTTTCCTATCGCAGGGAAAAAACCACCGGTCGTATGGCTTCGTTAATCTGGTTGGTTAATGATGAAAGCTGATTAAAAGAACCAGAGCGAGTGGGTTTTATTTTACTCTCTATGTCGCTCGCGCTTCTCTCTACTTATGGTCTCACTTATACGGTCTCACTTACGGTAAGGCTGTGGCAGAGCGCGCCGCTTTCATCTGATCGTTGTTGGGGCGCCGCGCACACAAATCAAGTCGAGGTGGGAAGCTAAAACTGCATTCTGGCAAAAATTATTTTGTGTATTAACAACTTATGTCAGAAATTCCCACCAATTGATTTAAATCATTGAAAACCTTTCCCCCGCCCCTATTTTACTTCTCATCACTACACTGAAGCGTGGCGCCTCCCGGTTGCTATCGACGCAGTGCTACACAAAATCCCGAGTAGGAGAGGTTGCATTCATGCGTATAGATCGAATGACAAACCCGCTGCAGGCAGCTTTTGCCGACGCACAATCCCTGGCCGTTGGCAGGGATCACAACCAAATTTACCCAGAACATTTGCTACTTGCACTGCTCAACCAAAATAACGGCAGCGTGCCCGCATTTTTATCCCAGGCGGGGTTTAATCTAAATGGCCTGCGCAACGACTTAGCCAAGAGACTGGATCAGCTGCCAACGATCAGCTCCCCAACAGGGGATGTGGGCATGTCACAGGAGCTTATGCGCCTGATGAATCTCACGGATAAAAAAGCGCAGAAAAATGGTGACAGTTTTATTTCCAGTGAGACAGTTTTACTCGCGGCATTTGAATCCGCTGCGGGGGAAATTTCTAAAATTCTCAACGCCAATGGCGACTTAAAACAATTAGAGGCGGCGATACAAAAAGTGCGTGGCGATGAAAAAGTTGACGACCCTAATGCGGAAGAAGCGCGCCAGGCGTTGGATAAATACACCCTGGATCTGACCGAACGTGCGATATCCGGCAAGCTCGACCCGGTGATTGGCCGCGACGATGAAATTCGCCGCACGATTCAGGTGCTACAGCGCCGCACCAAAAATAACCCAGTGCTGATTGGTGAACCCGGTGTGGGTAAAACTGCGATTGTCGAGGGGCTTGCTCAGCGGATCGTAAATGGCGAAGTGCCTGAAGGTCTCAAAGACAAGCGCCTGCTGTCCCTGGATCTGGGCGCTCTATTGGCCGGCGCCAAATTTCGCGGAGAATTTGAAGAGCGCTTAAAAGCGGTGCTCAATGAACTCTCCAAGCAGGAAGGGCGGATTATTCTATTTATTGATGAATTACACACCATGGTGGGGGCCGGCAAGGCTGAAGGCGCTATGGATGCCGGCAATATGCTCAAACCGGCACTGGCGCGGGGTGAATTGCACTGTGTTGGCGCCACAACCCTGGATGAGTATCGCAAGTACATCGAAAAAGATGCCGCCCTGGAACGCCGTTTCCAAAAGGTATTGGTGGACGAGCCCACCGAGGAAGACACGATAGCTATCTTGCGTGGATTGAAAGAGCGCTACGAGGTGCACCACGGCGTAGATATCACCGACTCGGCCATTATTGCCGCTACCAAACTGTCCCAGCGTTATATCACCGATCGCCAGCTGCCCGATAAAGCCATCGACCTGATCGACGAAGCGGCCAGCCGCATCCGTATGGAAATAGACTCCAAACCGGAGTCCATGGATAAACTGGAGCGCCGTTTAATCCAGCTGAAAATCGAGCGCGAGGCGGTCAAGAAGGATAAAGACGATGAGGCTACGCAGAAGCGTCTAGCTAAGCTGGAGGAGGAAATTCACCAGCTGGAAAAAGAATACTCTGACCTTGAGGAAGTCTGGAAAGCCGAGAAATCCCAGCTCGCCGGCAGCCACGACTTAAAAGAGAAATTGGAGCAGGCCAAGTTGGATATGGAGTCCGCGCGTCGTGCCGGGGACCTGACCCGTATGTCGGAACTGCAATACGGTGTGATTCCGCAGCTGGAGCAACAGTTAAAGTCTGCTGCAACCCATGAGGCGACAGAAGAGCCGCGCCTACTGCGCAACCGGGTAACCGATGAAGAGGTGGCCGAAGTCGTTTCCCGCTGGACCGGTATCCCGGTCTCCAAAATGCTTGAAGGAGAGAGGGAAAAACTGCTGCGTATGGAAGATGAACTGCACAAGCGTGTTATAGGGCAGGGCGAAGCCGTCGACGCCGTGGCCAATGCGGTGCGACGCTCCCGCGCGGGTCTCGCCGATCCCAATCGCCCCAATGGCTCATTTTTATTCTTGGGCCCTACAGGCGTTGGTAAAACAGAGCTCTGTAAGGCGTTGGCGCAATTTCTCTTCGATACCGAAGATGCCATGGTGCGCATCGATATGTCGGAGTTTATGGAGAAGCACTCTGTGGCGCGCCTGATCGGTGCCCCTCCCGGCTACGTGGGTTATGAGGAGGGCGGCTATTTGACCGAGGTGGTGCGGCGCAAGCCTTACTCGGTGGTACTGCTTGATGAGGTGGAAAAGGCGCACCCGGATGTGTTCAATATTCTTCTGCAGGTGCTGGATGATGGACGCCTGACCGATGGTCAGGGGCGTACTGTGGATTTCCGCAATACCGTTGTGGTGATGACTTCCAACCTGGGATCGGATCTGATCCAGAAGTTTGCCAGTGCCCAAAATGGCGACGATCTGGATGCAGAAATCCGCTACCGTCAGATGAAAAATGCGGTGATGGAGGTGGTGGGCAATCATTTCCGTCCGGAATTTATTAACCGCATCGATGAAGTGGTGGTGTTCCATCCATTGGATAAGGCGGAAGTGCGTTCCATTGCGGAAATTCAATTGCGCCAGTTGTGTCGCCGCCTGAGTGAACGCGACCTGAAACTGGAGATCTCTGAGGGCTTGCTGAACAAGCTCGCGGAGGTGGGATTTGATCCGGTCTATGGCGCCCGGCCACTGAAACGGGCAATTCAGATTTGGCTGGAAAATCCACTGGCTCAGGATGTGCTTGCCGGTAAGTTTACGCCCGGAACCACTATCCATGCGGATGTAGAGGGCGATCGGGCGGTATTTCGCTAAGCGATTATCTTGACGTTTACTCCGCCAATGAAACAGATAAGTCTTTATCTGTTTCATTGGCCTGTAAGCTAGGCTTTATTTCTGTATTTGCCTGCGCTCTTGCTTTATTTCCCGCCTGGTTGTCGGCATCTCTCTTCCTCCCCAGTCACCTAAGTTCGTTTTTTTTGCAACCCCATCAGTGTCTGCCGGTATACACGGGATTTTCTTTATAAACTGAAATGAGTGGCCTGCTGAGTTGGGGCTTGTCTTATTTTCCAGCTTATTCACTGCAGAATTGTTGTAAACGATCGGGGGTAAATTATCAGTAAGCGCATGATGCTAATGCTGCTTGGTTGCCTAGTACTGTTTGGCGGCATTTTTGCGTATAAATTTATTGTCCATCGTATGGTGAACCAATATCTGGACACTATGACGTTACCGGCGCCTACGGTGACCTCGGCAAAGGCCCAGGTACAAAATTGGCGGGAGGATTTAAGTGGAGTGGGGACAGTCCGTGCAGTTAATGGTGTTGAAGTCACGACTGAAGCCCAGGGTGTCGTGAGTGCCATCCACTTTAAGTCCGGTCAGTATGTGCATAAAAATGATCTCCTACTGGAAATATTCGCGGAGCCGGAAAAGGCGCAGCTACAGGTTCTGGACGCCGAGCTGCGTTTGGCAAGGCGCAATTATGCACGTATTAAAACCCTCACCGAGCGCGGGGTGACCACCGAAGCGGATCTAGATACTGCGCGCAGTACCTTAGATCAGGTAGTGGCCAATATCGAAGTACAGCGCGCCAGGGTCGATCAACGGCGAGTCCTGGCGCCATTTAATGGTGTTTTGGGTATTCGGCGCATAGACCTGGGCCAGAATGTCAGCCCCGGAGATGCGGTGGTGACGCTGCAGCAGCTGGATCCAATCTTTGTCGATTTTTCCCTTCCGGAGCAAAAATACGCCTTAGTTAAAGAGGGCATGCCAATTAGCTTGACTACCGATGCCTTTCCTAAGAATACCTACAGCGGAAAGATTACTGCCGTAGATCCCAGAGTGGATATGGCCAGCCGCAACTTCCTGATACAGGCAACACTGGAAAACCCCAAGAAACACCTGCGTCCCGGTATGTTTGCCCAGGTTTCCGTGCAAATAGAAGCTCACCGGCGTGTACTTGTCGTACCCCGCACGGCCTTGTTATTTGCTCCTTACGGCGTCTCGGTTTTTGTACTGGAAAAGGACGCTACTAATAGCAGTGTCATCGCAAATAAGCGTTTTGTTAAAACCGGGGAAGAGCGTGGTGACCTGGTGGAAATTGTACAGGGGTTATTGCAGGGTGATGAGGTGGCCAGTAGTGGATTGCTCAAATTGCGCAATGGTGAGCGAGCAGTGATCAATAATGAAAACAAGCCACCGGAAAACCCATCTCCCACACTTGGGAATAGTTAATTTCTGCAGGGAGTTGCGGTGAACTTCACAGAGATATTTATTCGTAAACCGGTATTAGCTTCAGTAGTCAGCCTTTTTATTTTTCTGCTGGGCTTGCGCTCAATTACTGAATTAAATATTCGCCAGTACCCGGAACTGGAAAATGCAGTTATCACAGTTTCCACCGTTTATGTGGGCGCCGATTCCGATCTGGTTCAGGGCTTTATTACCACACCGCTGGAGCAGGAGATTGCTACGGCAGATGGCATTGATTATATGGTGTCGACTAGTGTTCAGGGACTGTCCACCATTAATGCCTATGTGCGATTCGACTATGACCCGAACGAGGTGCTCACCCAGGTAGTCGCCAAGGTTAATAAACTGCGTAGTGATCTGCCCGAGGAATCTGAAGATTCCAGTGTAGAGATGCAGCAAGGGGAGACCACTGCCGCCATGTATTTATCGTTCTCCTCGGAAATTCTCGCCAACAATCAGATCACCGATTATCTGGTTCGAGTCGTGCAGCCCAAGCTGGCAACTGTTGCCGGTGTGCAACGTGCACGCTTGCTTGGCGATAGCACTTTTGCCATGCGCGCCTGGCTAAAACCCAAAGAAATGGCAGCGCTAGAGGTGACTCCCGATGATGTGTCCAATGCCCTGCGCAACAACAATGTCCTATCTGCGGTAGGTGCGACCAAGGGTTCGAGAGTGGCGATGGAAATTCGAGCGGATACAGATATTTCCCGCCAGGTAGATTTTCAAAAT
This sequence comes from Microbulbifer sp. THAF38, assembly GCF_009363535.1. Taxonomy (NCBI): domain Bacteria; kingdom Pseudomonadati; phylum Pseudomonadota; class Gammaproteobacteria; order Cellvibrionales; family Microbulbiferaceae; genus Microbulbifer; species Microbulbifer sp. THAF38. The sequence goes on from NZ_CP045369.1 coordinate 617,478, forward strand.
TTGGTGGTCCGCGCCAGTGGTGACCAATTGGTGAGGCTCGGTGATATTGCCGATATTGAGTTAGGTGCCGAGACGTACGATAGCTCGGTGACATTCAATGGACAGTCCGCCACTTTTATCGCTATCGAAGTGGCCCCGAATGCGAACTCCCTGGATGTTATCAAGCAGGTGCGGCAAAAACTGGAGGGTGAAATTTTCCCACAGTTACCCGATGGAATGCTGGGAGAAATTCCCTATGACAGCACTGAATATATTCAAGATTCTATTTCTGAAGTTGTGAGTACCATTGTTGAAGCGGTGATCATCGTTATCGTGGTGATCTACCTGTTTTTGGGTTCTCTGCGCAGTGTTTTAATTCCAGCTATTGCTCTCCCTCTCTCCTTGGTCGGTGCAATGTTTCTGATGCTATTGATGGGCTTTTCCATCAATTTATTGACGCTGCTGAGCATGGTGCTGGCCATTGGCATAGTGGTGGATGATGCGATTATTGTTTTGGAAAATGTGCATCGCCATATTGAAGAAGGGCTCTCGCCACGAGAGGCGGCCATTGTTGGGGCGCGCGAACTGGCATGGCCAGTAGTAGCCATGACCACTACTTTGATCGCCGTCTACATTCCTATTGGTTTTCTCGGCGGCCTTACCGGAACCCTGTTCATTGAGTTTGCGTTTTCCCTCGCGGGTGCCGTGCTGCTGTCCGGCGTTGTAGCCTTGACACTCTCGCCGATGATGGCTTCAAGAATTCTGAAACCACGGGAGGGCGGTGGCACGCGCTTGGAGGCTTGGCTCGAACGGCGCTTTGCCCATTTGCAAAAAGGGTTTGAGAAACGTTTGCACAGCGCGCTAGAAGAGCGCGGGGTTATTTTGCTGTTCGGACTGATTGTTCTGGTAAGTTGCTATTTCCTGTTTATTACCTCCCCTCAAGAGTTGGAACCCACTGAGGACCGGGGCTTGATTCTCACTATCTCCACTGCAGATGCCTATGCCACTCTGGATTATGTCGAGCAATACAGTGGGCAGTTAGTGGATATTGCCGATCTCTACACTGAGGTAGAAAATATTTTCTTGCTCAACGGTGCTGGTACTTTTAGCAGTGGCGTCAACAATGCCACCGCGGGTTTTGTGTTAGGACCTTGGGAAAAACGCCAGCGCGATACCGAAGAAATGCAGGAACTGATCAGTGAAGATGTCCGCAAGATTGCCGGACTCAAAGTGGCGGTGGTGGTGCCGCCAAGCCTGCCCACCGCGGGTGGTCAGTTACCAGTGGAGTTTGTGATCGGGGCGACAGAGCCGATGGAAAATCTCGCCGATGTTGCCAGTGAGATTATGGCGAAGGCATTGCAGAGTAGAAAATTTATTTTTTTGGATTCCGATCTGAAAATTGATAAACCCAAGATCGTTATAGAAATAGATCGGGAAAAGGCTGCTACCATGGGAGTGGACATGGTGGATCTCAGCCGAGATCTGGGAGCTATGCTTTCTGGTGCCTACGTTAACCGTTTTTCCCTCGATAATCGTAGTTACAAGGTGATTCCACAGGTTGAGCGGGTGGACCGTCTTACCGCCGATCAATTGAAGCAATATTATATTCGTGCGATCAATGGCGATCTTGTACCGGTCAATACTCTGATCAATTTGCGTCAAACCGTGGAGCCACAACAATTAAAGCGCTTCCAGCAACTCAATGCGGTGACAATTTCCGGAGTGCCACGCCCCGGTGTGACTCTGGGAGAGGCGCTTGGGGTATTGGAAAGCGCAGCTAGCGAAATACTACCCGCGGAATACTCGGTGGATTATTCCGGCCAGTCCCGCCAGTTCAAAACGGAAGGCTCGGAATTAGTAGTAACTTTTTTCTTCGCACTGATAGTGATTTACCTTGTGCTGGCAGCCCAGTTTGAATCCTGGCGCGACCCACTCATTATGCTGGTGACTGTGCCAATGAGCGTATGTGGCGCGATGATTTTTGTCAGCCTTGGTCTAACCACGCTCAATATTTATACCCAGGTAGGACTAGTGACTCTGATCGGTGTTATTTCCAAACATGGAATATTGATAGTGGAGTTCGCCAATAAATTACAAATGGGGGGGCTGGATAAGCGCACCGCTATAGAGGAGGCCACCTCTATCCGGCTGCGCCCCGTATTGATGACAACAGCCTCTCTGGTGTTGGCAATGGTGCCCCTACTGATTGCTTCTGGGCCAGGCGGAGGGGCTCGTTTTGCCATGGGGTTGGTCGTTGCTTCAGGAATGACCATTGGTACGTTGTTTACACTTTTTGTTGTGCCCGCCATGTATCTGTATTTAGGGCGAGACTACAAAAAGGTGCAGGCTCAAGCTCACGGAAGTTAAAGGCACCACGAGCGATTCTTTTAAGTATCTAAGCATCGAGAAAATCTTTTGAGGCATTGCTGCGGCGGTACTCGCTGGGGGTTACCCCCTCGTGCTTTTTAAAGAAACGGGTGAACACCGCACGTTCTGCAAAATGCAATTTTATGGCGATACTTTCGACGGATTCGCTGGATGACAATAGTAGTCGCTTAGTCAGTGCCAGGGTGACACTTTCTTTTAACTCCTGAAAAGTAACTCCCTGTTCTTTGAGTCTCCTTTGCAGGGTGCGTCCACTGGTGCGGAAGTGCGCGGCAGCCTGTTTGATGGTGACTTCCTCGCGAACGATATGCTTTTCCAGCCAGGAGCGTAGGCTTGCCGCCAGGTTGTAGCTCGATAGGGTATTGTGCAGAACGGTTTTTAAAACATTGCGACTCTGGCTGCGCAGCAACTTATGATAACTGGGAATAGGGAAGTCCAGGGTTTCTGCACTGAGAATAATGGCGTTGCTATCACAGTCGAACTCTACCGGGCTTTGGAATATCCGAGCGTAGATAGAATCATCCTCGGGCTTTGGACTGCGCAATTTAACACCGCATACCTCGGTAAATTGAGGGTTCAGGGTACGCAGTAATTCTGCAATACGGGCCATCAACATCTCGGCGAAGAAATAGTTTACTGACTCGTTAAATAATTCCATGCGCCAGTGCAAAGTGAGAATTTCGAATTCATTTTCTTGCTTGGTTTCGAAACGCAGTAGCGGTGCCAGGGTTTGTGATAAAACAATTTCCGCAGGCCGCAAGATTTCTCGTGGACGCCGAAGAGAGGGCTGCGCCTCGATAATCGTTTCCTCCAGCCATAAAATAATGGGAAAGCGACTGAAGCTTAGCCCCGGCGAAGAGACCGGGGAAAGTGCCACCAGGTTTTCGATCAACGCATTGAACTCGCTATAACTGAGCCGCTCACTTTCGCGGGGATTCCAGCTAAAAGTGAATGGCAGTCGCTCGATCAATGTGCCAATAGGAATACCGAGCCGCGCTGCGGCAGTGACAAAATAGGGTGCGAAAATTTTAGGCACGCCGGCATGGCCGGACATATTTTTATTCTGGTCTCTCATGACTCTTTGCCGTCCGGGTGGCGTTAACTGGATCATAGCAAAGGCACATCAAACAACGAAAACAAAAATGTGAATTATGACGAGCTGGTCGCCTCACGTGGCGTACTGGATCATCCTCTGGCGCCAAAAATCCTATTGCGATACCAGCTTCACCGGATAACTTGCAGTTGTCTGCAGAGTGTTGCGAAACGGATACCTCGAGACTCTGCGGTCAGTAAATTTCCACTTATAAAACTATAAAGGGCGATAACCATGACACTGTCTAAACGACTGGGCGCAGGCCTGTCTGTTTTTTTTGCTGCGATGGTGGGTGCTTCTTCAGCGGTAGCTGAGAACTGCTATATCCTGGTCCATGGACATGGAGTCGAGGGGCACACAACCAGCACTGATAATACTGGGAGTTTAGTGCAGCCGGCACTGGACTACTGGAGTGAAACCTATTTCGATGAATATAAAAACAGTAGTTTCATCGATCAACTGCGAGTCAATGGCGGAAATTATGGAGTGGTGGGGTATAACTCTACCGATGAAGGCGAACTTCCCTATTGGCACGATCAAACATCCGGTGAAATTGCCCGGCAAATTATTCAGATCCGCAGTGGAGCAGGGGATAGATTCGAACACGAAAACCAGTGTTCCGCCGATGATACCTTCTGGATTATTTCCCACAGCCAAGGCGCTGCCCAGATGATGTATATCGCTGGTAATTCGGTTGAGGGATCACCTTACTACAACCGTGCTTACGAGCAGTACGATACCGATACAGAAATGCAGGAAGTCGAGAAGTGCTCGACAACCTGGTATGGCAGCAAGAGCTGTAAAACCGTGACCAAGGAAGTGCAGGTTGCCAGCCTGAGTGACACCAACGCGGTAACCGTGGATTTTGATAGTGCGATTAGTGGAGTGGCTGCGATTTTCACCACCGGTGGCGCAATCACCGGCACCGAAGGTGTGGACCGGATATGTAATGGCACTTGGTATGACGAGGTGATCAACGACCTCTTCTTCGGCCGGGAGTGCTCCGCGGTACGCTATATGCAGACCAACGATATTTACACGGTGCGCAATTATGTGGGTACTAACCTGGGCGCCCCTGTCTATACCATCGGTGGCTATGCAGGTTTTCCCGGCGTGGAAAGTGTTTCCTCAGCTCTGTTGAATGGCGAAGATGATGGCTACATCAACCTCGCTTCTCAGATGAATTGTTCCGGTTCCGGCAAGCGTAACCTCTGGTCAAACCTGAAACAGTACGACACCTTTATGGGGATTGCCTACGGCAGTGCCACCTTCTCCTGTAATAACGACAACAAGGGTACGGCCCGCTCCTATAACTTGGCCAGTATCTATACCGATCACGATGCCCAGCGCAATGGCGGTATTCTGTCTCCAGATTACGACGGTATCCCCGACGGTCTGGATTGCGGGGTTGGTAAAAACAGCGCAGGCCGCATCGCTGCCTGTACTCAGTAATTTTTGCGGGAGATAGTCCATGTCCGCCAGCAACAACCGCCTCAAGGGGCGCCTAGCCATCCTGGGATCTATTGTCTTGATCGCCGCAGCAGTGGCTTATTGGTTCACTGGAGAGGCTGGGGAAGTCTCCACGGCGGTTGTTGCCAAGGCCGAGGCGGGTGGGGTAGATACCCACCGGCCAAAGCTGGCGGAGTTACGACGGATCGAGTCCATTGAGGCGAATCCAGTAGAGGATAAATCCGTGCAGGTGTGGCAGGAGATCCAGGCGCGGCCAGTGAAGACCGAACTGCACCAATCCCTACTTTCCGATCTGGCCAAATTCCATCGCTACCCACCGGAAAACCGCGCGATTAAGAGCGCCTCGCAAGATCCAATTTCCCAGACCCACGCCCCCGATCAGCGCACAACCTACAGTGATAATGGAGATACCCTGACCCTGTGGACCGATCAGAAGTTTTATCTGTATGGGGATACTGTGCGGGTCTATGCCTATCAGACCGATAGTGATGGAGCCAAGGTGCCGGCGGACCTGACTGCCCTGATGGTATTGGACGATCAACACGTATTGGGTGCCCTGACCTTCGCGGATAGCAATGGGGACCTGGTCTATGAAGCGGAAATGGAGGCGGGTGTTTACCAGGGCCAGTCGCTGCCTACGGGTATCTATAAAATCATCGTGGATACGGATATTGACGGTCTGCGCGATGCCGCCGCTTTTACACTGTCTGAGGATACCGGCAGCTACACCGGCAATTTGCGGGATTCGCTCACCAGTGAGGGTAACCTATTGGTGGAAGCTGAAGTGGAGGTACTGCAGCAAGGCCGCTTTTATTTCCGCGGTTCCCTCTACAACGATGAGCAGACCCCTATTGGTAGTACCCAGTATGCGGTTGAGCTTTCACCTGGACGCCACTGGATACCCTTCGAATTCTATGGGCTGATGATCCGCGATGCCGATCAGGACGGCCCCTATTTGGTCAAGCAGCTGAGTATTGCCCGGGTGACCGTGCCGAGGGCAGACAGGCTGTTTGAACCCGGTTATTACACCGAGCGCTACAGCCTGGAGCAGTTTAACGATACGCCCTACAAGGAGTTGTAGCCGCGGAGAGCGTTAGCAGTTATCGCGGATGCTCTGTTTTTCTTTAGAGATACGCTCCTGACGCTCGTCCTCACCCAGCATGCGTTGATTGCCCTGCTCGTCGATTTCGCGTACCCGCGCATGAGTTGTCAGGGCTTTCAGATTCTTCTGCGAGGATTCACAGCGTTGCGCGCGTGCCTCTGCCTGGGCGCGGGCAACTTGCTCATCCACCTTTGAGGAGCCCTGGGGCTCTTGTTTTGCAGTACTTTTTTTCTCAGGAGTGGGCTTGGCAGCCTCCTGTTTGGCTTTCTCTGCGGCCAGTGCGGCCTGTTGTTCCGCTTCCCACTGCTTATAGCGTTCCGACTTAGGCTTTTTAATCACCTCGACTTCGGAGCTGTTAGGTGGCTGCTCACCAAAATGCACCACACCGTCTTCATCTACCCACTTGTAGATGCCGTTGGCTTGAGCGGCCAGTGCCAGGCCGGAGAATAGTATTGCGAGTGCGATGCGCATCGGATTACCCCTCATCGTTTTATCTTTCCTTAACCGACATATTGTACCGGTATCGGTGGACTTTCCTGTAACTCTCTTAACACTTTCATTCATGTCTATTGACAGTCAAGGTTGGATTGGCAAAATCGACTGCTTCCTCGGCGAGTAGTCGTCTCCGCACACCCGCGGCCAGGACACTAGCTCAGGTGGACCACCCTTCCGCCGCAATTCCGTCGAGAGGCTCTCCCTACCCCTGGAGGCCTGCTAGCCTGCAATTCTGACACTGACGTGTCGGTCGCAGGCTGGGTGTTTTACTGCGCGCGATGATTCCATCCTAAAAATCGGCATGTAAACACGCAACAGGCTGATATCTGTCACCATTTTCCTTTACAATTGCCGTTCAACATTCTTGTTGTTCGTTCGGTTAGCGGTTCTTTGGTGATGGCTATCCTACCAACTAGGTAAATTGAGGAGACTCAAGTGGAATTACTTTCCGGCGGCGATATGTTGGTTCGCGCGCTGCAGGATGAAGGGGTAGATCTGATTTTCGGCTACCCGGGCGGTTCGGCACTGCATATCTATGACGCCATCTTCAGACAGAAGTCCATCAAGCATATCCTGGTGCGTCACGAGCAGGGCGCTACCCACGCTGCAGACGGCTATGCACGCTCTACAGGCAAAGCGGGCGTGGTATTGGTAACCTCTGGTCCGGGGGCCACCAATGCGATAACCGGGATTGCGACTGCCTATATGGACTCCATCCCCATGGTGGTGATTTCGGGCCAGGTGCCCAGCGACAAGATTGGTGAGGATGCCTTTCAGGAAACCGATATGGTTGGCTGTTCACGCCCAATCGTAAAGCACAGTTTCCTGGTAAAGAATGCTGAGGATATTCCCGAGATTGTCAAAAAAGCTTTCTATATAGCCACTACTGGCCGCCCCGGCCCGGTGGTTATCGATGTGCCCAAGGATGTGACCAATCCCGCCGAGCGCTTTCCATACCGCTACCCAGAGAAGCTGCGCATGCGCTCCTATACTCCGGCGGGCAAGGGTCACAGCGGACAAATTCGCAAGGCGGTGGCGCTGTTGCTGTCAGCCCGCCGGCCGGTAATTTACGCCGGCGGCGGTGTAATACAGGGGGAGGGCTCCGAACTGCTCACCGAGCTGGCTCGCCATCTGAATTATCCCGTTACCAATACACTGATGGGGCTCGGCGCCTTCCCCGGTAGCGATAAACGTTTCTTGGGTATGCTCGGTATGCACGGTACTTTTGAGGCCAATACCGCGATGCATCACGCCGATGTTATTCTGGCGGTAGGGGCGCGCTTTGATGACCGTGTCACCAATACGCCCAGTAAATTCTGCCCTGGGGCCAAGATCATCCATATTGATGTGGACCCGGCCTCTATTTCCAAAACGATCGTCGCCGATATTCCTATCGTGGGTACTGTGCAGTCGGTACTGGCGGATATGTTGGAAGCGTTCAAATCCAGCGAGGAACAACCGGACCAGTCGGCCATTGTTGACTGGTGGCGGCAGATTGACGACTGGCGTGAGCGCCATGGTCTCTATACGGCTCCGCGCTATAAGACTGACGGTGCCTTGATCATGCCGCAGGAGGTGATTCGCGCGGTTTACGATATAACCGAGGGTGATGCTTTCGTTACTTCTGATGTCGGACAGCACCAGATGTTTGCAGCCCAGTACTATCACTTCGACAAGCCGCGCCGCTGGATCAACTCCGGTGGCCTCGGCACTATGGGCTTTGGGCTGCCCTCTGCCCTGGGGGTGAAAATTGCCCACCCCGATAAAGAGGTCGTTTGTGTGACCGGTGAGGGCAGTATCCAGATGTGCATTCAGGAATTGTCCACCGCCACTCAATACCATCTGCCAGTCAAGATTCTGTGCCTCAATAACCAGGCCCTCGGCATGGTGAAGCAGTGGCAGGAAATGCAGTACGAGGGGCGCCTATCCAATAGTGTCTACGAAGAATCCCTGCCGGATTTCGTCAAGCTCGCCGAGGCCTATGGCCATTTGGGCGTGAAGATTGAGCGGCGAGAGGATTTGCACACAAAACTGCAGGAAGCCTTTGCGCATAAAGATCGCACGGTATTTATCGACGTTTATGTCGACCCCTCTGAGCATGTTTACCCGATGCAGGTCATGCCGAGCGGCTCCATGCGCGATATGTGGCTGAGCAAAACCGAACGGACATAGGGGTTAAGGCGATGCGTAGAATTATTTCGGTTTTGATGGAGAACGAACCGGGAGCCTTATCCCGGGTTGTGGGGCTGTTTTCCCAGCGCGGCTATAACATTGAAAGTTTGACCGTGGCACCTACCGAGGATGCCACCCTGTCGCGTCTTACCTTGGTAACTATCGGTGATGACCACAAGATTGAGCAGATCACAAAAAATCTAAATAAATTAATCGACGTTGTGAAGTTGGTCGATCTCACCGAAGGCTCCCATATTGAGCGGGAATTACTGTTGGTAAAAGTTCGTGCAAATGGAGCCCAGCGCGATGAGGTCAAGCGCAGTGTAGATATTTTTCGTGGGCAGATTGTGGATGTCACCAGCAGCATGTACACCGTGCAGGTAGCTGGCACTGGTCAAAAGCTCGATGCATTTTTACAGGCATTGGGTGAGCACACCATTATGGAAGTCGTACGCTCCGGGGTTTCGGGAATTGCCCGCGGTGAAAAAGTATTAAGTGTTTAGATAGCAGGAAACAGGAATTTAATCATGCAAGTTTATTACGATAAAGATTGTGAGCTCTCCTTAATTCGCGGAAAAAATGTTGCCATTATCGGTTATGGCTCTCAGGGGCACGCCCATGCCAATAACCTCAAAGACTCTGGTGTGGAGAATATTGTTGTTGGGCTGCGCAAGGGCTCCAGTTCCTGGAGTAAAGCCGAAAATGCCGGCTTGCGCGTGGCCGAGGTGGAGAGCGCTGTTAAAGATGCAGATGTGGTAATGATCCTAGCGCCGGATGAGTACCAGGCCAATATTTATAAGGAGCAGGTGGCCCCTAATTTAAAATCTGGTGCGGCGCTCGCCTTTGCCCACGGTTTTAACGTGCATTTTGAACTGATTGAGCCGCCAGCCGATGTGGACGTCATAATGATTGCACCAAAAGGCCCCGGCCACACTGTGCGCTCGACCTATCTTGAAGGGGGTGGTGTGCCAACCCTGATTGCAATTTATCAGGATGCCTCAGGTAAGGCTAAAGAGTTGGCCCTCTCCTACGCCTCTGCGAATGGTGGTGGCCGCTCTGGGATTATCGAAACCAATTTCCGAGAAGAAACCGAAACAGATCTTTTCGGAGAGCAGGCGGTCTTGTGTGGTGGTGTTTCTGCACTGGTAACTGCGGGCTTTGAAACTCTGGTTGAAGCGGGCTACGCGCCGGAAATGGCTTATTTCGAGTGCTTGCATGAACTGAAGCTTATTGTCGACCTGATGTACCAGGGCGGCATTGCCGACATGCGCTACTCTATTTCCAATACCGCTGAGTACGGCGATTATGTGACCGGGCCACGGGTTGT